>CAYRYC010000005.1:20230-44934 GCA_964428445.1 uncultured Methanosarcinales archaeon | reverse complement strand
AAATAGATCCAGATATTCCTAAAACTCCTTCAAGAATTTCAATAATAAATTCCTATGAAAAATCACCAAATAAAAGAACAGTGCAAGATTTTGTTAGACACATAAATGTTCGTTTCAAAAAAATCGAAGGAATGTTAAAGAACAGATCAGAATTAACAGGCCTAACAGCCATTCATCGTCTAAAAGGTAAAAAAGACAAAGACACAGTTTCTATTATAGGAATGGTTTTAGAAAAAGGAGAAACAAAAAATGGACACATAATGCTTTCTCTCGAAGATCTTTCAGGATCAACCAAAGTTCTTATTCATAAAGACAATAAAGAACTTATTGTAGAAGCAAAAGATTTAGTTCTTGATGAAATAATAGGTGTTGTAGGCCAATCAGGAGGAGATATTGTTTTTTGTAATGCAATCATCCATCCAGACATACCTTTAAGTAAAGAATTAAAAAAATCACCTTTTGATCATTATGCTTTATTTTTAGGAGATATGCATTTTGGATCAAAAGAATTTCTAAAAAAAGAATTTCATAAAATGTTGCTTTGGTTAAATGGAAAAATGGGAACTTTGGAGCAAAGAAAAATTGCTAAAAAAGTAAAATATGTATTTTTATTAGGGGATCTTATTGAAGGCGCAGGAATTTATCCTGGTCAAGAAAATGATTTAGAAATTTTAGATGTTCGATCACAATATAAACAAATGGCTTATTATTTGAGTAAAATTCCTAAACACATGAAGGTCGTTATTTGTCCTGGTAATCATGATGTTGGGAGAATCGCAGAACCACAACTTCCTTTGGATAAAGAATATGCAGAACCTATTTGGGATCTTCCAAACGTTATTATGGTTTCAAATCCATCAACGGTTTCAATTGATGTTTCTGATACTTTTTCAGGAATTGATGTTTTAATTTATCATGGTTATTCTTTAATTTATTATTCTGATGCTATTCCCAGCATAAGAGCAGGAGGAGGGCAAAAGCTCGCAGACGACATAATGATTCATCTTCTTAAACGAAGACATTTAGCGCCAACACACGGATCTTCATTGTATATTCCTGATGTTCACGAAGATGCTCTTGTTATAGATCCTATTCCAGATATTTTTGCAACAGGACACATTCATAGGGCGCAATCAAAAAATTATAGAAATGTGACTTGCTTAAACAGTTCTTGTTGGACGGCGATTACTGAAGATCAAGAAAAAAGAGGATTAGAACCCCAACCTGCAAGAGCAATGATTGTTTCATTAAAAACACGAGAAGTAAAAATAATGAATTTCGCTTCAGGAAAAGATGCAAAAACAGTATCTGAAGCAAAAGAGATGAAAAGTTAAAATGTTTGTAAGAGCAAAAACCGTAAAAGGAAAAAAATACGCTTACATTGTAAAAAATTCCTGGAAACGCGGAAAGGTAAAACAAGAAACAAAAAAATATCTTGGTAGGGTTATTGATATTGGCGAACCGCAAGAAATTGTTGATAATCTTCTTGTTGATTATTCTTTGTCTTTGAGAGAATGCATGATTCCTATAATTGCTAGAGAATTTGAATCTAGAGGTTTTACATTTGATGGTAAACACACAATAAAAAAAGACAAACTAGTAGTCAAACTGACAAAAAAACCATATATTGTAAATGAAGGAAAGAATGTTGTTTTATTCCTTAACAAAAGATATGTTTATCCAAAACTATTGGAGCGTTTGCTTGATTTTTTCGAACCCGAGAACGAAGAGGATAGAAAGGGAGAGCGGCTAGCATTTAGATTTAGAGATGCAGGAATAAATCTAGATCAAGACCATTTCATAACACTTTACAAAAAAATCTACTTGAACGATGAGAACTAAATATTTATAAAGAATGTTTCTTTAAATAATGAAATATGGTGAGTAGCAGATTTAAACGGAATTATTTATTTTCCTTGAAAGAAAGAAAAGATTTTCTTCTCTCAACATCTGTTATGACTCTTGTTTTCTTCTTCTTTTTCGCAAAAGTGTCTTGGGGACAAGAAGAAATTGCTGTTGGTTTTATAATTTCTAAATTAGTCATGTTATGGTTAATTACTGCAGTTGTTTTATTTATAGGGATTTATGTTGCTAAACGATTTGCAATCATAAAAGGTTATACGGCAAAATATGAAGCTTGGAGAAACGGTTTGCTTATTGGTTTTGTTATTTCATTTATCAGTTATGGTTTGTTGCCCTTGTTGTTTCCTGGCATAATAACTATTAAACGTATTGAAAGACACAGACATGGAAAATTTTTCCCAGGAGAAAATAAAAGACACATATCTTGGACTTTAATGTCTACTTTGTTTTCCTTCTTCCTTATTACTATGTTTATGCACATATTATATTTCATAACCAATTTAGAATTCTTTTATTATGCAATGGTCATTCCTGCATTCATAGCTTGTTTCGCAACATTACCTTTCAACAATAACATAGGAATTCATTTATATTACACAAGAAAATATTGGTATTTTTTCTTTTTGTTCTTCGCTATTTTGTTAGCTGTTTTTGTAGCATTAAAAATGTTCTTTGCTGTTCTTTTCGCAATGCTTGGAATGTTCATCATATATTTTCTTACAAAGAAAATAACTTCTAAATTGATGTAATTACCAAGCTGAAAAAGATGTTGCTAATGAATAAAATGATTTCAAGAATAGCCATATTCCTAATATGTAACAAAGGAAAGGCCAAGGAAAGAAAAAAGCAATAAAAAGATATGCGCCAATAACACCATCTAAAACACTAAGAAAATCTCCTCGAAATAAATATGCTTTTAGAAGTAAGTATAATACACCTCCTAAAACAAGTCTGAAAGGAAATAAATCAAACGGCGCTGTAATTAGCATAATTGCTGAGAAAAGATCCAGTAAAGCTAATATTTGGAGTAAAAACATAAAAAGAGTAGAATGAGTAAAGACTTTTAATGCTTTCTAAGATATTTTAAGCCTATATCTTTGTGTTTAAAGAATATTTAGCCCCACAAGCCTGGCATCTGACATAGTAGACTCCAGTATCCTTAGAAAGCTTTGTATCGGGTTTACCACATTCTTTACAAATAACAAATTGATCTGTAAATTGTTGGATTCTTGTGTTTATTTTAGAAGATGAAAGTTTTGTGTTGAATATAACGAAGCTTCCTTCGATGATTGCTTTGGTTGCTAATTGTTTCTCTATGTATTTTACAAGAAGTTCTAATTTTCTACCAATTGCAGTAGCGATCTGAAACATGTTACTAATAATGGTTTTATTACCTTGAAGATGACCTTTAATTTTAGGAACTTCAAATCGTTCTCCTTTATTAGTCTCTTTAGGAAGTTCAGAACGTCCTTTTGCAAGCATTGCTTCGTAATCCATAGAATGATGGAGAAACAGCTTGGTCTTTTTAAAGATTGACCTTTTATTACATGAAATCTCCAAGCCCTGCTTGCTTTTCTTTATCTTTACCAAACACATCAATAATTCTTTTTCGTGTTAGATATAATGACTCTTTCAAATAATCAGAAACACCATATTCTTCTGCTAAATTAATACTCATATCAAGATATTTAACAATGGAACCTTCGTGTATTGTAAAAATTATTTTCCCACTACACGCACTACATTTTCCTGCAAGAGGAGGTCGTCTGAATTTTTCATTACAAGCAACGCAACGGAATTGTTGTAAACTAAATTTTCTCAAATTTCCTTTTGTGTCTCTAATAAAGTGTTTTTCAATAATCAATCTTGCAACATCAGTTGTATCAACAGCACGAATTTTTTTTGCAAGATCCATTTGACATTCAATTTTTTCAGCCATGGAAGGAAGAGTTTTATATGAAGAACATAAAACACCTGCATTAATATCTTCTGTATCGTGAGTAAACATCATACCTTCGAATTGTTTTTCTGTGAATAAATTGTCTTCAATTCTTTCAATTTTTACGTCCCAAGGCATTTTGTATTGGTTAGCTGCTTCGTAAAATTCCAAAGGATACTTTGCAACAACATCAACATTGAAAGCCATGTCATCAACTTCCGCAGGATTAAGTAAAGATGTTAATACAAGAGGAGCATCCATTGTTGAACCTCTACTAGTTCCCATATATTTTTTTGAGAAATTCAAAAACGCATCCATTACTAAAAAGAAACAAGATTCATCTCCATCACAATCTCGACGCATTGCTGCATGATAAAGAGGATGAGCAAAAAAACCTTGTGTTTTAGAAAAACCAATTATTCTTCCAATAATACCTGCGCTTGTGTGAGGAGCTAATCCAACAACAAGATGTCCAATTAAATCTTCTGTCTTTTTTACTTTGTAAAACGGAGGAAGATCATACATTATTTTTAGTTGTTCATCAATAAATTGAGTTGTTCTAAGAAGAACATGATCAGCACCTTCATCTAAGGCAGCAGGACATGCAGGAAGAACAACATCTTGAGCTAATAATTCTAAAACTTGATTTTCATCTTTTAATTCTGCACCATAAATATCTCTTTCATAGCCCAGTTCTAAAAGTCTTTTTACGCTAGCACCAATTTCACTTGGTTTAAAATGTGTTAAAGTAATTTCGCTGGCATCGTATCGAACAGTTCCATCCTTATTGACGTGTACACTGTGCTTTGAACGAAGTATGGCTTTAATTAAGTGTTCCGGAGTGTGGTCTCGTCCAACGGTTCCACGAACACCTTTTATTAGATCGGGATAAATTTTTGTCTTCATTTTTCTAAGACAATAATCAAATAAAGATTTTATAGGGACAGACCATGTTTTATAATCCATAAAATAAGTTTCTTCATCTTTTTCTGCTTCTTTAGGATCAACATCTTCTTTTGTTTTAGCATTAATTTTTTGTCTTTCTGTTTTTGTTTCACACATATCGCAAATAGAAAAAGGCGTTTTATTTTTACAATTAGGACAGAGAAAAATAGGGAAACTGCTTGTTACTTTTCCTTTTTCAAGAGCAGATTGAAAACTTCTTAATCTTCCTCCTTCATCTCCAACAGGGAATAATCCATGAGGAGATCCAGTCATTTTTCGCATTTTTGCTTTTTCGGGACGACCCATACGAGCACCAATAAAGACTCCTGATTTATCTTTAACTTTGAAAGGAGCAAGAAGATTAATTATTTTAAGCGCATCTTTATCGCTTCTATTTTCAACAACAAGTTTTAAAGCATCTTTTACATCGAGTCTTGATCTAATATTTAGTGTTGTAGAAAGAGCCAGCGCTTGATCTCCGCTAATAGTTACATGTTCTTCTGTTGCTTGATGAGGTATACCTAAAAGTTCTAAAGTTCTTTTTGCAGAAGCAAATTCTTCATTTCTTGGAAGAGTTATTTTAGGGGTTTCTAATTGAAAATTAGCGTTGGCTAACCATTGTAAAAGATTTTCTAAATCTTTAGGAGTTATTTCTTTATAGAAATAAGTGTGTTGAGGATGAAGAGGCGCTTTAATTTTTTCACATATTGCCTTTGCAGTGCTGAAGGCCACTTTCGTGTGTAAAGGATCAAATAATAATTTAGTGACTGCTTCTTGAGGGAGATTTAATACATCTGCAAAACGTTCTCCTTCCAATTGTTTTTCTTCAAGATTTTTTTGAACATAAAGAATCCAAATTTCTTCACAATAACCTGGAGGAACTAACATGTGAGCACGATCAAAAAAATCACCGTAGTTAACTAAGACATCTCCATTGTATAAAATTTCTTCAACTTGTTTTGTTGTTTGTTTAGCTTCTTCTGCGTCGTCAAGATAAACGACGGTTCCATTTTTTAATTTCACAACAGGACCTTGAATTGTATCGCAAGGAGTAAACGACGCGGCCTTACCCGGACGTTCAACTTTTAATTGGGTTCCTGTAGCAAGAAAATCATTCATGACATGCATTGTTGCAGGATGTATGCTTTGTCCAGAATATCCGCTACCACGCGATCTTCCGTATCTAAGTCTAAATCCTCCGCTACGCATCGGATGACAAATAACCGGACGACCACCAACAAGGTCTTTAACAAAAGTAGGATCTTTTTTTACACGATCACGAACTTCAAAACTTATTTCTCCTTCTTTAACTTCTTTAACTTCTTCTTGTTTTCCTGCGGATTTTGCTTTTATGTCTTTTTGAAATTTAACATAGTCTCCAAGAAAATTCCATTCTTCCATGTCCATTTCTTTACCCCATTCATTAAGCTTTTTCCAAAGCTTTGGAGCTTTCAAAGGAATACATGAAGAATGAATAAGACAATAACCGCTTCGTAATAAATTTGTTTCAACACGTTCTAAATCTTTTAACGATGCATTTGATAACTCTCTTTTTTCAGAAGGATCTCCTGCAATTTCAACAGGAATTCTTTTTAACAAATATTCAGTTTCTTCTTTGAAAGGAAAATACTGTAGGTTAGCTATGTATTCGTGATAATCTTCAAGTTCTGCAAAACATCTTTTGATCTCTTTCTCGTCAGGATCGTACTTTGCGTAACCCATCTTCTTACGAACATAGTCTGCAATAAGAACACTTGTTGCCGCTGCAGTTCCTCCTGCATTTCGAATTGGACCTGCATAATTAAGACGAAAATATTCTCCCTTTCCATCACGACGTTTTTTAATATTTATAGAAGTCAATCCTTCAAGAGGAGCAGAAACAACACCCACTGTTACATATGCGAAGCCGGTTCTAATTCCAACTTCAATGGCTTCTAGTTTTTCTTTGAATTGACAAAATTTTTGTTCAGCAATTTCGTGAGCAATCTTCATTGCAACACGCCAATCTTGAGAACCATATTCGTCTTCTAGTTCCATAATTCGTTCTACTACTCCACTATCTATAATTTGTGGAGCAACAACAGAAATAATACCTACAACTCGCTCTGCCATATTTTTAGCGAGTTTAATTTCAACAAAATCTTCAGGATCGAAACCTCTCGCTCTTGCTTTAGTGGCAACTTTGAAAGCCTTCTTTGTATTATCATCAAGATAATTAAAATAGTTTTGAATTGTCTGGCTACAAGCCATATCTGTTTCGACCATTGGAGAGGTCACCTCGTTGAACCTTATAGGGGTTATGTGTAGAAAACTTGAATTCGTTGCGGTTTATATAGCTTGCTTTTCCTCACTGGTCACTTCCACAACACCTTTAAAAAGCGCTCTTTTTTCTTCTTTTATAATGCTGAAAGACTTCAAACCAAGACCTTACCAAGTTGCTATTTTTAACACTGCAACAATGTATAATACGTTGGTAGTTTTACCTACAGGACTTGGAAAAACGGCGATTGCAATGCTCGCAGCAGCACGTAGAAAACTCAACTATCCTAATAAAAAAATTCTCTTTCTGGCACCGACAAAACCTTTGGTAGAACAACAATTGGAAAGTTTCCAAAGATATTTTGAAATTGATACTGCGCAGTTTGCTTTGTTCACTGGAGGTGTTGCTCCAGCAAAACGACATAAACTCTGGGAAGAATCGCAATTTATTTTTTCAACACCACAAACAATAGAGAACGATATTCTTGGCGGTAAAATTTCTTTAGAAGATGTTTCTCTTATGGTTATCGATGAAGCGCATAGAGCAACAGGAGATTATTCATATGTATTTTTAGCAAAAAATTATATTGAAAACGCAGATAATCCTCGACTTATGGCACTTACTGCATCGCCAGGCACAGACGAGGAATCTATAAAAGAACTCATGACAAATTTAAGCATTGAAAGAATAGAATATAGAAAACCAGATGATATAGAATTAACAAAATATACTCAAGAAACAAATACTACTTGGGAACATGTCGAGCTTCCTGAAAAACTTAAACGAATAATTTCATTTTTAGAAAAAGCATACGATGAAAAAATTGCTAAAGTTAATTCATATAAGCAAGAACCGATCAAGCCAAACGCAAGTAAAGTAACTATTTTAAAATTACAGGCTTTACTGCATTCAAGGGCATCTCGAGGAGAAACAAGTTCTGATATTTTACACAGCATAAGTCTTCTAGCAGAAGCATTAAAAATTCAACACGCAATAGAACTTGCGGAAACACAAACCATTTACGCATTACATGAATACATGTTTAATATTCTCGTTCAAGCTAGAACAAGTAAAACAAAAGCAGTAAAAAATCTAGCAATAGATCCTAATTTTTTAAGTTCTCTTGCACTTGTAAGAGATGCGAGAAAAGAAAAAATAGAACACCCTAAATTACAAAAGCTAATTGACAAAGTTGCTTTATTAATGCATCAAAAGAAGGATGCTAAATTTTTAATTTTTACACAATTTAGAGATACTGCATTCCATTTAGAATCATTACTTTCACAATTAACTCCTTCAAAATTATTTTTTGGCCAAGCAAAAAAGAACGGCATCGGTTTTTCACAAAAAGAACAAAAAAAAGTTCTTGATGAATTTCGAGCAGGAGAATTTTCTTGTTTAATTGCAACAAGCGTTGCAGAAGAAGGACTCGATATTCCTAGTGTCGACCACGTATTTTTCTATGAACCAATTCCTAGTGCTATTCGATCAGTACAACGAAGAGGACGAACGGGTAGACATACAAAAGGTTTTGTAACTGTTTTTGTAACTAGAGCAACTCGAGACGAAACATATCGTTGGGTCGCGTTTCATAAAGAAAAAAGAATGTATCAGGTTCTTGCAAAACTAACAAAAACATTGCCTTCTGCAGAATTTTTTACAGCAGATAATTCTCAAAAACAATTAACTTCTTTTAAATCAGAAACTAAAAAAATTCAAAGAAAACAAACTCTTAAAGTCAGCGATAAAGCAAAGATACAGATAATTGCAGATCATAGAGAGAAAGGATCTCCTGTTCTAAAAAATCTTTTAGATGAAGATATTAACTTGACATTAAAACAATTAAATGTTGGAGATTTTTTACTTTCAAAAGATTGTTGTGTTGAATTTAAAAACGTTAGAGACTTTGTTGATTCTGTTGTTGACGGCAGATTACTATCTCAATTAAGATCCTTAGTACAATATTCAAAACCTCTTTTAATAATTGAAGGAGATCAAGAATGGTTTGCAAATAGAAGAGTAAGTCAAGAAGCACTTAATGGTATGTTTGCAACAATCACTACATCGTATAGAATACCTATTTTAAGAACTTTTAATCCTAGAGAAACTGCAAAACTTTTGCTAGCAATTGCAAAAAAAGAACAAAACAATGAAGAAATAAATTTTACATTTCATTCTTCTAAACCTCTTGTTGATAGACAATTACAAGAATATGTAATTTCTAGCTTACCTCAAGTCGGAGGGGCTCTTGCTAAGGCATTATTAGAAAAATTTGATTCTGTAAAATCTTTGGCGGATGCATCTGTTGATGATTTAAAAAAAATTCCTTTGATTGGTGAAAAGAAAGCTCAAGAAATTTATAGAATAATAAACAAATCATATAAAGATTCTAAAGAAGAATTCTCAAAAGACATTTTACCAGAATAATAAAGTATTTATACTCTAGGTCTTTGTTTGAAGCTATCATGGTAATTTGGAATTTAGATAATCTATACAAAGAAGAAGAAAAGCAAGGAAAAATCGACAATCACAGAAAACTTGTCGAAGAATTTGTTGTTTGTAAAAAAGAACTCAATGAAAATATTTCTCCGCAAAGATTTATTGAATTGTTAAAAAAATATGAACAATTAATTGTGGACGCAACAATATTTGGAGCTCGAGTCGGTTTGAAAGCAGTTGAAGATACCACTAATTCAGAATATAGAAAAGACGAGCAAGAAATTGATTCCTTATTAACAGAAGAAGGAAACAAACTTATTTTTTTCATGCATTTTTTCAAAGAATTATCTGATAATAAAGCTAACGAGATTATCGATCAGGCGGGTGAATACACTTATTTTTTAACACGTGCTCGACGTGCTCGACCACATATGAGAACAGAATCAGAAGAACAAATTATTAATCTAAAAGATCTTAGTGGTGAAGCTTCTTTAATTGCTGTTAGAAACATTGTTGTTGGAAAATTAAGATTTCCATTTCGAGGAAAAGAATTATTAGATCCTGAAATAACAGCTAAAAGAATAAGTGAAGATCCTGAAGAAAGAAAAGAATCATATCAATCTTCATTATCTGTTTTTAAAAAACAGGAAGACATACTTGGAGAAATTTACAAAGGTATTTGTCTCGATTGGTATAATGAATCAACCGAGATAAGAAAATACTCTTCTTCCATTGGCGCAAGAAATTTTTCAAACACAATATCTGACGAAGTTGTAGATTTGATGCTAGAAGTCGTAAAAGAAAACGCTGATCTTTTTCAAGAATATTTTAAGTTAAAATCAGAAATTATTGCTTATGAAAATTCCCGATATCACATCTATGCGCCTTATGTTTTGAAAGATAAAAAAGAATATGGTTATGAATTTTGTAAAGAAAAAACTTTAGAAGTATACAAAAATTTTTCAGAAGAATCATACGAATTAGCTAAAAATATTTTTGATGCAAACCACGTTCATAGTGATGTAGTTCCAAATAAAAGAATAGGGGCGTTTTGTTACACATACAAAAAAGATGAAATTCCTTACATCATGTTGAATCATATGGATAGATTAGATGATTTTCAAACAATGGCACACGAAATCGGCCACGGAATTCACGGACAACTTTCAAAAGATAAAATAGAATTAACATTTCATGCATCCATAGGTTTGGCCGAGGTAGCCAGCATTTTTGGAGAATTACTTCTTACGGATCATTTGTTAAATGAAGCAAGTGCAGAAGAAAAAAAATATTTATTATTTCATAATATGGATAGATATTATGCAACAATTATGCGACAGGCATATTTCGCTTTATTTGAAATAAAAGCACACGATCAAATAAAAAAAGGAACAACAATAGAAGAACTACACAATACATTTCACGAACTTCATAAACAACAGTTTGGTCCTGACATGGAATTACCTGATGAATTTGCTCACGAATGGTTATTGATGCCACATATTTTTAATTCTCCATTTTATGTATATGGATATGCTTTTGCAAATTTGATTGTTTTAGCTTTATTCAATATGTACAAAAAAGAAGGAAAAGAAAGCTTTGTTCCTAAGTATATGGACATTCTTCGAGCTGGTGGAGATGCAGATGTTGTAGATATTATGGCAAATGCAGGTTTCGATATCACAAAGCGAGAATTCTGGGAAGGAGCTTTCGAGGAAGTTAAAAAAGACCTAGAAGAGCTTAAAGCTCTTGTCAAGTAGAAAGCTTTTTAACCTTCTTTCCTTTTGTTTTTTCTATGTTAATATCAACTTCTCTATCTTATTACAAACGGCTCGAAGTTCGTAAGGCTATTGTAGAGTTTGCAGAGGATAAAGAAATAACTGCCAGATATGGTCTAGAAAAATTTGGTAAACGACCTGATATTCTTTCCTATGAAAATGATGTTTTAGAACTCGCTAAAAAATCTGCTTCTTCATTTCATTGTTCAGAAGAACTTTGGCATAATCCTTTATCCATAGTAACAGGCATGAAAAGACGCGAGCTAGATAGTCTACGAAAAGGTTGGGATTTAATCTTAGATATTGATTGTCCTGATTGGGATTTTTCTAGATTAACAACACATCTTTTTATCAAAGCATTACAAGATAATGGCGTTAATTCTATTGGTGTAAAATTTTCAGGAAATAAAGGATTTCACATTGGAGTTCCTTTTGAAGCATTTCCTAAAACCATACATTTCGAGGGCGAAAAGAGACTTGTCAAAGATTTATTTCCAGAAGGACCAAGAAAAATAGCTCGTTATTTATTGGATTATATTACAACAAATTATACATCCAGAGATAAAGAAAAAGGAACAGTTACTTTTCTTAGTGGTTATTCTTTTACTGTTAATCAACTCAAAGAAATTGCAAAAAAATCAAACAAAGAATTATTTGTTGTTGTTTGTAATGATTGCGGAAAAGAGCGTCGTGAACAACGAATACAACGATTATATATTTGTGAACAATGCGGTCATTCATCCAAACCATCTGGAAATCCGGATGTAATTTCTTGTTCAAAATGTAAATATCCTGTTGAACAAAAAACCTTAGAAGCTCGTTGTCCTCATTGTAGATCGGAAAAACCCTCTATTGAGAAACTTAATTTCGAAGCAGTTGTTGATGTAGATACGGTTCTTATTGCGTCAAGACATTTGTATAGAATGCCTTTTTCTCTACATGAAAAATCGCAGCTATCTTCAGTTCCTATAAAAATACGAGATGTATTGACTTTTGACAAAAAAGATGCAAAACCAGAAAACGTTGTCTTTGACATTCCTTTTCTAGAGCGGAAAAAGGCCAATTCAGGAGAAACGGCTATGTTGTTTACTCAAGCGTTTGATTTTCAATATGATCCTGAAGCCAAGCAAAGATTCACGCCTAAAGCAATAGAAATTCCTGCAGACGCAATTAGTCAAGATCATTTTCCTCCTTGTATTAATAATATTTTACGAGGTATGGAAGATGGTAAGAAAAGAGCTTTATTTATTTTGATTAATTTTTTACGATCCGTTGGTTGGGCGGTTGATCAAATAGAAAAGTTTGTATATGTTTGGAATGATATTAATCCTGAACCTTTGAGAGAACAATATCTTAAAGGACAATTGTCTCAAATTAAACGAGGAAAACAAATTCTTCCTCCTCCTAGTTGCTTAAATCAAGATTATTACAAATCTTTATTGATTTGTACTCCTGATAAATTTTGCCCTAAGATAAAAAATCCTTCACAGTATGCTAAGAATAAGCATGCGCTTGAAGCTAATAAAACTTCTAAAAGGAAGAAAGCCACGAAGAAAACAGCTACGAAAAAAGATGTTAAAACAAGCATTAAAAAGGCTGATTCAAAGCAAGAAAAATAATTCATATGAACTCTTCATACTTTCGTTCTTTTTCTGAAAAAAGCTTGAATAAGGCTTATTTTTTTAAAAAAAGGTGTTTTTGGTCTCTGATGCGGTTTTAAACAACAAACAACACAAACATTTATAAATAGTTTGATGTTCCTGCGCCTTGCTCGCAATAAACTATTGCGGGTATGTTACGGCCTGGAACGAATCCGTTTTTTCTCAGTACCAAGACAAACCCTGCGTTTGACTTTGAGAAAATTCTATCTTGTTCTGCTGTAAATGATGATTACGAAAGCATAAACTTTGCTTTTCATATTAAATCACAATAAAATTGTGTGAATAAAAATGGGAAAAAGATTAAATCCACGACACGGAAGTATGCAATTCTGGCCAAGAGTCAGAGCTTCACGACAGTATGCAAAAGTACGTCAAGTACCTACTGGAAACGAAGCAAAACTTTTAGGGTTTGCAGGATATAAAGCAGGAATGACTCATGTCATGGCTGCAGACACCGGTAAAAATTCTATTACAAAAGGAGAAATAATCGCTGTTCCTGTAACAGTTATCGAATGTCCTCCACTTAAAATTGCATCAGTACGATTCTATAAAGCTCACGGGTACGGAACAAGAGTTGCTCAAGAAATTTTCTTTAAGACAAATAAAGAACTTCTCCGAAAAGTACCTTCAGCAAAAAAGATTTCAACAGCAAATGATCTAGAATCAATTGATCTAGAAGGTGTTACACACATTACATTACAATTGTACACTCAACCGCACCTAACAGGTACCGGTAAAAAGAAACCAGAAATTTTTGAACTTCCAATTGGTGGAAGTGTAGCTGATCAACTAGCTTTCGCAAAAGAAAATGCGGAAAAAGATCTAAATGTAAAAGATATTTTAACACAAGGATCATATGTTGATGCACGAGCAATAACAATTGGTAAAGGATATCAAGGTTCTGTAAAACGATTTGGTATTAGTCTTCGAGCTAAAAAGTCTGAAAAAACAATACGAGGACCAGGATCATTAGGAAGTTGGAAAGGACAAGGCCATATGATGTATAGAGTAGCATACGCAGGTCAAATGGGATATCATCAAAGAACTCAATACAGCAATTATATTATGGCTGTCGAAGATGACGTAGAAAAAGTAAATCCTGATGGAGGATTTGTTCGATTTGGAAATGTAAAATCATCATACATTCTCGTTAAAGGTTCAGTACCAGGACCAAAAAAACGATTAATAACATTTACTTCTCCGCTACGAAATCCACCGAAACAACTGAAATTAACAGTTAGCTCAATAAGTACTGAGTCAAAACAAGGTAACTAAGGTGGCGACAATGAAAGTTAAAGTATTTGATCAAAATAACGCGGAAACAAAATCTGTTACCTTACCGGTACAGTTCACAGAACCAGTTCGACCTGATCTAATCAAGCGAGCGGTTTTAGCATTACAAGCTTCCCGAAGACAAAAATACGGTGCAAAAGAAGGCGCAGGTATGAGATATTCTTCATTCCTATCAAAGCGACGAAATAATTACAAAAGCACCTATGGAATTGGACAATCACGAACTCCAAGAAAAGTTCTTAATCGAAGAGGAACAAGATTCTACTACGTTGGCGCAACAGCTCCTAACACAGTAGGTGGACGTGAAGCTCATCCTCCAAAAGCAGATAAAAACTGGGAACAAAAAATCAATATTAAAGAACGGAGAAAAGCAATCCGAGGAGCTCTTGCAGCTACCATGGATGCAACACTTGTTCAAGAACGAGGACACAAACTTCCTGAAGGATTTCCTTTTGTATTAGATTCATCATTTGAAAATATTCAAAAAACAAAAGATGTACTTAAAGCATTAGAACTTTTAGGATTTTCCGATGAACTTGTTCGATCACAGCAAACAACCATTAGAGCAGGAGCAGGAAAAAGACGAGGACGAAAGACAAAAACAAAAAAGTCATTCCTATTTGTTGTTTCAAAAGACTGTCCACTTCTAAAGGCTGCAGCTAACATTCTTGGTGCAGACGTTATTCCAGTAAATGGATTAAACGCTGAACTATTAGCTCCAGGAACTCACTCCGGTCGACTTACTCTGTATACAGACGGTGCACTAGATGTATTAACACAGTACCAACTATTCACAGACAAAAAAACTGTAGGTGGTATGAAATGATTATTGCACCATTATCAACAGAAAAAGCAATGCGATTAATGGAATCTGATAATAAATTAGTTTTCTTAGTCGAAAAAGGCGACACTAAACAAAGCATTAAAGAAGAACTTGAGAAAATGTTTAATGTCAAAGTCGTAAATGTCAACACTCTTATTGGACCAGACGCAAAGAAAAAAGCATATGTAACATTTGCTGATTCAACTCCTGCGATCGATCTGGCGACCAAACTCGAACTTATGTAGGTGTAAAAAATGGGAAAACTAATTACAGCACAAAAACGAGGAAAAGGAGCAGCAACATTTAGATCTCACTCTTTCAAACATAAAGGACAGGCAAAACTTCTTCCAAAAGAAGGCGCACTTGTTACAAACATTTTACATTGTGCAGGACACACAGCTCCTCTTTTACAATTGTATTATGATGATGGAGAACAAGGATTAGCAATTGCATCAGAAGGAATTAGCGTAGGAGATTCTCTTGACTTTTCTTCAGATTCAGAAATAAAATATGGGAACGTACGTAGCCTTAAAGATATTCCAGAAGGAGTTGCAATATTTAATATTGAGCAAAAACCAAAAGATGGTGGACGATTTGTAAGATCATCAGGTTCAAGCGCTCGAATAGTATCAAAATCAAAAGAAGGAATTACAGTACAAATGCCTTCAAGAAAACAAAAACTATTCAATCCAGATTGCCGTGCAACAATTGGTGTTGTAGCTGGTGGTGGAAGAGTAGAAAAACCATTCTTGAAAGCAGGAACAAAATTCTATGCTATGAAAGCAAGAAGTAAGTACTGGCCTAGTGTATCAGCAACCGCAATGAACGCAGTAGCGCACCCATTCGGTAACAAGCGAACACTAAGAAAATCCAAAGCAAAGCCAGCACCAAAGAACGCTCCACCAGGACGACGTGTAGGTGCAATCAGAGCTCGTAAAACAGGACGTGCTAAAGGTAAAAGAATCTAGGTGACAATCAATGGCTCTAAAAGAATTCAAATTTAAATCCAAAACACTTGAAGAACTCAAGGCAATGAGTCTCTCTGAATTTTCAGAAATCCTCCCGTCCCGTCAAAGACGATCAATCAAACGAGGCCTTTCTGATGAGAAAAAGAAACTCATACAAAAAATAGAAAAGAAGGATAACGTTAAAACACATCGAAGAGACATGATTATTCTCCCAATGATGGTTGGCAAAACAATCCAAATCCACACAGGAAAAGGATTTCAAGCTATACTAATTACGGACGATATGATAGGGCATTTCTTTGGTGAGTTCGCGCTGACTCGAAAACGAGCAGTTCATACCAGTGTTGGAGTAACCAACAAACCAAAAAAATAGGTAAGAAAGATGGCGCAAACAAACTATTCATTCACAAATTTCACAAACGCAACAGCTAAAGCATACGGAAAGAATTTGCCAATTTCAACAAAGACGGCAATTAACGTTTGTAATGCTTTACGAGGATTGCGAGTTGAGAAAGCTTTAGCTTACTTAGATGACGTTGCTCAATTAAAACGAGCAATTCCTTTCACTCGGTTTACCGATGGTGTAGGTCATCGACGTGGTGATATGGCTTCTGGAAGATTTCCAGTTAAAGCAGCAAATCATATCCGAACAACAATTGCTTCTGCAGTTGCAAATGCGGCAAACCATGGTTTAGCTGAAGAGCTAACAATTATTTCTATTATTGCTAACAAAGCAGCATCTCCTTTACATCAAGGTCGTCAACGACGACGTGCAATGAAACGAACTCATATTGAAGTAGTTGTACAAGAAGTAGAAGAGAAGTCTGAGAAACTAAAACCAAGTCCTAAGGCTAAAGTAGCACCTAAACCAAAAGTAGAAGCTAAGGTAGAGGAAAAAGTTGCTGAAAAAGTTGAAGCTCAGGAACAAAGTGAACCTGAAGCTAAGAGCAATAGTGAAGAGAAAGCTAAGGAAGAAGTTAAAGTTGTTGAAAAAGTAGAAGAGCCTAAGGCAGAAGAAAAGCCTGTAGTGGAAGAAAAAACCACAGAAAAGGTAGAAGTCAAGGAGGCTGACGCACAATGATCGAACGAAAATTTGTAGCACAAAATTTCAAAGAATACAAGATCAAAAGATACGTTAAAGAAACACTTAACAAAGTTGGTCTTAGTGGAGTTAAACTTCAAAGAACCAGTCTTGGAGAACGTCTTGTTATCAAAGCATCACGACCAGGACTTGTAGTTGGTCGAGGCGGAGTAACTATTCAAAAATTAACACGTGATCTAAAAGTAAAATTCAAATTAGAAAATCCTCAAATCGAAATCGAAGAAGTTACAGACTTCAATCTTGATGCGACCGTTGTTGCAGAAAGTATTGTATCTCAACTTGAAAGATTCGGAACACAAAGATTCAAAGGAGTCGGCCATAAAGCTATGGAAGGAGTTATGAGAGCGGGAGCACTTGGTGTAGAAATTCTTATCTCAGGAAAAATTCCTTCTTCACGAGCAAAAACATGGAGATTCGCAAATGGATATATGAAGAAATGTGGAGACATTGCAATTAGTGGTGTTGATACGGCAAAAGAATATGCTGTACTAAAAACAGGAATTGTTGGAGTTCAAGTAAGAATTATGCCTGCAACCACAGTTCTACCCGATCAGATTACTTTTGATAAGCGAGAAAAAGACGCAGTTGCATTAGCAGCTAAAGAAGCTAAAGATGTACTAAAACAGGAACGAAAAGCAAAAACAGCTAAAAAAGTAAAAGGTAATGAACCTGAACATAGAAAATCAGAAGAAAAACCTAAGAAAAAAACCACTAAAAAAACAACATCAAAAGTAGCTCCTAAACCTAAAACAGAATCTAAACCTAAAACAGAAACTAAAGTCGAAGAAAAGCCTGTGGAAAAAGTAGAAGCTAAAGTTGTAGAAGCAAAAGCTGTTGAAACAAAGGAGGCTGAAAAATGAAATTCAAAGAAATTCAAAAACTAAGTCCTCAAGATCGTGAAAAAAAAGTTAAGGAGATGCGAGTTGAATTACTAAAATTAAACGGTCAGGTTCAAACAGGAACTGCTCCTAAAAGTCCCGGACAAATCAAAGAACTAAAACGTTCAATTGCGCGAATCAAAACTCTTGAAACGCAAGAAGCAATGGTGAATAACAAATAAAATGGTTGATATAGATCCAATAACAGGACTTCCTACTGAACTAGCGGCATGGGACAATATTGCCAAAGAAGGGCAAACCATTACCATCAAAATCATAAGAAAAAAATTCGGAAAACAATACACAGTTGTTGAAGGAATAAATACGAGCGACGTTGACATCAAAGACATAGCAAAAAAATTAAAAAACAAATTCGCATGTGGCGGAACAGCAAAAAAAGACATTGTTGAACTTCAAGGAAATCACCTTGGATCAATAAAAGATGCTTTAGTGGAAATAGGATTTTCACCTGAGACAATAGAGGTTAAAAAGTACATTGGTCGATAAAGTAACACGACAACCATTCATTGGAAAGAGTGTCACAATCGACGAATCAACTAACAAATCTTATATCACAATCAAAGGAATCATTGTTGACGAAACAAAAAGTTCGTTCATAATTGAAGACGGTAAAACACAAAAAATCGTTCTCAAGAAAGGAACTGTTTTTGTTATTGACGACAAAAAAATTAATGGAGATAAAATCACAAAACGCCTGGAAGACAGGATTAAATCACGGAGATAAAAACGATGGAAAACAAAACCTTAAGCATTCGAGGAAAATCATTCACTGGTAAAGTAGTTAGTGCTAAAATGCACAAAACAGTGGTTGTAGAATGGGAAAGACGAGTACTCATTCCGAAGTTCGAACGATACACAAAAAAGAAATCCAAAATAAGCGCTCATAATCCTGACGAAATAAACGCAAAAGAAGGTGACATAGTCAGAATTCAAGAAACTAGACCAATTTCAAAAACGAAAAATTTTGTTGTAGTTGAAGTAGTTGAAAAAGCTGAGGCACAATAGAGGAAATCAAGATGAAAGCAGTAAAAGCAAACGTCACAGATGCATTACAAGTTGGATCTTATCTAGAAACTTGCGATAACTCTGGTGCAAAAATTATCAAAATCACAGGTGTCAAACGAAAAAAAACAGTTAAAGGTAGAATTCCTAGTGCTGGTGTTGGTGACATGGTTGTCGCAGCAGTAAAAAAAGGAAGACCTGATATGAGAAAACAAGTTGTTTTCGCAATAATCGTTCGACAAAAAAAAGAATACAAACGACCGGATGGAACAAGAGTTACATTTGAAGATAATTCCGCAGTTGTACTAAAAGACGACAAAGGAAATCCAAAAGGAACAATTTTCAAAGGACCAATTTCCAAAGAAGCGGCTGGTAAATGGCCTGCTGTTGCAAAAGTTGCAAACATGGTTGTATAAAATAAAGGTAAATAAAAATGAAATCAGCATTTTCAATAGATTGGTTGTTTAGTACACAACCACGAAAACAGAGAAAGTATAGATATAATGCTCCTCTTCATACTAGAGGAAAATTCCTCAGTGTAAAATTATCAAAAGAACTTGCAAAAAAACATGGAGTAAGATCTTTACGAGTACGATCAGAAGATAAAGTTCTCATAACACGAGGACAATTCAAAGGAACAAATGGGCCTGTTGAAAAAGTCGATCTTGGAAGAGACAGAGTCTATGTTAAAGGAGCAGAGTTAACAAAAAAAGAAGGCGGAAAAGTTCCTTATCCAATTCATCCTTCAAATCTTGTAATCACTTTAATCAAGGACGATAAGAGACGATTCAAAAAAGTAGCAGTAAAAGCTAAAGAAGAGGCAAAGGAGTAAAATGGTAAAACGACATTTGAAAAGATTAGCAAGTCCAAAAACTTGGCCTATCGCAAAGAAAACACTCACTTTTATAGCGAGACCGTTACCAGGTCCTCATAAAATGCATCATCAAGTACCAATCTCTGTTTTTCTAAGAGACATGGTTGGTCTTGCACAAACACAAAAAGAAGTGAAAAGAATACTCCATAAAAAACTTTGTTTAATTGATGGAGATATTGCTCATGATAATAAAAGACCAATTGGTCTTCTTGGTATTGTTTCACTTCCAAGCACTAAACAATTTTTTAGACTTGGAATTAACAATAAAAACAAATTGTATTCTATTGTAATTGATGAAAAAGAAGCATCACAAAAGATTAGTAAAGTTATGAAAAAAACTTCCTTAAAAGGAGGAAAAACACAACTTAATACTCTTGATGGACGATCTTTTATTGTCGATGATAGCAACAAATACAAAGTAGGTGACTCACTAGTTATCAGTTTACCTGATCAGAAAATCAACGACCACATTCCAATGCAAGCAGGAGCAACAATTCTTCTAGATGCAGGACGACATGTTGGATTTGTTGGAACTATAAAGGAAATTGAAGGAACAACAGTTATTGTTTCAATAGGACAGTCAGAATTCAGAACAAAAAGACGATACGCAATCGTTATCGGTAAAGACAAACCAATCATCACACTCTAGGAGTAGAATTGCAAAAGAAGGTTATCGAATATGAACGCGAACAAAAAAATTAAAATCGAAAAACTAACACTTAATATCGGTGCGGGACGAGATGAAGCAGTGCTAAAAAAAGCAATGAAACTTCTTAAACACATCACCGGAATTGAACCTGTTCAAACAATCACACAAAGACGATTAGCAGCATGGGGTCTACGACCTGGTCTTCCAATCGGAGCAAAAATAACTCTCCGAGATGAAGCAGTTACTATGGCTTTAGTTGGTAGATTGTTAGAAGCAAAGGACAAAAAAATTAAAGTATCATGGTTTGATAATTATGGAAATATTTCATTTGGTATTCACGAATATGTAGATATTCCTGATGTTAAATATGATACTGAAATTGGACTACTTGGATTACAAGTTTCTGTTACTTTAACCCGACCAGGATTTAGAGTAAAGAAAAGAAAAATTCGAAAAGCTTCAGTAGGAAAATCACATCTAATTACCAGAGATGAAGCACTTGATTTTGTAAAATCAAACTTTGGCGCAGAGATGGAGGAATAGAAAAATGACAACTTCAGATCATACAAAAGTACTTGTTCAAATTGGTGAAAAGCCAGGTAAACGTGCTAAATACGAAAAGCATAACGTACCAAAAAAACGAGCATTTGGAGAATCAACAAAAAAATGTGACGTTTGTGGTCGAACAGGAGGACACGTATCAAAATACGGTCTAGATATCTGTCGACAATGTTTCAGAGATCACGCTCTTGAACTAGGTTTCAAGAAGTTTAATTAGAGGACAAAAAATGGCTTTGAATGACACTTTAGCTAACGTTTTATCGCAAATATATAATGCAACAAAAGTGCAGAAAGATATAGTGATAACTAATGTAAGCGCTAAACTCATCAAAAAAGTTCTTGCAATAATGCAAGATCAAGGATATATTGACAACGTAGAAGAAATCGAAGATTCAAAAGGAAATGTTTATCGAATTGTATTAAGTGGAAAACTTAACAAATGTGGCGCAATTAAACCACGGTTTGCAATAAAATGTTCTGACTTCGAAAAATTCGAAAAACGATACTTACCTGCAAAAGGTTTTGGTTTCCTGATTGTATCAACAAGTCAAGGATTACTAACACACTATGAAGCAAAAGAAAAAGGTATCGGTGGACGATTAATTAGTTATTGTTACTAAGGTGATGAAGAATGGCAAGTATGGAAAATATAAAAGAAACCGTCGCTATCCCTGAAGGTATTACTGTTAAAGTAGAATCAGGAATCATCACTGTTACAGGGCCAAAAGGAGAAGTATCAAGAAAATTACTTCATCCAAGAGTTGAAATGGCTGTTAGTTCGGAAGGTGTTGAATTTTTCGCTAAGAAATTTTCAAAAACCGAAAAGAAACTTATGAAAACATATCTTGCTCATGTAAGAAATCTTTTCAAAGGAGTTACTGAAGGACATGAATACAAACTTAAAATTTGCTCAGGTCACTTCCCTATGAATGTAAGTATTAAGGGAAATAAACTTGAAATAAAAAACTTCATTGGAGAAAGCGTTCCTCGAACAATAGAATTCAAAGAAGGTATCAAAGTAAACGTAAAAGGAGATGAAATTGTTGTATCAGGTATTAACAAAGAATTAGTTAGTCAAGCAGCAGCTTCAATAGAACAACTTTCACGACGAAGCGGATTTGATCGACGACGATTCCAAGATGGAATTTACCTAACTGAAAAAGATGGTAAGGAGTTATAGGTGAAGAAGATGAAAGCACTATTAGAACTTAGAAAAAAATTAAAATCCAAAAAGCCATCCTTCATTAGACATGACGCTCATAAGAAAAAAAGAGTATCAGCACCAATTTGGCGACGACCAAAAGGACGACAAAACAAAATGCGTTTATCTCGAAAGGGTTATGCAGTACGTCGATCAACAGGTTATGGTTCTCCAAAAGCAGTTGAAGGTCTATCAAGAGAAGGATTTGTACAAAACGTAGTTAAAAATATTAAAGACTTCGAAGGACTTGACGTAAAAACTGACGGCATTATTATTGCGCGAACAGCAGGTTTACGAAGAAAAGAAGAACTTGTTAATTATGCTACTGAAAAAGGTTTTACAATTCTTAATTTAACAAAAGAAAAAGTTGACAAAACAATTTCTGACAAACTTGCAGCTAAAAAAGAAAAGAAAAAAGAAATAGAAAAACGAAAAGCTGGTAAAAAAGCAACAGCAAAAAAAGCAGCAGAAAAGAAGAAAAAATCAGATGAAAAAGAATCTAAAGATCTTAGCGATGAAGAAAAAAAAGTCGTAGAGAAAAAAGAACACGACAAAATTCTTACAAAAGCAGGTGACGTACAATGAAACTATCAGTACAAAAAAGATTAGCATCTGTAGTTTTGAAATGTTCGCCTAAAAGAGTTCATCTAACTCCTGAAAGAGCAGCAGATATCAAAGAAGCAATTACTAAATCTGATATTAGAGGATTAGTTGCTGAAGGTGTTATTTCTGAAGTTCAGAAAAAAGGAGTTTCTAGAGTACGAGCAAAACACAAAGCAGATCAGCGAAGAAAAGGTTTACAACGTGGACCTGGTAAGCGTAAAGGTAAAAAAACCGCAATTGTTCCGCGAAAAGAAGCATGGATGGCTAAAGTTAGAACACAAAGAATTTTTCTTAAAGAACTTCGAGCAAACGGAGTTGTTGACCAGGCATCATTCAAATCTTTATATCGAAAAACCGGAGGAGGCTTTTTCCGTAATAAACGACACATCAAAATTTTTATGAATGAGCACCAAATGGCTAAAACAAAAGATCCTAAAGCGGGTGAGCAATAATGGCAACAAACGCAATTTACACAGTTAAATATCGAAGAAAACGAGAAGGACGAACCCACTATAAGAAAAGATTAGAACTTCTTAAAAGCGGTAAAACTAGACTTATTATTCGAAGAACAAACACAGCTTTAATCATTCAATTCACTAACTATGAAGCGGATGGAGATAAAACTGTTTGTACATATAATTCAAAGAAACTTGAAACACAAGGTTGGAAGTTTTCCACAAAATCCATTCCTGCAGCTTATTTAGCAGGACTTGCAGCAGCAAAAGAAGCTCTTGCAAAAGGAGTAAAAGAAGCAATTCTTGACATGGGATTACAAACACCAAACAAAGGTTCAAGAATATATGCAGCACTAAAAGGTGTTGTTGATGCAGGTTTAAACGTACCTCATACAGCAGACATTTTCCCGTCGGAAAAAAGACTTAGCGGAGAACATATTCAAAACGCTAAAGACTTACCAAAATCTTTTGCTGATATTAAGGGGAAACTACTTTAGGTGATTATCATGAAAAAACCAAATAACAAAAGAAGATCACAATCAAGACCTCCTCAGGTAGCACCTGAACCTACTTTCGATAAATGGATTCCAAAAACAGAAATTGGAAAGAAAGTAAAATCTGGAGAAATCACAAACATAGATGAAATCTTAGGATCCGGTCGAAGAATTCTTGAGCCAGAAATTGTTGATGCACTTATCAAAACAGAATCTGAACTTCTCCTTATTGGACAAGCGAAAGGTAAATTTGGTGGTGGACAACGAAGAGTTTTTAGACAAACTCAAAAGAAAACTCGAGAAGGTAACAAACCAAAATTTGCAACATATGCAGTTTGTGGAGATAAAAATGGACACGTAGGTGTCGGTTATGGGAAATCCAAAGAAACAGTTCCAGCAAGAGAGAAATCTTTCGCAGCGGCTAAAATTAATATAATTTTAGTTCGAAGAGGAACAGGATCTTGGGAGGATCAAAGTACTGAAGCCCACTCTATTCCATTTGCAGTTGAAGGAAAATGCGGATCATATACTATTAGACTTATGCCAGCACCAAAAGGTAAAGGATTAATCTGTGACAAAGAAGTTGCAAAAATTCTAACTCTTGCAGGTATTCAAAATGTTTGGTCAAAAAGTTTTGGTCAAAAGAAAAACAAAATCAATGTTATCAAAGCAACTATGCAAGCTCTTCGAAGATTAGCAATAACTAATGTTCAAGATAGACATATAGAAAAACTTTCAATAATTGAAGGATGCGTTGGAAAACAACTAGCTCCACCAATTTACAAACCGAAAGTTGAAGAGAAAGCGAAAGAAGAAGCGAAAGAAGAAGCTAAAGTAGACGCTAAAGTAGACGCTAAAGTAGACGCTAAAGTAGACGCTAAAGTAGACGCTAAAG
>CAYRYC010000005.1:0-20130 GCA_964428445.1 uncultured Methanosarcinales archaeon | reverse complement strand
TAGAAGAGGTACAAGCAAAATGAGTAAAATCGCAGTTGTACTAATTCGAGGTCTTGTTGGTATTCGATTTGACATGAGAGATACTCTAAAAGCTCTTAACCTAAATAAAAAACATACTTGTGCGGTTGTTGAAGATACACCAACAGTTCGAGGACGTTTAAACAAGGTTAAAGATTTCACAACGTTTGGAATAATCAATGAAGAAACTCTCAAAGAGCTTCAAGAAAAAAGAGGGCAAAAAGACTCAGAAGGAAATCTGAAAAAAGCTTTCTTTTTAGCACCACCAAAAGGCGGATTCGAAAGAAAAGGAATCAAAAAAGCTTTTACAATTGGCGGAGCACTTGGAGAACGAGGAGACGCAATTAACGAACTCATCAAAAAGATGATGTAGAGGTCACAAAATGGTTCTAAATCACAGAAAGAAAAACAGTCGACACCGAGGAAGTTGGACCCATAGTTGGGGAGAAAAGAAAAAACACCGAGGCGCAGGAAGTCGTGGTGGCCGAGGTAATGCTGGTTCCGGTAAAAGAGGAGACGCAAAGAAACCTTCATACTGGAAGATCAAAAACTTTGAGGGTAAACACGGATTTACAAATCCTACTGAAAAAATTGTTAACACAATTGCTCTAAGCACACTTAATACTAAAATTGAAAGCATTGTTGCAGAAGGAAACGCAGTAAAAGACGGATCCAAATATAAAATCAATCTTGCAGATATTAAAGTAGACAAACTTCTTGGAACAGGAGTTCCTATGTTCGCTTTTGACATTGTAGTAAAAGCAGCAACAGTAGGAGCTATTAAAAAAGTTGAAGAAAAAGGCGGTTCTGTAACTGTCGTTGCTCCAATTAAAGCTCTAGTTAAAGAAGTAAGTGCAGAAAAAGCACCTAAGGAAAAAGCACCTACGCAGTCAAAAGCTAAAGCTTCCTCCGCGGTTCAGAAAGATTCTGAACAAAAGGAAAAAGAACCTAAGGTAGAAGATTCTGAAAAAGAGGAATAAATTCCTTATTTTTTTATTTTTATGCTCAAACTTTAAATTTTGGCATCCCAAAAAGAATCCATAAATGAATGATTTTTAGGATAACAACTTTTATATATCAATATAAGTTTAATCGAATCAAATAACAGAGGATTTTTACAAATGAGTGTGTATAGAAAATTACTACAATTTATTCCTGAAGTAAAAGGATCAAAGAAGAAAAATCTTCCTTTTAAACAAAAACTTAAATGGACTTTATTTGTATTAGTTATATTCTTCATATTAAGTGCAGTACACATTTATGGTCTTGGTAACAACGCACTTAGTCAATTCGAATTTCTCTCAGTTGTATTAGGAGCAAGTTTTGGTTCTATTGTAACATTAGGTATTGGTCCTATAGTTACTGCATCTATTGTATTGCAGTTATTGAATGGAGCAGGAATATTAAATTTCAATTTAACAACTCCTGACGGAAAAGCTCTTTTCCAAGGAACTCAAAAATTACTTACTTATTTTTTCATTATTATAGAAGCTGCGATTTACGTCCTTATGGGAGGATTAAGCCCTCAAGCAGGAATTAGTCCGCTTGTGTTGATTGTTCAGATTATTATAGGAGGTATAATTATTGTCTTCTTAGATGATGTAATTAACAAATGGGGATTTGGAAGCGGAGTATCATTATTCATTGCCGCAGGTGTATCTCAAGCTATTTTTATTCAGATGATTAGTCCGCTTAGATCAGTAACTAACCCTGAAGCATTTGTTGGAGCAATTCCAGAATTATTACGATTAGTATCCATAGGTGAACCCACTGGAGCTCTGTTGAAATTGAGCGCTATAATTTTCACACTATTGATATTTGCCTTGGTAGTATTTGCACAGGCGATGAAAGTAGAGATACCGCTATCGTTTGGAAGAATTAGAGGTCATGGAATTAGATGGCCGTTGAACTTCGTTTATACTAATGTTATTCCTATTATTTTGGTATCGGCACTTGTCGCAAACTTTCAATTGTTCGCTAACCTAGCGGGAGCTGCATGGTTAAACAAAGTCGTACCTTTCTTAACTAACAATAATTTATTACAACATATTATTCAAGGAAATGCAACAGGAATTATGTTTGTTCAGGCAGGAACATATCTATTGTTCTTCATGTCAGCAGCAACATTATTCTCATGGTTCTGGATGCAGACATCAGGACTTGACCCAAAAAGTCAAGGAAAACAAATGATGGCATCAGGATTACAAATTCCTGGGTTTAGAAAAGACGCAAGAGTTCTTGAAAGATTACTAAAAAGATACATATATCCATTAACAATTATGGGTGGTTTATTCATCGGTTTCTTAGCTGCAATTGCAGATATGACAGGAGTATTTGGAAGTGGAACAGGGTTATTACTTACCGTAATGATTATCTACAAACTATACGAAGACATTGCAAAACAGCACGTTGAAGATATGAACCCAATGATGCGAAAGTTCATGGGGAAATAGATAGAAAATGGGATTTTCAAGCATATTAGATCCAATACTTAATCCACTTTTAGCGTGGGGACCATTTTGGGCAATTTTAATTATTAGTTTATTCGTTTCTGTTTTTACAACAATAATTTACAAGTATACAACGAATCAAGAAAAGCTTAAAGTATTGAAAGCTGATATGAAACGTTTACAAAATAAAGCTAAAGCGTATACTAAAGAAGGTAAAAACGACAAAGCAATGAAGACACAAAAAGAAATGATGAAGATGAATGGGCAATACTTCAAATCATCCATGAAATCTACATTATACACATTCTTACCTTTGATTATTTTTTTTGGTTGGTTAGGAATGCATCTTGCATTTGCTCCGCTTACACCAGGAATTGATTTTTCAGTTACAACGGTTGCACTACCTGGAGCAACAGGAGAACTAACACTAAATTTACCTGAAGAACTTAATTCAAGTTCTAATCTAACACAGAATATTAAAAATAATTCTGTTACTTGGATGCTTCACGGACCTGCTGGATATTATGATATGAGTGTTAATCACAACGGTTCCGGTGAAGAAGAATTTTTCTCATTAATAGTTTCCAACAAACAAGAATACATTGAACCGCTTCATAAAATCGAAGCATCATCTGTCTTTGAAACAATCCTTGTAGGAAATAAAAAATTAAAAATCTTCGAAGGAATTTTCCTTTTCGGAGGCATCCCTTGGATTAAAACATGGGGTTGGTTTGGAGCATATTTCTTGTTCTCTATCATATTCTCAACCACATTGAGAAAGCTCATGAAACTGGCCTAAACAGGCTTTATTTTCTTTATTTTTTATTATTCAAATAAGCCTATTTTAAGCCCTAAAGCGGACAAACCTTTATAAAGTGCTCTTTGTTTCTGTCAACTCTAAGAATTGCAATATCGTCACGGGAATTGTAAGAACTTAGGGTGTCCTTAAAGTAAAAACTTTACGGGACCTCTCATTGAATCGAGGATTAAAAAAAATGCCAAGAGGAATGTTTAAATCAAGAACACTTCGTAGAATTTTTCGGAAATTACCAGGTGGTAAAACCGAACTTAGATACGAACAAAGAAAACCTCAGATCGCACACTGCGGTCGTTGTGGCGCTAAGTTAAACGGTATGCCAAGACTTAAAGCACAAGATCTTGCAAGAGTACCTAAAACAAAAAAGCGCCCTGAAAGACCTTTCGGGGGAGTACTTTGTAGTCGGTGTCATCGTGACATAATCAAAATAGAAGCAAGAGACGAAGAATAATTCGTACACTAAATCTTGCCATCTTGTAGGAATGGGCGACCACCTACTAAAAAAAAGAAGGAGACAAAAATGATATTTGAAATCGGAAGAATATGTATCAAAATTGCAGGAAGAGACGCAGGTCTAACTTGTGTCATTGTAGATACCATCGATGAAAACCACGTTTTAATTGACGGTCAAACACGACGAAGAAAATGCAATGTGATTCATTTAGAACCTACTAAAAAAACGCTTGATATCGCAAAAGGAGCAGATACTCAAACTGTAGCAACCGCATTTGAAAAAGAAGATGTAAAAGTTGTTGTAGAAAAAAAGAGTAAAAAAACTCCAGCACGACCTAAAAAAGCGCACGTAGTAAATAAAAAAACTAAAAAATAATTTTACTTTTTTTTAATTTTTTAATTTTTTTTAATTTCTTGTAAACAATGATGGATATTGTAATGCCGCGGAACGGGACTGAAACAGAATTTGTTCAAAAAGCACATCAATTAGGTTTTTCTAAATTAATTTTATTGTATAAAACTACAAACGCAAAAAAAGTAACACCGAAACAAATTGAAGAATTAAAAAAAAACGAAATTGAAGTAAAATTCGGAGTAATTTCTGAAAAAAACATCAATTTAGAGGGCTTCGATATGGTAATTGGGTTAGGCACTAAAATAAATGCTGTTTTTGGAGGTCTTACACACGTTCTTAATAACGAAATCGACGAGGAGAAGGATTTTATCCATCAAAGACGCGGAGGCCTAAATCACGTGGTTTTAGCGGAGTTTTCCAGCAAAGATGTGGGTGTTTTGAGTGGTTTAGATCAACTACGAAAAAAAACACAAAAAGAACAAGGAATTGTACTTGGTCGAATGATGCAAAACGCGAAACTATGCATGAAGAAAGGAATCTCATACAATGTAGTTAGTCTTGCAAAAGAAACAATTGAAATGAAAAACGCAAAAGATTTGAATATTTTTTCTCAACAACTAAAATAAAAATTGTTTTTTTAGTTTATTTCTGATTTTTTCCCAAAACGTTTATATAGTGCGAGTTCTAGGTTTTATTACATTTCGAGGTGTATTAAATATGGAAAAAAATAATTTTGCAATTTTATCATTAGTTGGTATTGTTGCTATAGTTGGTATTTTAGTTATGTTCTTAACAGGTTTTACTTATGGTGTGGCAAATCAAGTTAATGAAGAAAGTTTAGCTGGTGAAGCGTCTAGATTGGCTACTATACAAAGTTTTAATGTTCAAGATGATTTTGTTTTGGATCAACCTTTTGCAAATATAAAAGATTTATCTTTAGCTGAACAATCTGAATTGATAGATCATCTTGCTAATGCTTTGAGTATTTGGTTTCCGGAATTTATGAATGATAATTTTAATGATTCAACAGTGCTTGGTTTATTAAGTTCTTTATCTTATAAACAACAGTTGGAATTTAACTATTATTTATCTTCTCATCCTACAGCACAGGGTCGCTTCTTTCAATTTGATTCAACAGGGTTTGATCATCAACTTGTGGTGCGTGATAATACTAAGGTAGGCGGTTTAATTGCTGTTGGTATAGGATTGCTTATTGTAGGATTTGGTGGTTGGAGATGTTGTAGAAAGGACAAACCTTGTTGTGAAAAAGTTGGTTTAGCTTAATCTATAATAATTAAATTATTTTAAACAATTTTTCTTTTTTTTCTTTTCAAAATCTTTAACTGTTGTTCTTTTGGGTTAGTTTTATTCTGTTTCTTTCCAAAACCTTTAAATACTACTAAATTTGCTTTTTTAATAGTTATTTAATGGTGGGGATGTTTATTTGAGGGTTACAAGCTATTTAAAATGTATTTTATTATCTCTTCTAGTTTTAATTTTATTATCTTCCTTCGTTGCAGCTCCTCCTGGTTTTCCTGGGGGTCCCGGAGGTCCCGGAGAACAAGAAGGTCCTCCTGATTGCATTACTTGCAGTAATGATGGAGAATGTTATCTTCCTTCTGACGACACTTCAAGTGTTGACTGTACTATTTCAAGTTCACAAACCATTGTTTTACTTCAAGGAACATCATCAACTCTTTCAACATGGGCTTTTAATTCTATTACCTTTGAAGGAGGTGGAACAACCTTGAGTTTTTTAAATGAAGGCGCACCATCTGCTAATAATGGAGTAGCTGCGACAGGTCATGGTTCTTCTAATGGCGCAGGAGCTAGTTCCTCGGGATCCAGTTCTTACACTTCAGGTGGAGAAGGCGGAGATGGTTGTTTTAGGGATGCTACTTGGCTTGCATGTACTCCTGAAAATTTATATGGTGGTGCTGGTGGTGGCGGTGGTGCTGGTGGTACTATGTTTAGAAGAGGAGGATATGGTGGTGCTGGTGGCGACGATGTTCATGATGAATTTTCTCCTGGTTCTATTACTTATGCAGGAGGCGGTGGAGCAAATGTTGCTTTAGAAGCTAAGTCTTTAATTTATTCAGAAAGCTCTTCTTCAGGAATAATATCTGTTTCAGGTAGTAATGGAGAAACAGGTAATCGTGGTGGTGGAAATACAACTGCTTGCGATTGTGCAGCCGGATCTAGCGGTGGCGGTGGCGGTGGCGGTGCTGGACGTCTAACTTTAAATGTTGGATTAATAGATGGTAAATTCACTTTCAAAGCTAATGGTGGTAATGGCGGTAATGGTGGCCCAGGATCTAATGGTAAAGACACATGTAATGGTGCTCCTGGTGGTGCTGGAGGTTCTGGTGCTCACGGAGAAATTTTTGTAACTACAAATGAAATTAAAGTCGAACCAACATACCAAATGAGCGATTCCTCATATGTGGCATCAGCAGGTAATTATTATAACGACGGTTTATGCGAAGGAACTCCTTTTGAAGGTGGCGGAGATGCAAATAATGAGAACGGTGAAGCAACAGTAAAATTTGGTGAAGCTGATTGTGAAGATGGTTTAGATGATGATTATGATGGTTATACAGATTTAGCTGATGCTGATTGTTTTAACACAGTTGTTCATGGGTGGATAAATCATAATGACGAACCTCTATATCCTTGGTCTACCACTTATGATAACGACGGTCCTGTAAAATATTTAGTTCCTCCGGGAACACACACAGGAGATTTAACTTATTTCCCTGCTTGGAATCCGTTTGCAGTTGATGGTTCTGATGGTGTTTGTGGAAATGATGCCGGTCCGACAGGTTGTTTTAATCGTCCAAATGCTGCTTGTTCAAATTATGGTAATTACAATGTTCAAGAAAATTGTGTTCCTGAAAACCTTCCTGGTTGTACTTATGTTCCTCCACAATGTTCTGGTCCTTCCGATGTTTCTTGTTCAAAGTTTACAGTTGCTTCCGCGACTTCCGCGAGTGCTGCTTGTGAAGCTTTTGCTCCTGCTAGTTGCGTAGGATCTTTTACTCAAGAATTTATTCCTTGTTCAGAGGGAGAATCTTGTGAACAAACTTCAACAAACACTGCTAGTTGTGATGGAGTATATGATTGTAGTTCATTATTAAGTCCTGAAGAATTATCTGTTTGTGATACTGAAGGAGATTGTACACTTGCAGATCCAGATTGTACAGGAACATTAGATTGTTCTTCAAGAACAACTGTCGGTGATTGTCCTGTTGGTCCTGCTTGTCAGTGGCAAGGAGGGAGTGATTTGGGTTATGTTGGACAAACATATGATGAAGAAGGAGAATCATCAGAATCAAGATATTTTTGTAATCAAGATTTTCAAGGACAATCTTCTGAACGAGAGAACGGTTTTAACATTTGGCTTCCTGGAGAAGGTGAAAGTCTTTTATGGAAATGGTGGGATGCTCGACAATTAGGTATTCCTTTCAAATCACATTGGTTGCCTCTTAATAATGATCATGTTGAATTCATAAGTAATGGTGCTGAGTGGTATTATTGTAATGCGACCGATGAATATGCAAATAGTTTAAATTCAAATAATGCTTATGCTATTGCTGAAGCAGGAAGTTTTGAACCTGCAAATAATGATGGATCTTTTTTCTGTTCTAATAGATTAAGTTCTTTGGCTGCTTTGTTTGAAGATAATGGTGATTGTGAACTTATTGATTTTGTTGATGGAGAAGGTAATTCTTTATCTTCATTCGGTCCTTTTTATGATAATGAAACAATAAATAGTTTATCTGAATCTGATGAATTTGTATGTGCTGCATATAATGGAATTCCTTCATACACTTATAATTCTCAAGCAGAATTCTCAACTCAGTGTTTTGAAAATTGTTATGTTCCTGAAACCACAGAAGGTATCGGTGGAGAAACCATATCTTATTTTTTAGATGATTTACTAATCTCAAATCCTGGTTGTTATGATGCTATTTATGAGGAACTTTGTATAACGGGTGCGGGCGGTTCTTGGTCATTTTGTCAAGAAGGAGGATTTTTAGATTCATCAGGTTCAAGTCTTTATGAAAAAGATGAATGTGGCTTGGATTTATCCGGTTGTTTACAAGAAGCACAACCTAATTATGCTGATAATTGTGGTGATATAACTCTCACTCCTGAAAATGATGGAACTTTTACTGATTTTACTGCGTTTCCCTGTGAAAAAGATAATTATTGTTTATTAGGTGAGCATATTCTTTCTGGAGATTTAGGAGATCCTACTATTGGTTCTTGTTGTTTACTTGAAGATTCAGCAATACCTGGTGATACTGATTCCATATGTGGAGAAAATCCCGACCCTATGACTGGTCCTTTTTGTGCTTCTTTAGGAGGAGACTTTTTGAGTGATCCGGGACAGTATAGATGTGATCCTTCTGCTGATTTAATTATTGGTGAGTTTTGTTGTCTGGGAAGTTGGGTTCCTGATTTCGAAGCATTGGCTGTGAATGATTTGGTGCAACCGGAAGCATTTATTTGTTATGAACATGCTGGTGATGCGAGAATTGCTGAATGTTGCACTGACTATACAACATGTAATGCGCAGGAAGATGGATCTCTTTTCGAAGGACGTAATACTAATGATTTAGGTTTTTATGGAAAGGGCGGTGTGATTCACACATTATTAAATTATGATAGTTATTCAGGTTCTCCTTCCAAGCCAAGAGATTTTATTAAAGTTTCTGAATTTACTCCAAGTAACAAAGAGGTTACAGAACCTTTTAATACTAAAGTTTTCATAATTTCTAACCAACTTAATATATCTACATTTGATTATCTTGAATTTGATGTGGCTTTTAATCTTGCAAATTTATCTAAGAACACAAATGTTTCTTTGAAATTTAAAGATGACAATCATAATGTTGAAGTTTGTGAACTAGGTTATCTTTATGATTATCTTGTTAATGGGTATGAAGAAATGAGATGGCATAGAGCAATACTTCCTGTGAAAGAAATGTGCGATAATAAACCTTTGGAGAATATTGTTTCTATTAATTTTGAATATGATAATTATGCTAAAATTGCTTTTGATAATTTTTTCCTAAGCGAAAATCCTGAAAATGGTTTTAACAACACCCCTAATTATTATTGTACTGGGAATTATGGAAGTTGGATTAATAATCTTGATGGTCCTAGCGATGGACATTTCTTAACAGAATATCCTGATGCAATTTCTATTTATGATGTCAGTTTATCTGATACTGCAACATCTGTTGGTTCTGGAAAATACTGGTATGCTTGTGAAGCCCAAGCAAGTTTTGACTGGACTGGTAGAGCATGTTGTGGAGATGATACAAAAGAAGCTTTCGGAGATGGAACTTCAAACGAAGCAGAATACTTTGCAGACATTCGAGCAGGATGTTTTCACGGAAATCCTATATTAAATGATCATACTGTCGGTCAAATTATGAATGATCCAGAATATAATGATATTTTATTCTATGAAGGAAATTTCACCGCGTGTGTTTTAGATAGACACGATAAAACAGTTGCTTATACTCCTGATAATGTTATTGTTGGTGATGCTCTTGTTGCAAACACAGTTGAACCATATACTGTAAAAGGAACTCACATTTGTTTAGAAAATGGTCTGTGGATGAAAACCAGAGATTTTCCTACATCCAGACTTATAGCATCTACTTTGTATGGTTTTACACTTGATGATACTTCATTACCATTTATACAAGCGCCTTACGAATTGATTTGTGAATCTTTTGAAAACGTTGTTCCATACGAAAAAAGTAGTTATGAATCCGAAAATACTCTTTTAGAAATTGCAGGAGGAAGTTCTTTCTTTGAAAATGGTTTTATTAAAGATTTTTGTACTTTAACATATGAAGATGATGGAAATATTAGAACTGTTGTTGGTTTTTCATTCAACAATTCAGAAGGTACTTCTGTTCATGATGTACTCAATCTTTTAGGAGATCATTTGGAAGCATCAAATTATCTTCTTGGTTTAGAATCTAATTTCGCAGAGTCCTGCGATGGTGTATTTCCTAATGAGGATTTCTACAATCTTTGTTATAGTGGTAATGCTGATGATATAGGTCTTTCCTACAATCCATCATTCAATATAATTATTGTGGCTCAAGGTATTACTGACACTGCAGTTGATGTAGAAGGATTTTTCAAGATGGGAACGTTTAGTGAAACTCTTTTACATTTATGGAAAAATTTTATTGGTTTATTTTCAGGATGGTTTGCTAAAGATGCAAGTCTTCAACATTCTGATTTAGGAGAACCAGTATTTACAGATGAATCAAGAATGGCTTTCCTTACTGAAGATGTCTCTTTGATTGTTTCAAACAAAGCAGCTCAGTTCGATAGATTATTTATGGCTAGTTATGGTGATAAAGAAATTTTAGGATTAATTGAAACTCCTCGATCTGGAACTAATAAGGAAAAATATATAGTTGTTCAATATAGAAATTTCGCTAACATTTCTCCAATCGTAGAAAATTACCTTGGTACTGGTTTAATTAACAACTGGTCATATGGTTACACTTATGGTCTGGGAGATACACAGGTTGTTTCTTTAGGAGAGAATTCTGCGGAAAAACTTAGAGGTAGAAATTTCGAAGACGTTGTGAAAGGTTTTGAACCTGAATTCAACTGGCGAAGAATGACTGCTTATCTAAGAGTTAATGCATCGACTCCTTTTACAGCCCAATATAATTCTATTCCTGGAAACTGTAATATTGAACTTGGCGAAGAATGCGATTCATGTTCTAGCGGACCTGATATTTACAAATTCGGCGCATCCACTTGTGCACGATGGTATAATAATGTAGATTATGATTTAGGCATATTAACTTGCACTAATAATATTGTAGATCACAGCACTTGCGCAATTTCTACTGGAATATAATCAAAGCACTTTCTTAGTTTTTAGTAATATTTATTAAGCTCGACTCTATAGATATATTACTATGAGAACTCCAATCGCAAGCAAAACATATTATGAAGAATCAGAACAACTCCTTTCTAAACAGATTAATGATTTATTTGTAGAGAATCCTAAAGGCCCAGGAGCGCTTCCAGCGACTAGATTAGACCCTGACGGAGAGCCTGTCCAAGGAATTATTGTTCCTCACGCTCCTTACAAGTTTGCAGGTCCGTGTATGTCTTGGGCTTACAAAGCATTGGCAGAAAACAAGCAAGATTCTGACCTATATATTATAGTGGCTCAATCTCCTCATGGAGAAGGAACTTCTACGGAAACTTTTGTTACGCCTATGGGTCAAATTCGACCGGATCAGGATTTTATTAAAGCTCTAATTGATAAAGGTCATATGCAAGTTAATGAAGAGGCACACGCAAAAGAAGCTCTTATTGAATTACAACTTCCTTTTCTGCAGTTTATTAGAGGCATACATAAAGATCAAATTAAAATTGTTCCTCTGCTTGTAGGTTCAGAAACTTCCATGAATGAATTATCTGTTGATATTAAAGAAACTCTTGTTGATCAAGGAAAAAAAGCAACTTTTATTTTCATTTCTAATTTGACTAGTTATGGAAGAGACTTTCACTATGTTCCTTTCACAGAGCATATTCCGGAGAACATAGCAAAAGTTGACAAAGTATTTATAGATGCTATTAAAGCAGGAGAAAAATCTGTTTTCGAAGAAACCGCGAAAGAAACAACAATGTATCCTTCTGGATATTTTGCTTTGGAACTTTACTTCGCATTTTTTAACAAACCAGAAATCTTTTTAGAGCAAAACTATCTCTCAGGTGATATAAACGACAATTATAACAATACTGTGAGTTATGCTAGTTTTGTCATCAAATAAGAAGAAGGTTTAAAAATAATTAGACCTACAATACTGCTATGAGGAGCAGAAGAGGTCAGATTACACTATTTGTTATTATAGGTTTAATATTATTAATAGTTGCAGCTCTAGCTCTTTCTGCAAATCAAAGAGTTGTTAATGCTAGATTGGATGCGCAAGCTCAAAGTGCTGTTGGAGAATTTATCGAACTGAACGCGTTGAATAATTATGTCGGCGGTTGCCTTAATCGTATCACAAGTGATGGTTTATTATTGCTTGGAGAACAAGGTGGAGTTATTTATGAATCTCAAGGAGGATTAACTCCTATTTATGAATCGTTAGAAGGAATAGGATATTTGCCTCACACATTTATACGTCCCTATATCACTTCTAAAAATCAAGAAATTTTAGAACCTGTAAATAGAAACATTAGCTATTCTATTTCACCGCGTGTTGATTGCGCTCGGTTTAAAGGTCCTTTTATATCTTTTTTAGAATACGAATTAACAAGCTATTATCCTGTTAAAGAAGTTTATTTTTCTGATTATGTAAAAACTTTTAGACAACATTATACTAATGGCGGTTGTAGCGGTTATTTTGAAAAACCCTATGTTTCTCAAAGCGGTTTTTTAGGTGCAAATAATTTTCCAAAACTTTGTTCATATAATGGTTCAAATAAATTTGATCCTTTCGCAAGAATCCCTCCTTGCAAACCAGAACAATACGATTCAATTTATAGCAACCCTTCAATGCAAAGGCAATTGGAATTCTATATTAAAAATAAAATAAGTACTTGTGTAAATCTTTCATCCTATGAAAAATATTCTAGTATGAAAATATCTGTTGATGAAAAAAAAGTTTTTGTTAATACAACAATTTTAAGACCAAGAGGAATTTCCATTGAAGCTCATTACCCATTAACAGTGCAGATAGAAGGGAGAGCTTCGGTGCAACAAGCAAGTTTTCAAACAGAATTAAATACAAACGTAAGACAATTATATAATTATGTTTCTCGACTTCTTCTTGATCATGTTAGGGATCCTAATTTTATTTTTTTAGAAGATTGGAATAACAGTGCTAAAAATCCTTATTACAAAGAAACCTTTGAATTATTTTATTATCAAGCGCCTTGTTTGTATTGTAATAAAGATTCAACACGTTTAGATTATGTTCTTACTATAGTTGATCATTCTTCACTTCTCAAAGGAAGACCTTGGACAATTATGACTGGACTAAAACAAAGAAATCCTGTTTTAGATTATATGAATGATCCTGGACAGGATACTTATTTTAACGGAGAAAAAGTCGATTATCAATTTTTTGCAAATGCAACTGCAAGATTAGTTCCTTACGGTGTTGATCCTGATGGAGGAAGCTTAACCTATGAATATCACGACTGGAAGGAGGATTACGACGAACAACTAAATTGGACTTGTTGTGAAGAAGAGTCTAATATAGCTTGTGATCTTTCAGATTATCATCTTTGTTTAAATCCGCGTGTTGATGATGATTTGCATTTGTGGTCTTCTTCATCGGAATTTCAAGAAACTCAAAGGTCTGCAAGTTTTAATACATCGTACGGCGATGTTGGTTTGCATAATGTTACGGTTGTTATAACTGATAATAGAGGAAACCAAGATTTTCAAATTATAAGAATTTTAGTTTTTGATTTACCGCAAGCAAAATTAAATGTAAGCAATCCTTATTCTGACATAGATAATTCTTGGGCAAGTGTTGAAGATCCTTTTATACTCGATGGATCCGCGTCCATCGCATCTATTATGGCGGGCGGAGATATTAGTTCTTATATTTTTCAAGATGATGAAGAACCTTTTATTTTTATGACAAATAAATCCATTGTAAATTTATCAAATGTTTTTTGGAATGCAACTTTGGATTATTTTATGTATAATAATTTTGATCCTTCTGAAGACTATATCGATCACTCTATTTATCTTTATGTTCGACAAAATGAAACAGGAGTAACAATTCAAAGCCCTCCTGCTTTGAAAAATGTTAGCGTTGCACAATGTTTACCGCATGGTTATGTTGGAGATTTATCTCCTTCTTCGTTTAATCCAATGACTGACTATGACGTTGATATATATGAAAACGGAGGATATTATTATGGGCATTCAGAAAATCTTTTCGACGCACCTCATGTTTGTTGTATTCCTTTTAACATGAATCCATATGATGCAACGGGAGGAACTTATGCTCCTGAAGAAACTATTTGTTTTCAAAAAGATTTTAGAACTTGTTTCCCGGATAGAAATCTTGATAACCCTTATGTATATTTAGATGGGGCTTTACTCGATCAGAACAATGCAGGCGGAGTTTACACTGTTGATTATAATGCGAGCTATTTTAGTCAAAGTGTTTATGGTTCTTTCTTTAATAAAAATTTTCGTTTGAATGCTGAAGTAATTAATGATGTTTTTGCGGTTGACTTCGAACAATATTGTAGCGGAGTTCGAGGAAATACTTGTGGCGGTGATATTGATGCTGATTGGAATAAAATAGAATGTAATGATTTAAATGATAACATAAATCAATTCGCAAGATGCCAAGGACCAGGAGTAGATAATTCTCCAATTGATTATTTTGATTGTATGAATAAGGATATGACTGAAGATTTGATTTGTGTTAATTATTCTTCAAGACATTCTTTTGAACTAGATTCTTTTGGTTATATTAAACTTGATGAAGATGGTTCTTGGAGTGATGAAGAACTCGATTTAATTGAAGAAGGTTATTGTGCTCCTCCTACGCTTGCTGATATTTCTTTAACAGGAGATGTAATTACTCATGGTGGTTATAATAGTAATACAAACAATCCTCCTTCTTGGCCTTATACTTGTCAAGCAACTTGTAATCCTGATGATGGCGAGTGCGCTTATTGGAAATTAGAATATTGTAAATGCGAAAGAGGCAATACTTGTGATGCTCTTCCAGCAAGTGTTTTCGAACCGTTCACAAATTCAGAAAGATATTATTGTAAAGCTTCAACTACTTGCGATACTTCTTGCCAAGCTAATTCTAATAATGAAGCTGAATGTTATTGTGCAAAAAATTTAGATGGAGGATATTCTTTTTCATCTGTTGAAATGAGTTCCAATGAATTTTATTTCGCAAATAGTTATTCTCCAATTGGTAGTGGTTCTTGTTGTGTGTCGGGCGCAGTTATTTTAGGTTCTAATTCTGTTTGTTATAAGGGAGACATTCATGATTATGATGTTCCTTTTGGATCTGGAAATCCTCTTATCGCCTGTGATAATTATATTTATTTCTGTTGTGATGGCAGTTCTTGTACTGCTCCAGAAACATATATATTTTCCATTCCTTCTGGCTCTGATAGATGCGAAAGTACTTGCGATGACGGCGAGTGGGTTTAAATTAGTTCTTTTTAGCATTTATAGACCTAATTAAGCCCTTTAGAAACGTAAGCTTTATAAATAAAAATAGCCTCAATTGAGTATTAATTGGGGTAAAGTCCTTTTTAAGGGTGAGGATTCGTGAAACTGAAAAATATAGTCTTATTACTAGTTGTTTTCTTGACAATAGTCCTGTACGCAGGAAGCGCATTAGCTGGAAGCTGTTGTTTAGGAGTATATAATTATCTTTCTGTACCACATTATATTGGTGATGGTGCAACAGGAGCAACTTGTGCTTCTCAAAGTTTAGAATTAATTTCTAATTGTTATGATGGAACCGTGGCTCCCTTAAACACGGATGGATTCGAAACAGGATATTGTTGTAATACTATTACAAATAACCCTATTGATAATTCGCCTGATGCAGGTCCTGATGATACATTTAAGTTATATTGTGATTTTTTAGTTGAAGAATCAGGAAATTTTGTGTATAATGGTATAAATGACTGTGGCCCATCAACAAGCACCGAATCTTTTTATACTGTTAGTGGATTTGTTACTGATATTCTTAGCACTGAGCCTCTCGAAGGTATTAGTGTTCAATATCTTGATGGAGGAGTTCCTGTTATTGAAACAACAACCGTAAATGGTTTTTATTCCATGGATAATTTACCTTCAGGAAACGTAGAATTACGAGCTTTATCTCCTGTCGGTCATGAACTATCTTGTATTGTTAGCGATCAAACAGTGAGTGTTCTTGGTGATTTAACAGATGTGGATTTCTCTCTTTCGTGCGTACCTAACCTTGCTTCTTGTACTACTGATTGGTTTAATGGTTCTTGGGGACTTTGTGTTCCTTATACTGTAAACGGCGAAACAATTTTTGTTCGATTCAGAGATGTTTATGATATGGCGGAATGTGGAACTACAATTGGTCAACCAACAAATATTGATACTGGTAGCTGTGAAGGCGCAGTAAGTTTTGGCGATTGTGGAAACCATGTATTAGATGGTTATGAGCAATGTGACAGACCTCAATTTAGAGATACTGTAGATTTTGAACTTGGCGATGTTGGCTCTTTAGCGTGTTCAAGTTTTCCTGCGTTTTTACCTACTGAAGATATTATAGATTGTACTTCAATGTGTACATACGATACATCCATGTGTTCTCCTCGTTGTGGACTTACCTGCGATAGACTAAGTGAATGTACTGATTGTCTTGAATTGTGTGAAGGTAATACTGATGTTTGTGGAGATGCTTGTGAAGAAGCAAAACCATATTTCCTTAACGAATTTGATCATTCATCAAATAATGTTTTTGACTTATATGAATCACAACACGAATCTGGAAACGTTTTTTCATCCGTAGAATATTTCGAAGGAACAAATGATGTTGAAGTTTCTTGGCATCTAAATGCTTCTTGTTCAGATAGTATTCTAGGATTTAAAGTTAAAGTTTGTAAAGAAGGACTTGTAGAAGATAAATGCGGGGATGAAGAAGTTATTCAATTCGTTCCAAATCTGCAATCTCGATCATTAAGATTCGTTGATGTCCTCGACTCAAATACTGTTTATTGTTATAATGTCGCTGCAGTAACCCTTGATGGGGCAAATGAAAATTGGGCTTACAATGATACTTTACCTTGTTTTGCAACCGGTGAAGATTATTGTATGGATCCTCACGAACCAGGATTAAATTGCGTTTCTACAAATGGAGAAGATGCGCGTCCAGTTGGTTGTATAAAAGATAGTCCTGAGTCGCTTAGAGGAAAAACAAATTTATCTTTACTTACAGATGCTAGCTGTCCAGCAGTTGGTCCTACTACTATTTGTGTAGAAACAGAATATGATCCTAATCACGGATTTCTTGGTGCAACGTGTAGAACAAAATCTAAATGCACTTTATGTAATGGTCTTTTTGGATTATATGCTGCTCACGATTTAAAATCATTTTTTCACAGAGGCGAAAATGACTATGTAGACTATGATTGCGAGTCTTTCCTTTTCAAAGGAACATCCCAATCAACGCCTGCCGAACAAATAGGTTTGTGCTATAAAGATACGGCGCCAAATTTCGGAGATGTTTATGACACCTGTGAAAAAGTAAGTTCTTGTTATGATTATCAAACAAGATCAGCATGTGAAAATGATTATTGTTATAAATTTTCAAACGATTCAATGGTTGGCTGTGAATGGGGAGATTATAATAACGAATTAGGTATTGGTGTTTGTAAACCTGTTATGGAAGAAAAAGAAGATTGTTTCAAGTGCGACAATAGTTCTCCTACTGGATTCTGTGACGAAAACATGTGTGGATTATACGGTGATTGTTATTTTAAAGAAAGCGAAGCCCATGACAAGGAAACTGAAAATTATGCTTTAAATTTGGATCTGCAACACACTCCTCTTACTTCAACATGTATTCATAAAAACAATATGGCTTGTTATTTGTATGACAATGAATTTGATTGTCTAGGAGCAAACGGAGATTCCGTTGGAATAAATGTTTCCTATGAATATGGTTTTGGTACGATTGGAGAACGTGAAGCTCTCTATGGAAATAATGTTCAGTATGCTAGAAGTAATGATACCTATAGTTTTGGAGATTGTTTCTGGGATGGCGATATTAATTCGCCGTATAATGGATGTAATAAAAATTCAGATAATTATTATCACTTGTGGAAATACCAATATCCTTCAACCACAACAGAAACAACATATCCTGTTGATGATTGTGAGGAGGTTCAGTTTTCATTTTATACAACAACTGACAAAGTTCGTTGTTTCAAAGATAATGAAACTCCTGAAACAGTCGTTGTTTTACGAGACGAAATTCAGCAAATTCAATATAGTTCGGAAGCGGGCGGTTATTTGCCTGTTTATGGAAAAGATGAATTAATCAATATTACCTACGTAGTAAATGATAGTTTATCCGGATCCAATGAAATTGTAACATATTTTTCATTCACATCCGTGAATAATTGTTCTGCCTGTGTTCCTTTTACAGATTGTCCATCCTGTGATGATCCTGGTGTTCAGCAAGATTGTTACGCTAGAAATTGCGAATTATATCCTCAACATACATTGGATGAATTTGACAATTTAGGACACTTCCTTAAAGAAGATGTTTTACATCATGGAGAAATGATTATGACTTATTTCTCTGAAGACAGTTCACACAATTTAGAACCTGTGCGATTTGAAAGACTTTTCATAGATGCACTTCCTCCTGAATTTGATCAAAATTTCACATATGATGTAAAAAGTTTCCTTTTAGATATAGAAGATGTTTATGCAAGTAATTTATCAATCGAGTTTAGTTTGAAAGAACCTTCTCTGTGCTACGGAACATTATTTTTAGGACCTAATGCACATCCAGTTGGGGATTTTAAATACTATGGAGAAGAATTTAGTACGTTCTATCCTTGGTTACCTGATGGTTACTATGATTTCGAATTAATATGTTATGATGATTATCAAAATAAATTAGAAGAAACATACGAGATTACTGTTGAAGGAGATAAAAGTATTACCAATCCTCGACCAAGAGGAGGAGTATTTAATCATATCGAAGAAGTAAAACTTTCCATTGAAACTCCATATGATGCAAGCTGTAAACTTTCAAATACGCGAAGTCCACACAGTATTTCTCTATTTAATTTTTTAACAACATCAATATTGGCAAACAGTAATACTGAACACAGCATATATTATGATGACGTCCAATTTGACGCGCCAGATATTTCAGGAACCCACGTATTTTTCACAAGTTGTGATTTTGGTAACGGAAATATAACAGAAATGAAAAATGGAGATTCAATAAGTTTCACAATTGATCAAGAAGCTCCAACAACTACTGTTTATGCAAGTAAAACTCCTAATGGTAATACTTTTGAAATTTATGATGAGGCCAGTAGTGAATGGATGCCTACGCGATCGTTTCAATTAAGCTGTGACGATACAACAACAGTAACGCCTGTCGATAATTATGGTTGTCAAACAATCTATTATTGTGTTGGTTATCCTGCGGACGTATCAAATTTTACAGCATCAGAAGATTGTATGCCGGATACTAATGGTCAGCAATACATGAAAAGCTTTTCTGGAAATGAAGTCCAGTTAGATGGTTTAGGTTATGACTTGTATCAAGGAGGCCATCTTTATTTCTATTCAAAAGATAATGGTGGAAAGGAAGAAGATCTAAAACGAGTCAATTTAAGATTAAGAGATACCGCGTGGGAAGCTCCTAGATTTAAGTGGTTAGAATAATTATTAATTTTTTAAGGTGAGAAAAGAGAAATGAAGGTGGTGAGAATAACACTGATAGTTATTTTACTTCTAGTTCTCACACTTTCATCAACGGTTTTTGCTTTGGAATCCACGGATGATCCTTTTCCAAGATTTCAATTAATTTTCGGTGCTTTCGACGCACCGGTTGAAATAATTCAGGCTAAATTGCAATCGAATCAATTTGATGTTGATGTTGATTTTACCCATGACTCAGGAAATAGAACTTTTAATTTTTCATCCACGGCCTATCTTGTTAATGGTATTTATGATTTAGTTATTATTGCAGAAGATAAAGATGGAAATATTATTCCCTATGAAGATGAAATCGAAGTTGATGCGGATGTTATGGATATTTGGATAAGTAATCCTGAACATTTAGAATTTGGTGTTGATAAACAAACACAGGATGTTGCCGTAAGAAAATCTCTTCCTTTTGATGATATATTCTTAAAAACAGAGTATGATGCTGTTTGTAAAATAAGATCTCAACTGGGAGCTCCGCCTGAAAATCTTGTAGACATGTTTAATCTAATGCAAATAAAATTCAATGAAGGAAGTACAA
>CAYRYC010000004.1:0-53944 GCA_964428445.1 uncultured Methanosarcinales archaeon | reverse complement strand
TTAATGCTCTTCATACTCTGCATTCAAAAAATATTAACAATATCAATGATATGCTTTCTATAAATAAAGATGCTTTGTTCAAAACAATGCTATTTTCTCCTTATTTGAAAACAAATAATGATGGGACTAATTCTGTTGGAGCGATTCATATTCAACAATTGATTGAACTACTTAATAATTCCAATTTTAAGCAAGAACATAATGCTGTTTTGATGATTGATTCTCATTATTTAAGTCAAGAAAAGCTTAAGGCCAATGATTGTAAGAATTTATTAGAAAAAAATAATTTATTAGAAAAAACGGCTTTTTTCCCTGAGTCTTCTTTAGATATGGGGATTATGCGTGTAAGTTATGATGGTTTAGTTATGACTCCTGAAGATTCTCTTCATACAAAAACTTATTCCAAAGCACTTTCTATTAATTCTCAAACAAATCTCGATGAAATATTTAGTTCTTTCATCGATACGTTTAAAAGATAGTTTTGAGCATTACTGATTTGGTTTAGATAATTATGAACAGAAGGAAGTCTCAATTATTTTTTTGCTTTGTTCCATAATTCTTCAAATATTGTTTTTTGTAATTCTGCATATTCTCTGTGTTTAATGATTATTCCAATAGGCGTATCTTTTTTTGATCCAAATATTGCTATTGTATCTCCAAAAATATATTGATTTATTGATATTTTTTTTAATTTTGAAAATATTTTTGTTTCCCTAAGTTCTTTTTTGTCTTTTTCTTGAAGTAAATGTTTTGTAATTGTAGATTCTTCACTAAATATTTTGATGGGTATTCCTGCTTTAACCCTTCCGTTGATAAAATGCCGGCTAAAAAAAGGGAGTATTTTTACCATTTCTTTATTATTAGAATAGGCATATATGGGTTGTTTTATTCGTAGTATTTCTCTGAATGCTGTTTTCATTCCTTCTTTTCCTTTGAATAGTTCTACTGTTGGTTTTGGAGATAATTGTTCTCTAAGTTTAGCAAGTGTTGGTATGATTTTATTTATTTTTTTCTTTTTTTCATCTAACATTGATGCTAATTGTTTTGGATTTTGTGTTTCAAAATAAAGAATCTTATTTATTTTAGTGGAAGCAACAAACCCTTTTTCTCCTAAAAGTTTTAATATATCATATGTTGTAGTTCTTATTAAATTTGTTTGTTCAGCAATGTCATTCACAGTAACTAAACCCAATGAACAAAGAGCTAAATACACCTTCGCTTCTTTTTCACTAAAACCATATTCTCTTAATTCAGCTAATAAATCCATAATTTTAGAAATATGGTTGAATATATAAAATTATTCTTTGTCGAAGATTTTCGACAGCAACTATTTAAATAGTTCTTGTACTCACTAAGTAGTGAATAAGATGAAAAAATTCCCAATAGAACTATTAGAAGTATTTCTTGAAAAAGGAACTAAATCAGGAGTGTCCTTACAATTACTTGAAAAAAGCAAATTATATACTAGTCCGTTATTTCGTTGGGATATTATTAACAAAAATATTCGCGTAACAATTTGTCTTGACAATGAGCCATACAAAGCAATATATCACAATTATTTGGGTCCTGATTGTTTTAGAGAAACAACTTTACATTATCAAAGATCTTTGGAAAGTTCTCAATACCAATTTGATATCACTCTTAGTGGAAATTTTGGTGAGACTGTAAATAGTAAAATAGTAGAACATGGCGTTTTAACAAAACTACCTTTGATTGAAGATGCTCTTATTACGTATCTTTGGGATAAACTAGTAGACAAAGACGAATATAGATATGAAAAATATCCTGATCTAAGAATGAAAAGTGTTGATTCAAATAAGTTAATAAAAATCATTGAAACTTTTGGAGAGAAAGGAAAAGAAGAAAATATTGAATTAATAACTGACTCTATGAAAATAAACTATTCTCCTCTTAAAGAATTAATTCAGGTTAATGGAAATGTAAACAGGACAAGATATTCTGGAAAGTTTAAAAAGGGCAGATTAACTAATTTCACTTTTCATGGAGATGAATATTCACAATGGTCTGACGTAAATATTTTACTCAATAAAAAGCTGATACCTCACTTTGAATATCCTCTTGAACAAGCAATTTATCATGATGTTGCTAAAAAATACTTGTTATCAAAATAAAAATCATTGTAGTATGGACTCCCTTTCTTTTTGTTTCTTTTTCGTACCGTGCAGGGTTTTATTGTTCAAGCTTTTTGCTCACTACGTTTTCAAACCGCGCGTTGCACTTGCGGCGAAGCGAAATCTTATTATCAAATCGATTCCTATCTGCGATAGTCGATTTGTTAAATCTTGCTGCAAGACGGTACTTATTTATGTCTTGGAGCAGTTAACTTTAAAAGATAGTATTTTCTACTCGTTGCATATGGCTGGTGAAATAAAGCATAAAGCATACGAATTAGCAGAAAAGCAAAGAGCTATTGGAGTTGCAGAGTTTTTTGCAAAAAATAGACATCTTCTTGGTTTCGATAACAAACGAAAAGCCCTTCTAACAACAATTAAAGAAGCAGTAGATAATTCTATAGATGCTTGTGAAGAAGCAGGCGTTCTTCCTGAAATTAGCGTAGAGATCATTGATATGGAGAACGACAGGTTCAGAGTTATCATTGAAGACAACGGTCCAGGTATCGTTAAAGCTCAGGTTCCTAACATTTTCGCAAGACTTCTCTATGGGAGTAAGTTCCACAGTTTGAAACAGTCTCGAGGTCAACAAGGTATAGGAATTAGTGCAAGTGTAATGTATGGTCAGCTTACAACCGGTAGAGCTGCAAAAGTAATTACTAAAATTGGAAAAGGAGAACTTGCATATTTCTGTGATTTGAAAATTGATACTGCAAAGAACAAACCTGAAGTTAGCAAGGAAGGAACTAAGGAATGGAGTAAAGACCAGGGAACTAGAATTCAGATTGATCTTGAAGGAAGCTATCAACGTGGCGGTCAAAGCGTAGATGAATATTTGAAAGAAACCGCTGTAGTTAATCCTCACGTTACTATTATTTATACAAATCCTAAAGCAGAACAACTTATTTTTCCTAGAGCAACCGATGATATGCCGAAGCAGGCTGAGGAAATTAAACCTCATCCATATGGTATTGAGTTTGGCGTTCTTATCAAAATGCTTGCGGACACCCCTGCTAAAACATTACAACAATTCTTAACAACAGAATTTAGCAAGGTAAGTCCTAAGGTTGCAAAAGAAATTTGTGAACACGCAAGATTATTACCAAATCAAAAACCAAGAAAGATTTCCCATGAAGAATCAGGGAAAATTATCGAGGCAATCAAGAAAGTAAAAATTCATTCTCCTTCTCCTGAATGTATTTCTCCAATTACTGCGGAGCTATTAGAAAAAGGAGTTAAGAAAGAAGTTAATGCAGAATTTTATACATCTGTTACTAGACCTCCTTCTGTATATAGAGGAAATCCTTTTCAAATTGAAGTTGCTCTTGCATATGGTGGCTTCCAACCAAAAGATAAAACAGGAACGCTTATGAGATTTGCAAACAGAGTTCCATTATTATTTCAACAAGGTGCTTGTGGTGTAACAAAAGCAGTTCAAGCTGTTAATTGGAAACAATATGGTTTGAATCAATCACGAGGATCTTTGCCAATTGGACCAATAACTGTTGTTGTTCATATGTCTTCAGTGTGGGTTCCTTTCACAAGTGAAAGTAAAGAAGCGATTGCTCATTATAACGAGCTGATAGATGAAATCAAGCTTGCATTGCAGGAAGCAGGACGGCAACTTGCAAAATATACTGCAAAGAAAAACAGAGTTTCCAAAGAATTAAAGAAAAGAAGTTTTATTCAAAGATATATACCTCATGTTGCAGTAGGTTTAAAAGAAATTTTAGGTTTAGATAAAGCAGATGAAGAAATGATTATTAGAAATCTTGAAATTATTCTCGAACATACTCGGGGAGAAGTTGAAGATGTAAAATTCGATCCTACAAAGAACACTGAATTTGACGAAGAGTGGGCAAAAATAGGTAAGGATGAACCGAAAGAAGACGAGTCTGAAGGCGCAGAAGCTCACGAAAGTGAGGGCGAGAACGCTAGTAAACGCCGAGGTGAAGAATAATGGCAACTACTAAGCAAACTAAACTAAAAACAAAAGGAGAGGATTTTGTTAATCAAAAAATTACAGAGATAGCAAAAGGAGTTCATGCATCCATTAAGAAATCTAAATCACCTGAACTAACAACGCCTATTCGATCACTTAGTAATGTTACATTTGATAAGAAATCTGGTTACTTTCGTATTATGGATAAGATAAAGACAAGAACTTTAACCGCGTCAACGATTAAGACATTTGCTCAAACGTTAAGAATGATGGGTCTTTCCAAAGAACTTGTTAAAAGCGAAGATACTGCAACAAAAAGAGAGGCGTATTATGTTTCTAAGAACTGGGGCGATGCTCGTTTCTCAGAACAACCTGAAAGTGATTCTGTAATGGATGACATTGAAGCAATGCTTGGTGTGAATCGAGAACAAATGGGATTTATTCCTGGAGAACACGGCGGAGCAGTTGCAGGAGATTTAGTTGTTATAGATCAAGATTTCGAAACTAAAAAAAATATTAAAATTGATTGTACTCAATTTGGAAGCGGAGCGTATTCTATTCCTGCATCCGTAGAACATTTGAAATTTCAAACAAATGCAAAATTTATTTTAGCAGTTGAAACTCAAGGTATGTTCGAACGTCTAAATAAGCATCAATACTGGAAAAAGACGAAATGTATTTTAATTGCAATGAGTGGAGTTCCAACACGTGCATGTAGACGATTCATTCGAAAATTATCTGATGAGAAAAAACTTCCTGTTTATGTTTTTACAGATGGAGATCCATATGGGTATGGAAACATTTATCGAACTTTGAAAGTTGGTTCTGGAAACGCAGCGCACATTAACGAATTTTTCTGTGTTCCTCAAGCAGTATTTTTAGGAGTAACTCCTGACGATATTGATAGCTATGATTTGCCAACACACCCTTTGAAAGATATAGATTTTAAAAAAATCAAAGACATGATCAAAAATGATCCTTTCATTAAAGGACACAAAGAATGGCAAAAAGCTCTTGCGAAAATGGCAAAGTCAAAAGTCCGTGTCGAACAGCAGGCATTCGCTGCCTATGGTTTGAATTATGTTATGGAAAAATATTTGCCTGATAAGTTAGCGGATAAAAAATCTTGGTTACCATAAAGAGGCGTTTTATTCACTATCTAGTGGTTTTTATTCTTTTCTTTGAAAATCTTCATTTTCTAAGATATTGGGAACTTTGTTCCAAATATTTCCCTTATTTTAAGCCTATTTTGAGCTTCTTTTAAGAAAGCTTTAAATACTGATTTATTCGCAATGTATACTAGCATGGTCTCAAAACTATTTTTAAAAAGAAAAGGTCAAGCGCTCGGCGCAGACAACGCTTCTGGAGCGGCATTTTTCATTTTGATAATTACTCTTCTTATTATATTTTACATTCTATTTTTGCCTCCTGCAGATAGAGCGGCATTATTAGACGATGAAGTAGTTCCAGGAACTCCTCCGACATCATCAGGCGGATATTCACATCTTATAGGATCTACGCCTTTGAGCCAATATGTTGGACATGTAGATTACATTAGTGATGCCGAAATAGAACACGACCTTGCCAGTTTTAGAATTTATACGCAGACCGATGCAGAAATAGTTCATACTGAAGCTTCTGTGTATATTAAGCGATCAGCTTTTGAAACAAAAACAAAAACTACAGAATTCAGAATTGATCCAAGCGCATCAGAAAATCTTAAACTTTCATTTAATGTTATTGAATCAGAAGGAGACCTATCTGTTTACCTTAATGGAATATTAATTTTCGAAGGATTTGTTCCTGCAGGATCTCCAATTCCAATTGATTTACCAGAACGATTACTAAAACAAGATAACGCTATTTTCTTCTCTGTATCAACACCAGGATTTGCATTCTGGAGAGTACATGAGTACCGATTACAAAATGTTTGGGTTACAGGAGATGTTACTGATTCATCAAATAGTTTTCACATGCAAAAATTCTATATTGGAGAAGCAGAATATACTCATATGAAAACTGCAGATCTTTCTTTCTTCCCTGACTGTACATATACAGAGGTAGGAAATATGATAATTTCATTAAATGGAAACCAAATTTATTTTGGAACTGCAGATTGTGGAATAACAAATCATCTTACATTAGGAAAAACTGATCTTCAAGAAGGAGAAAACAGAATAGAATTTGTTTCTCAAGAAGGATCATACATTATTGATATGCCTCAAGTTGAAGTACAACTTGAAGACCCAGAATATCCTATTTATTATTTTGATCTTCACGAAGATCTTTTTACATACGCTAGCGAAGAAGTAAGTTTTTGTGGAAAAGTTGACGGTATTTGTCTTGAAAATTGTCACACATATGATGATAAAGATTGTTGCTTTGAAGAAAGTAATCAAAATTATTGGTGTGATGTAGATACAATTAATCCATACGATCGATGTGTAAACACAGTTCTTGCAAGTTATGTAGGAAATTGCGAAAGTGCTTATGAAGATAACGCGGGAGATCCTCATGCTAATGTTGTTGGTGATTGTGGCGATGATACTGACGATTTTTGTCCAATAGGATGTAATCCTGATTACGACATGGATTGTTGTTATGATTCAGTTCCAGGTGCTTTCTGGTGTGATGATGTTCCATTTACGGGAATGAGTTCTATTTGTACTGCAGTAGTTACACCTGCAGAATGTGATGCATGTCCTGAATACTATCTTGATGAAAATGGTCAAGAACCAAATTGTCCAATCGTTCCAAGTACAGGAACACCTACTTTCAACGCAGCAGAACTAAAAGCAGGAGTGGATATTATTTTACAGTCTATTTTTGCAGATAATTCATACAAAAAAGTTGACTATGTAATTAATGGTAACACATTACCAATTGATACATATGCAATGCAGTATGATAGAAATATCAATCCATTTGTTAAGGAAGGAATTAACGCAATTGTTATTCAACCTAGACGAGATTTGGATTTAGCACAATTACGTGTAGTCGTTCAATAGCTGTGTTGAATGATTATTATTTTTTTAGGTGGGTGAGAAAAACTAATGGCAGAAAAAAAGGACGATTCTAATAAAGGTAAAAAAAATCCTCCTGATACGCCTTCTCATGGTAGTGCTCATTCTGGATTTTCTCAGCCTTCGTCTTCTGGTGATGATTCTTTTTCTAAGTCTGCAAGTACAAATGATCCTATTGATTCAGAGAAAATTGTAAAAAAAGAAGAAGAACTTGCTGAAAAAGTTGAAGAAGAAATTACTGAATTGAAGGAAGAGAAAAAAGAACAAAAAGTTTCTGAAAAAAAACAAGCAGCTCCTCCTAAAGAACATCACAAAAAAGAATCTCCTCAACCACAAGGAGCATATGCTCCTGATACTACGTCTGAAGAAGCTGAACAAAGAGCTAGAGAAAGGCAAGAAGAACAAGCAGAGAGAAAAGCACAATATGAAGAACAAAAAGCTCAATTAGAAGAACATAAAGCAGAAGCTATCGCCAAAGTTAAAGACTGGCGAGATAAAAAAATTGAGTATATCAAAGACGGTCCTCATGGATTTGTAAAAAAAGCTACTAGTCATGGCGCTTTTATAACTTCTGCGCTTATTGATTCCGGTATTGCTTTCTGGCCTGTAGCAGGGGATCTCATAGGATTTGCATTCAACTTAACATTCTGGTTTGTTCCTTTTATGTTGGGAGGGGCATTTAAATCATATTTTAAAATTATAATATTTTATTTTATTGATTTAATCATAGGTCTTATAGGAACTTTAGCGAATGCTATTTTCCCTGTAGGAGGAGACATGATAGTAGATGCACTTCCTGAAGCATTTATGCTGTTGGTTATGAGAAAACATTCTCCTCCAGATATACTATTAGAATCATATACTAATACCATACCTGATAAAATTAGAGCTGTGGATAAAAAAGCAAAGAAAAAAATTGAAGCTATTCAAAAAGCAACATCCATAAAAGAAAAATCTTTACGAAAAATATTGCAAGGAAAAAGACCTCTAACTATGGGTATTAGTTTAGATGGTCAAAAAATGATCACTTTACTTTTTTCTATCGCAATTTTAATGATGGGACCTATGGCTGTATTTCTGCCATTTAGATTACCAAGAATATCTCTTGAACCTTCATCACTTATGATAACTGGAATTATAGTCGTCTTAATGTTTGTTTTTGCAGGTTTCAAATTTATTACTAAAAAACAAGCTACTGGTTTATTCATATTTTTAGCATTGAATCTGGTTATGACTTTCCTTTTCCAAAACACTCCTTTCATTTCGAAATATTTAGGTAATAGTACAGTAATTGCGATGATACTTCTTGCCGTTGGAGGAATGCTTTATGTCGCGGCCTTAGAAGGATGGATGTCTACGAAGCAAATAGGTGTTGTTGTAGTACTTATTCTTTTGGCGTTGGTAACTCCATATATGATTTCTTATATTGGAAGTGCAAAGTTTGATGCGGATATTGAAAGAGGACAAATTCAAGCAGAAGGAGAAATAAAACAAGCTAATTTTTGGGAACAAATGCAAGAATGGTTTACACTTCAAAAGAAAAGAGGATCTGGAGAAATTATTGGTACTGGCGAGAACGAACAAACAAGTGAATTTATTGGCGTAGCCATAGAGGACGTGTCGACATACAAAGAATATTATCATTTAGGAGAACCTGTTGTAGTTGATATTGCCTATTCGGCAAATTCATATCAAGATCTTACAATTTTAACATTATGTGATATTCAAGAACAAGATATACAAGGTGATGTAGAACCTAAATTTGCTTATGCATCAGAAACGAAATCTCCTAGAGTAAGATGTGAATTTAATGATCTTCCAAAAGGATATTATAATGTTGATGTAACTGCATATTATCAATATTTATCTTCAACAAAAATTCCTATAGCATTTATGGAAGAAGAATATGCAAATAGACTTCTCTACGAATCAAAAACAGCAAATGGTCCAACACCTGCAGAAAAAGTAGATGCTGCAAGCGACAAAGTAATAACTGATTCAGGACCTATTTACATAGCTGCAAGTACAGCAGTAGAAGATGGAGTATCTATTTTGAAAAATCCTATTATTGTAAGCAGAGAAGATCCTAATAGATATATGGCTCTTCTTAAAGTTCAGTTCCCTAGTTTTACTGATGCTGTTGCTAATGCAGGTATAGATGAAATTCATAGAGCTTCATTTTCTTTACCTCAAGGATTGCATCTTTATGATTGTAGTTTTGCAAGAAATCAAATATTAGATCACACAGTTGATCAAGAAACAGGAAGATGGTTGGTTGAAGTAGTAGATGAATTTAATGAATATGACTCATATGAAACTCTTGCTTGTTCATTACAAATAGATCCTCAGTATGTTGAAGAATTTATTCCTTCCGCTCCCGGTGTTGAACCATGGGAAAGACACACAATAGGATTTGAAGTCGATTATAATTACAAACTCTACGAACCTGGAGTCGTACCTATCTCAGTAACATGAAACCATGAACTTCGTTCATTGGTTTAGCATTTAAAAAATGATAAAACAAACAAAGATAAAACAAAACTTGACAAATCTTATTTTGATAATAGTAGTTCTTAGTCTTCTTGTTCTTTCAGGATGTGGCGGTTCAGGAACATACGGAATTGAAAATGTAGATTATCATAAAGGAACAGATGGTCTTGTTGTGAATTTTATGACGCAAGCACCTCCTGATGTTGCATATGAAGAAACAGAATTTGATGTTCAAATCTTTGTTGAAAATAAAGGTGCTTTCGATTTAACTGATGGATATAGAGCAACGGCGCATCTAAAGTATGATGACTCATTCGTTATGCCTATTACTCAAGATTTTCTTGGTCAAGGTTTATACTCTAATAAAGATAGATTAAATCTTTATGGAAAATCGTATTATTTCCCAGATGGAGAAGAAAATTTCTTTGCACTTGATAGATTTTATGGTTTGCCAATTCAAGGAAATTTCGAAACAAACAAAGCTTCCTTTTATTTATCAATGTGTTATCCTTACGAAACATTTTTCGCAGATGAAATTTGTATAGATATGGATCCAAGTAATATTAATCCTAGAACTAAAATTTGTACTGCTGGAGAAAAAGGATATTCTGGAGGACAAGGAGCTCCGATTGCTGTTACAGGAATAGAAAGTCAAATGGTTCCGAGAGGAGTATACATACAACCTCAATTTGTAATTCACCTAAAGCACGTTGGAGGAGGTTCATTCGCACTTCAAAATTTACAAACTGATACGAACGGTGATGCTGGTTGTGGACCTATTGATATTGATAGTGTCGGTCGAGTAGAAGTAGAAGCAAAACTAGGTCTTGATGAACTTGATTGTAAACCGGAAGAAATTTTATTTAGAAATAATGAAGCAACTCTTTATTGTCAATTACCCGAAGAACAAATTACTGGTGTAGGTGCAAATTATCTGACAACAATGACTGTTGATATAAAATATATGTATATGCAGAATTTCCAAAAAGATATTTTTATAAAACGATCCGAAGGAACTTTATTTTCAAAAGATCGACAACCTCGAGATGACTGGGATTGCTATCCTTGGGAAATCTTTATTGAAGGATCTGAAAATGATTGTGTTGAAAAATGTGAATATTGTGCAAGTCATTCAGGCGTAGAAGCTTGTAAAGTCACTGATAAAAAGAAAGATGGCGACATTAAAATATTCTCAGCAGATCATGCTTGTTCATATCGATCAACATCTGATTGTATTGAAGCAGGAGATGATTGTATTTTACAATCAGGATTTTGTCAAACAGGGAGCTATTGCGGAATACCTAAATGTTATGGAGATACAAATGCTCAACCATTTGTGACTGTTAATCCTAAATCTGCAGAAAATCAAATACAAGTTTTCTGTCATGATCAAGATGATATTTCAGATCCAAAAAGAACATGCGGATGTGAAAACATAGCTCAATATGTATTTATTGAAAATACAGATAAGAGAGCTTGTCAAGATATTCCTCTAGGAGAATACTCTGAAATGACTAACGGATTTTATAATTCTGCGAATGGAAGAATGGAATATTCTCTTTTCCTAGCAGATATTCATCCTGAATCGGATTTATGTCTTAGAGTTGAAGATAAAACAAATGCAGAAAATTATAAAAGATTATCTTACCCTTGGACATAAGTAAAATAACACAGATGGTCTTTACTGACTAAAAAATGCCTATTTAGGCGTTAAGTATATAAATCATAAAAGTAGAATAACAGGTGGAAGCATCATGTCATCGTATACAAACAAAATCATACTAGCTATTCTCCTTATTTCAGTTCTAATACTATCTTCTTGTGGAGGAGGAGCTTTTCCTTTCCAAAGAGGACAAACTAACCCTGCAACTTCAAATTTTTATACTGGACAGCAAGGAGTTCTGACGAGATTTAGTAATCTTGTAAGTCCACCTTCTCAAATGTATTTCTATGAAGATGACTATGGTCAACTTTATGATGATGATAACACATTTGATATTTTTGTAGATGTTCATAATGTTGGAGCATCATGGGCTAGAGGAGGAATGTATGTAACAGGATACGATCCTCACGTTATTACAATCGATAGAATGGATATTATCCCTCCAAGTGGATTTGGAGGAAATTGTTTCCTTGATGTTGGAAATGCAGGAACTGGCGGAGGATCATTCTTTGATTCAGTAGGATTTATGGCTGGATGTAATGGTCTAGGAAGCGGTTACCGATATGGAGACGATGCTTGGGGATTCAATGTAGAAAATCTAGGAAATCTTTGGGGAACAGTTTCAGGACAAGAAGTTGCACAAGACGCTTGGTGGAAAGATGTTGGTTTCTCATATGATAATGCTGATTTCGGAGACACAAATGCACAAATGTTCCACATGGATCTTGGAATGGATTATAATTATAATAATTTAAATCATGGACGAGGAATGCTTTTACTTTTAGCAGGACTCTCATTCGAACGATTCGGAGGAATCGAATATATTTTAGCACCTGATGATTATGATTACCCGGGTGGAGAACAATCCGTATTGGCATTCAAAGGATTCATCAACGCATGGCCAACAGGATTAGATAGAAAAAATACTATTTTTGAAGTAACAAATTGTTATGTATACTCGACATTTGCACAAGTACCTGTCTGTATTGATACAGATCCTTATGGTCTTGGTGATAAAGTATGTATACCTAAAGAAATAACTTACAAATCAGGTAATGGCGCTCCAGTAGCAGTAACTAGAGTACAGCAAGAAAACACGCGACATGTTATTTACTTTGATATTACTGTTAAAAATGTTGGAGGAGGAGAAATCTTTGATATGTTGCAAATGGAAGCATGTAATCCGAATGCACCTGTAAGACTTAATCCAACACACTTCAACAAAGTATACTTCCTTGATGCACGTATTGGAAATCAACATTTAATTTGTAATCCAGTACGAGGAAAAGGAGTACATATAACTGATGCAGGTGCAGGTCAAACTGTAAAGTGTCAATATGTAATTACTGAAACAGTATCCAGATCAGGATACGAAGCAGATCTAATAGTTGAACTGGGTTATGGATATTCAGATTCAATTTCAAGAAGAACAACGATTAAAAGAGTAGCTTAAATTACTTAATGTGCTCAAAAAAGTGAGATGCTTTTTTGGAGAGGTAAAAACCATGATTAAAAAAATTATATTGATATCATTGCTCGCACTTACTATTGTGCTAGCTGGATGTGGAGGAGGAGAAAGTCCAACAGGTCCTGTATTCGATCCATTTATAGGAGGATCACAAGCACTTAGTTTTGAGTTTGTTCCGGGAATGCCTCCAACACAAGAAGGAGCAATCCTTGATAGAGGAACATCAAGTTTCTCAGTCGGAATGAAAATTACAAATGTCGGAGAAGATGATCTCGACATTGAAGAATTACGATTAGATCTCAGAGGAATTTTACCTGAGCAATTTGCAATAACTTGGCCTGATACTACAAAAGTATTAGAAGATCCTCTTAACGGAGCAAGAAAAGGTCTTGACGGATCAATTATTGATGGTCAATTCACAACATTAGTTTTCGAAGATCTTAGTTATCAACCAGATACTCGAGGAGACCTTCCTAAAACATTAAGAGTCGATGCATGTTATTCATATCAAACAAAATCTACAACACCTGTTTGTATTGCAAACGATGTGACGGGATCTTTAGTTGATACTGATAACAGTCCTATTTGTGAAATTAATGCAATCAGAGACACAAAGAATTCTGGAGCTCCAGTTCAAATTTCTAACTTTAGACAAATGCCTCAAGGAGGAAATAAAGTTAGTATGATGTTTGATATTATACACACTGGTGCAGGAAAAATGTATGCTGTAGGAACATCTGGTTCTGCAGGACCTTCAAACTGTGATACATCACAATTGAATCCTGATAGAAACAAAGTATGGGTACAACTTTACTTCCCTGATGAAAGCGCAGCAACAGTCGATCTTGAATGTATGGGATCTTTCACTACTCCTGGTGCCGCAACAGAAGCTTCACCTGTAGAAGGAGAGATTACTTTGTTTGAAGGAACACCTAGAACTGTTACTTGTACAATCGAAGAAATGACGACTGCTCAAGATGTTCTCTATGAAGACCTATTAAGTATTGATCTTCATTATAATTACGGAGAAACATTTGAGAACGTGATCATAATCAAAGACGTCGGTTCAACAAATTAGATTTTTTTATTTTTTATTTTCTTTTAATTTTTTTATATTAACTTTTTCTTAAGAAAAATATTTATTAAACATGGTTAGGAATGCATCTCGAAATTGAGACTGATTATTTTTTATTTCTCAGAAACTAGATGAGCTAGAAGTGCTTGTAATTGAATAAATTCATCGCTGCCTTCGATTAATCTGAACTCAACTTCTCCACACATTTTCACGAAAGAAAGTTTTTGTTCATTGCTTAAGCCTTCTGTTTTCCAAACTTCTTTTTGAAGTTGAATAACAACGTCAACGCCGGAAAGTCCGTATTGAAGCATAATATCAAGAAGTTTTTTTCTTGCATCTAGGAAATTTCCTGCAACGGAAAGCGTAAACACTTCATCAATTTCTCTGGGTTTAGCAAGAGATGCGATGCTGTAGACCGCTTCTGTTGTAATATGTTTGTCAAAGGTTGCTGCGCTTTGAAGAATGTTTTCTACACGTCGTACGTCGCCGTGGCTTGCTTCAAAGATTGCTTCTTTGGTTTCATCACTGATTGTCAAACCTTCGCTTTTCATAACCATGTTTATAATTTCGAAAATTTCATCTTTTTCTAAAGGTTTGAATTTGAAAACAGCACATCGAGATTGAATAGGATCGATGATTTTAGAAGAGTAATTACATGAGAGAATAAAACGACAGGTTGCTGTGTAGTTCTCCATGGTTCGACGGAGTGCTTGCTGTGCTTCTTTTGTAAGAGCATCACATTCGTCGAGATAAATAATTTTGAAAGGAACGTCACCGAAAGCTTTTGTTCGAGCAAAATCTTTTACTTTATTACGAACAACATCAATACCTCGCTCATCGCTCGCGTTAAGTTCTAAGAAATTTGATTTCCATCCTTCACCGAAGAATTGTCTTGCCATAACTAATGATAAAGTTGTTTTACCAATTCCGGCTGGACCTGCGAAGAGAACGTGAGGCATGTTTTGTTCTTTGACAAAAGCTTCGAGTTTCTCAACTATGTGTTTTTGACCTTTTACTTCTGAGAATTTCAATGGACGATATTTTTCTGTCCAAATACTTGATGAATTGCTTAGTAATGACATAGAACTGAGGTATAGACTACTCTTTATATTATTTTTGAATAAAATAAAGAATTAAAGAAAAATTGAAGACTTAAATAATGTCTTCTTCAGCAACTACGCAAACGACTACGCGTTTGCTATTTGCTCTCAGCGGATATCTAAATGATATCCTCTTCGGCAACGACTAAGAAATCTCCCATTGCAATAACTGCACTAAATGGAATAAGAGGTTCTCCATCCTTGGTTCTTTCTAATTCTAGCTTTTTAGTATAAATTGTTGGTTCTCTAAGAACAATGTGAATGAGCTCTCCTGAAGACGTTTCGAAAATTAGATCTCCTACTTCTCCGAATCTCTTTCCTGTCTTTGAAACTACTGTTTTATTGATAATTTGTTTGGAAAATTTTTTTTCGTCCACCATTTGATATACCCCATAATTATGATTATAATCGAATAAGGACTTTCAGCCCTTCTCTCTAGGAATTCATCAAACAGAAAGAGTATTTAAACCTTTCGAATGCGGATATTACTATACTATGATTTGATAGAGTTTTTCATTACTATTTATAAGCAAGCTCTTGTTTTTGATTCTTCATGAGAAAAAGATTCTGCCCTAAATGCGGGGAGACAATTAAGCAAGGGACACTCTGCGAACACTGTGCATACAAAGAAACAGATTACGAAGCACCTCTTATTCAGGTTTCTGAGTTTAATCGAGTATTTGAAGCAGGAAGATGGAAAATTTTTGAGGATCTTGATAATGTGATTCGAAAGAGAGTAGCTTTAGCATTAGGAGAAAAACAAATTGATATGGAAATAGAGCCCTATGAATTTATTATTAGACCTAAAGAAAAATTACTTATTAATGTTAATCTTAAAAAGGACGGTGTTGAACTTCATTTACCTGTAAAACTTTCATATAGACAATGTGACTTTGGTCAGAAAGAAAAGACTGGTTACTTTGAAGGGATTTTACAATTGAGAAATCCGACAGAAGAAACTCATGAATTTATTAAACGAGATCTTGAGAAAGTCGCTCGCAAAGGGGTTTTCATCAGTAAAACAACTCCTGCAAAAAACGGTGTTGATTTATTTTTTACAAATAAAAATCATATGAGATTGCTCGCTCAGAAAATTCATAATACTTTCGGTGGAATTATTAAAATTAATTCTCAATTATTCAGTCACGATCACGAAACATCAAAAGATATTTTTAGAGTTAATATTTTTGTAGAACTTCCTAAATTTGAAAGAGGAAATGTAATTAGTTATGTTGCAACAGGAGCAAGAAATCAAGATTTAAACAGACATTATGTTCTTATGACTACAATGGGAAGATTAATGCAGTCAAGAGATTTGATGACTGGAAAAACTACTGCTTTTGAATTAAAATATACTAAAGAACTTGAAAAAGAAACAATTCATAAAACTAAAGTTATTGCTTTAGAACCTGAACTGCAAGTTATGAATCCAGAAACATTCCAATCAGAAAGAGTTGCAAATAAAGAAGTTCTAAAAGATAAGTTTGAAGTTGATCAGGATGTATCTATAGTTCTCAGTGATAAAGGCGCTCTTATTGTTTAGTTTTCGCAATGATCCCACATGAATTGGAAAAACGTTCTATATCCTTCTGCTAATTCTTTGCTCTTTAACATGAACTGTAAAGGCATTTCTGATAATTTTCCCGGTTCAACACCTACAAATGTAACTACGTAATCACCAAAAACATCTATTGCTGTTTTGCTTGAATATTTTTTTGGAAAAAATTTATATTCGCCTTTTACTAGTTTTAGAATTTCTGGTTTTTCTTTTTTTACTTCGTGATCAAAAATGTGGTAAAATTTGATTCCTCGTTTTTTTCTTTCTTTATCGAAATGACGCAAGTAATGCTGTAATCGAGGATCGAGCCAAAATGCTTTTGCACCGATAAAATAAACATCTTTTTCTTCGTCAAGAATAGCTTGCAAGTAAAGTTTAAAACCTTCTACTCCTCTGAAAAATCTTGCTTCTTCTTTTTGTTCAGCATTTTTGTATTTAACTTTCATCTGAGGTAAAATCGTATTTACCATTTCTTCTTTTTCTTTAAGGATTTCAACAAGTCTATCAGGGTTTGTTGCAATAAACTTTTTCTCCCCTTTGACAATAGATTCACTAACAAGACCTTTCTCTATGAGTTTTTTTAGTTCATCGTAGACTGTTCTTCTGTGAATGCTTGCTTTTATGCTTATTTGTTGTACTGAGGCTTCGCCTAGGCTTAATAGCGCTTCATAGACCTTCGCTTCGTTAGGAATAAGGCCTAGTTTTGTGAGTATTTCTTCAAACATGGTGTTTTGGAGTGGTTTATTGTTTAAATAAATTGCGTTTGTGGGGGAAAAGCCCCCGCCAGAGTTTATATTGTTCTTCAAATCACTGAATAGTAACAACATAAAGAGGTTATGATTATGACTAAAGATAATAATGAGCAAATAAATGGTATTCAGAGTGTAAAAAGCCACAAAATGAAAAACAAAATACTCAAAACAATAATTGCTTTATCTATTGTTGCTACGTCAACAATTGATTGCATTGCGCAAGATTTTTTTAATGGGTGCCCAGGACCAAAATTAACGCAATTTGATACTTATCTTAATTACAATGATAAAGAGTTTAGTGGTATGCATATTGTAAAAGCATTTCCTGCTATTGCTAATAATAAAAAAGCCTTATTAGCTTTGCCAATCGGAGTTTCAAAAAATGGATTCGATATTAAAGGAATTAATGTTGGTTACATGGGTCAAAAGATTTTAAACCAAGAAATCTATGGAACCCTTGCGTTGGGTGTCTTCAAAGATGAAACTGGTTATTTGAAAAATATTGTTCCTCAAGTATATTTTACAGGAATTAAAAATGGCTTTACTGTTGATCTTGAAGCTAATGTTAATCTTAATAATAAGCACAAAATTGGAATGCTTACTTTGGGTTATGGTAATGATAGAATAAGGGTGGGTGGTTCTGTGATATTTGAAGACGGAAAAAAACCTCAATATCAAGGAAATGTCAGAGTTGATTTAAAAAAAGATCATCAGTTCTGGTTACAAGGATATATTGGCAAACAAAAAGCAGGAGTAAGATTTGTTGCTAATTTTTAATTTCTTTCTAAGCCAAAGCTTTTTATAGAAAGCCTTCTTGATTTGGGTGTATGAAGAAGAAAGCAAAAACTCCTAAAAAAGAGCGAAAGCCACCTGAGACGACTTGGGGGAAAATTTGGCACTTTATTTGGTATGATGATTCTATTCTAAGTTGGATTGCAAATATTATTCTAGCATTCCTAATTATTAAATTCATAATTTATCCTCTTCTAGCATTAGCTTTTGGAACAGGTCTTCCTGTGGTTGCTGTTGTATCTTCAAGCATGGAACACGACGGATCTTTTGATGATTGGTGGGCTTCACAGGCAATTTGTGATAATTTGCAGGTCTGTCCGCAAGAAGAATGGTATTCTAAAAAGAATATTACTAAACAAGATTTCAAAGACTATCGATTCACAAATGGTTTTAACAAAGGAGATTTAATTTTGCTCTCGGGAGTTGACCAAGAAGATATACGCGTTGGTGATGTTCTTGTTTACAATGCTTTAGCAAAAACAATTCCTATAATTCACAGAGCAGTTGATTTACAAAACGAAACAGAATTTGTATATGGAACAAAAGGAGATCATAATCCTTATCAAATCAAAAAGAACGGTTTAGACGAAACAAATATTACATATGATCAGACAAGAGGCCTGGCTTTTGGTCGAATACCTTATGTTGGTTATGTGAAAATTTGGTTTGCAAATCTTATTAATACATTCTCTGGAAAATCAAACGATTATTCAAATGTCGATGTTGTTATTTCTTGAGGTTTTTCTATGACAATAGTATGTAAGAATGTCACTGCGGAACAAGTCAAACAATTTATGGAATTAGGTTTTGCACTTGACAGTCCAAAAACAGAATACGAAGAAATTCGCATGACAAAACAAGGAGCTACTTTGGTTTTGTATACTTCTGGAAAGCTAGTCATACAAGTCAAAGACGAACAGGAAGAAAAAATAGAATATTATCTTAAACATAATGGTTTTGTAATCGAAGCTAGCAAAGAAAAACAAAATACTGAACCTGTAAAAATTTATCATAATGTTATTGGAAGCGATGAAACTTTGAAAGGAGATACTTTTGGAGGACTAATTGTTGTAGGAGCATATTTTTCTAAAGAAGAAGAACACATTCTTACAGAATTTGGTGTTAAAGATTCTAAACTTCTTTCAGACAAACAAATTGATATGCTTGGACAAATGCTTTTAGGAAGATTCCCTGATAGATTTATCATAGAAGAATTAGAACCTTCTGAATATAATATGTTAATTGCAGAAAAGAAATCTGCAACTGTACTTCTTAACGATCTTCATGAAAAGACTGGGAAAAAATTGAAACAATTATTTGGAGAAGATATAATTCATCTTGTCGACGAATATCCTGGTTGTTCTGTTGGAGATGAACGCATAACAAAAGCTGAACAGGCAAGTTTAGCTGTAGCTGCTGCGAGTATTGTCGCTAGACATAAAGGTCTTGCTCAATTCGAGAGACTTTCTGATCAAGTTGGATTTAATCTGCCAAAAGGATCAACACATGTTGGCGCAGCTCTTGATGTTCTGATTAAAAAAGATGTTAATTTGGAACTATTTGCAAAAACGAGTTTCAAGAACGTAAAAAAAATATTATAAGATTGTTAATTTTTATAGCAAATTACTTAAATACGACATATATCGTGTTAGTATGTGGGTTCTAAAATTAAAAACAAAAGCTGAAAATCAAGTTCTCGGAAATTTAAGTATGAAGTATCAAGTTTCTATGTCTGGCTATCCTTTAACATATTATAAAGATAAAAATCATATTTATTTAACAATTTCAGGTTTTATTTTTGGAGAAGAACAAAATAAAAAACAATTTATGAATGCTTTGAAAAAATCTCCTGCAGTTGTTAATCTGGAAATGACTAATGACTTTGGAATTATTGTGATTAAAGAACCTTTATCCAGCGAAGCTATTTACAATCCTAACATTATTAGAATTTGTCCTGACATCATCAATAAGGATGGCTTTCATATTTGGACTTTTGCTAGTTTTGATAGGAATGTGTTGTCTAATGTTCTGAATATTTCTGTTGAGAAATTAGGTGGTGAAGTTTTAAAATTTCAAAAAGAAAAAATAAATAATATTTCTTTTTCAAAAGCACTTCCTGAATTAACTCTTAATCAAAAACGAGCTCTGGAAATAGCTATTAATAATGGTTATTATGAATATCCTAAGAAAGTAAAAATGGAACGCTTAGCGAAATTAATGAATATTTCTTATTCTACATATCAAGCACATCTAAAAAAAGCTGAAGGAAAATTATTACCTGATATTTATCGTAATCTCTAAGACACGACAATTGTCGCTATAAATATTATATGTTCTTTTCGCTTTTCTAAAATTATTATGACTCTTGAAGAATTATCTTTAGAAGAAATGCTTGCTTTGGCAAAAACAGTAACTAAGTGGAATTATAGCTATGATTCTAAAGAAAGATATTCGAAAGATATACTTGGTGATGAATATTATGATGGGGATGATACTTCTATGATTTATTCAGGAGTTATTCTCAAGGGGTTGATTAAAGTTAAATGTATAGCAAAATCTTATGCATATTATAATATTAATGTTGTTTATGAAGGAGAATCTGTGGGCTACAAGAGTGAACCTTTTAGCAAAGAACAAGAAATAAGCAAGTTGTTTCACATATTGGAAAAAGAAAGAGAATCAAAAGAAACTAAAGAACATGAAAATTATAAAAATGAACAAAAAATAAAACGAGAAGAGAAAATAATTGAACTTCGTCGTTTAATAAATAATTAGTTATTTCTTCTATTAAAATTGAGTTAACAAAAATGTCAAAACTAAGTAAAATAATTAAAGATTTTGGGATTTCAATGATTCCTGGTAGTGTTGCCTACAAAGCAAGTTTTATTAATAAATATTCTGAGCAAGCTTCTAGACTTTCCGAAAATAAGATCGCAACAAAAGAAGATGTGTTTGGAGACAAAGTTATACAAACGCTTGATGCTTTTTTTGTTGGAATTCAAACCTTGCCGTTTAGAATTGGTACATATGTGTATATGGCTGACAAATTTGCACAAGGAGACTATTCTTCAGGAATTGCAGCTTTTTCTTATGTGAGTTTGGTTTTTTTCGGTTTGTACAAATGTTTAGATGCGGCCGTACTTGCAGAAAAAAGAGATTTATATTCTCCAAAACCTTGATTTTGAGCTTCTAAAACGATAATCTTTATAAACGAATAATTCTGTCTTAGACTTGTGTATTGTGAGGGTTATAATTGACTAAGATTCTTAAAATGGAAATGAAGGGCTTCAAGTCCTTTGCAACTCGAACTGAAGTGCTGTTTGGAGACGAATTTAATTGTATTCTAGGACCTAACGGGAGCGGAAAGAGTAATGTATTAGATGCTATGTGTTTTGTATTAGGAAAAGCAGGGGCGAAAGGATTACGAGTAGAAAAGTCTGCAAACTTAATATATAACGGTGGAAAAACAAAAAAACCTGCGAAAGAAGGCGAGGTTTCCATCTGGTTTGATAATAGTTCTAAAATATTTTCATCAATTGAAGAAGATAAAGTAAAAATCACACGTATAATTAGACAAACAGGTCAAGGAATCTATAAGATTAATGATAAAACCTGTACACGAACTCAAATTCTTGACATGCTTTCATTAGCACATATTAATCCTGATGGATATAATATTATTCTCCAAGGTGACATTGTTCGACTTATAGAAATGAGTTCGAATGAAAGAAGATTAATAATTGAAGAAATCGCAGGAATAAATGTTTACGAAGACAAAAAGAGAAAAGCTGTCCGAGAACTTGAAAGAGTAAATGATAAACTCAACGAAGCTGATATTATTCTAGCAGAAAGAGAGTCCTATCTTAAAGAATTAAAAAAAGATAGAGATAAAGCTCAAAAGTATAAAGATCTTGAAGATAAAAGAAAGAGAAACAAAAAAACATTAATCTTTGTAGGCATTAAAGATAAGGAAGACGGCATTGCTAAATATGATGGTGACATCGGCAAAAATACTGATAAAATCAACAAATTCGAAGAAGAGATAAAAAAACTTCGAGATGATATTAATGCAAAAAAAGCCGAAGTAGATATAATAAACAGCGAGATTGAATCAAAAGGAGAAAAAGAGCAGGTTGCTATTCACAAAAAGGTTGAAGAACTTAAAGTTCAAGTTGCTCTTAACAAACAACGTGTTGAAACAATAACCACTGAACTTGATAAATTAAAAGCAAGACAAAAAGAACTTCAAGAAAGTCAATCCGAATTAAAAGATAAAACATTTACTCTTGATAAAAAAAAGGTAGAGTTTGAGAAACAGCTTAAAATCAGAGAAGACGACAGATTATCTATTGAGAAAAAAATTCTAGAATTCAAAAAGAAAAATAATCTTGAATTAGAAACAGGCGCAGATCAACGTGTAGATGAAATTGATAAAGAATTAGAACAAATTCAAATTGATATGAATGCTTTACGAGAACAACAACAAAATATTCTTAGAGAAAAAGATAAAGTTGAAATGCAATTACAAACCATCGATGATAAACTGGAAAAACTTGCTGGAATAAAATCCGAACATAAAGCAGAACTTGATAGATTAAAAGTTAAAAAAGTAGAGTTCAAAACAACAACTGTTGAACTTTCAAAAGCACTTTCTCATGCTTCAGAATACTCATCACAACTGGCAACAGCACGAACAAAAGTCATGTCAAAACAAGATGATCTTGCAAAACTAGAAGCAAAGAAATCCGCATTATTAGAAACCATGGCAGGAAGTAGTGCACTTAGAGCTGTTTTAGAAATGAAGAAAAAAGATCCTGCAATAAAAGGAACAATCGCAGAACTTGGAAATGTAGAAAAAGCATATTCTCAAGCTCTCGAAGTTGCAGCAGGTGGTAAAATTAAATCTGTTATTGTAGAAACAGATCAAACAGCAGCAAAAGCTATTCGTCATCTTAAACAAGAACGATTAGGAACTGCAACATTTATTCCTCTTAATAAAATTAGATCTCCAGTTATTAGTGATGAACTAAGAAAAATGGATGGTGCTGGAGTTAAAGGTCTAGCAATTGATCTTATTAAATTCGATCTTCAATACAAAAAAGCTTTCGAGTATGTTTTCGGAAATACTCTTGTTGTTGATAATATAGAAATAGCAAGAAAAATTGGTATTGGAAAAGTCCGAATGGTAACACTTACAGGAGACATTGTCGAAATGAGTGGAGCTATGCAAGGAGGATTCAGAAAACAGAAAAAAGAAGGCGGACTCTTTGCACAGGATGATCTAAATAAAAAAATTGAACAATTACAATCAGGAATGGCTGATGACGAAGGTGTTATTGCTACAGTAGCTTCTAAACTTCGAGAAAATGAAGAACTTATTGATAGACTACGAGCACTAAAAGCAGAACTAGAAGGAGAAATTATTAAAACAGAAAAATCTCTTCATCTTGACAGTGATGATGCTAATTTAGATCAAAGTAAAAAAACAGAACTTAGAAAACACAATAATGATCTTGATAATAAAGCTGAAGAAATGCAAGATAATATTAGTGAAAAAAATAGAGATCTTGCAAAACTTAAAATAGAAAGACAACAGTTAAGAGATAAATTATCTGAATTACGAAATCCTGCAAAACTAGCAGAGTTAAAGAGTTTCGAAGAAAAGAAAATGGAACTTTCTCAAGAAATTATTAGTTTACAAGGAGATCTTAAACACGCATGTTCTGAGATGGAAACAATTGTAGGACCTGAAGAAAGAAAAATTTTAGAAATTATTAAACAACATGAAAAAGAAGTATCTGCATTCGCAAAAGAAAAAGTAGATCTTCAAATTAAAATAAAAGCTCAAGATTTTGAATTGAAAGACTTTGAAAAGAAACAAGCTAAATTCATGGCTCAGTTCAAAGAACTTTTTACAAAAAGATCAAAATTAACAGATCATATTAGTAAATCAGAAACAAAAATTGCAGTATCTAATTCTTCACAGAGAGATCTAGAAATGAAAAATAATATTCTAAGTCTTGAGAATGCAAGACTAAAAGCAGAACTCTCCGGATTACAAGAAGAAGATAAAGATTACAAAAAGGTAGAACCCTATGCTAACAAAGCTCACGACTTAATCAAAAGAGAATTAGCTCAATTCGAAAGAATGACTGAAGATCTTGGAGCTGTAAACATGAGAGCTCTTGAAATATATGACGAAGTTGCTGATGAGTATAAACGATTGTCTGAGAAAAAAGAAATTCTCAGAAAAGAAAGAGAAGATGTTCTTATTATGATGAATGAGATTGATAGTAAGAAAAAAGAACTCTTTGTTAAAACATTCGACGCTCTAGAGAAAAACTTCCAAAGAATTTTCAAAACGCTTCTTACAAAAGGAGATGCTAATATTCATTTAGAAAACGAAAAAGATCCGTTTGCAGGAGGAGTAGAAATTAAAGTACGACTTACTGGAACAAGATTCATGGATATTAGAAGTCTTTCAGGTGGAGAAAAAACAATGACTGCTTTAGCTTTCCTTTTCGCAGTTCAAGAATATCAACCAGCATCATTCTACATCCTTGACGAAGTAGATGCAGCACTTGATAAAAAGAATAGTGAGAAACTTGCGGAACTTGTTCGAGGTTATTGTGAAAAAGCACAGTATGTTGTAATCAGTCACAATGATGGTGTTATTTCTGAAGCAGATAATCTTTATGGTGTTTCTATGAACGAACATGGAATGAGTAAAGTTACTACATTGAAGATATAAGAATGGATTTCATAGACGCGCACGTATTATTTTATCATAGATTTAAAGAAAATTTTTCCTATAAAAAATTATCTCCTATTGAGCAAGATGTCTTGAATATTTGGGTTAATCAGTTTTCTACGAAAATTAATTATTGCTATGTTCCTGTTCCTAAATTATCTCCGACTGAAAAATATTTAACAGCTCTTATTAGTTCTCCTGAGTCTGAAGAGTTATCCTATGCTGAAAAAAAATACATAGAACTTTTTCTTGGAGATTCAGAAGGATTACAAAATATAGAAAAAATAATTAATGAACGGGTAATGAATCTCCCATTCTTTAAAACAAAAAAAGAATTATATGATCAAAAGCCTTGATGCATTCCTGGATTAATAGGTAGTTCAGGATTTTGAGAAGTTTCTGGCGCAGTTTGTTCACTGTGTTTACTTTCGTTCTCAACCTTACGTTCACTTTGTTCGTGAGTTTCTTCAACTACTTCATACTCTTCATCGCTTTCGTATTCATCATCATCGTCTTCATCATCATCTTCGTCAGCGTCATTAATATGATGCATAACTCCGTTGTGAACAAAACCAACTTGAAGAATTGATGTCTGACTTGTGTTTGCGTCTTCGTCAACAACTTCGCCTTCGGCAAAATAAACTACTTTAGAACCAATTTGATTTGCGAATGCAAAAAATCCGTCCACATCTTCAGGGTTAGCCCATTCAAGATTTGCGATGAGTGCTTTGTCTCCAACAACTTCTGTTGTCTTGTAAGCAAGAAATTTTCCTTGCACGTTTCTAATTACTTTTTGATGAAATGTTTCCATGTACGCACCTTGTATAATAAGTAAAAATATAGAAAAATATGTGGTTTAAGAAGCTTTTGTTTTTAAAATACGCTTCAGAAAAGGTAATATTTATAATATAGAAGGTCTGGTATCTTGTTGGTGATATTTATATGGTTTATGGAATAACTGCTGAAAGTTTAATGCCTGCATTCTTAGTAGGTGCTGGATTATTATTTATTACGTTAATGGGACTTATATTTTATGTATACAGTTCATTAACAATGATGTGTACTGCAACGAAATTAAAAACGAAAAACGCGTGGTTAGCGTGGATTCCTGTTGTTAATTTATTTTTAATGGCTAAGATGGCTAAAATGCATTGGTGGCCAATACTATTGTTGTTAACGCTTATAATTCCTTTTGTAGGTTTAGTAGGAATGCTTTTGTTCTTCATTTTCATGTTTGTTTGGTTCTGGAAAATTACAGAACGAAGAGGCTTGCCTGGTTGGTTAGTTTTATTAACGCTAATTCCTTGGTTAGGTGGTCTTTGGAGTTTTGTTCTTTGGGGAATCCTAGCTTGGAAACCTGTAAAGAAAGCTAAAAAAGTAGCAGCTAAAACTGTAGCTAAGAAAGCTCCAGCAAAAAAAGCTCCTGCGAAGAAGAAAGCAACTATCAAGAAGCGACCTTCAAAAACAGCTAAGAAAAAAGTAGCTAAAAAGAAAAGGTAACTTTTCTTATTTTTTTTATTTTATTTTTTTTATTCTTTGAATTTTAATTCAAACCTTGTAAGGGTTTGAGAAATATTATTTGTCAAAAGTCGCGAGGAAATGCTTAGGCATTTTCGACCCGGTTTTTTTCTTTTAATTTCTAGAAAAATTTACCTAAAGCAGTTTGTTGACTCTTTAGTCTATTCTTTTCTAAACTTTCGAGTTTATCAAAAACTCGTTCTTTTGAGAAATCGTGTTGTGTGACAAGAAGATCTATTATTTTGTCTTTGTCAACATCTTTCCATTCTAGCTCATACTCTTTCGTGGTTGGCATGTCTTTTATAGTATCAAAAACAGCTTTCCAACCTACAGGAAATGATTCTGCGAATTTAACCTGTTCGAAGAGAGCTTCGAAATCTTCGCCGTGTTCTCTAACAAGAGCTAATCCTTTCTTAGGACCTATTCCTTTTATTCCACCAACATCGAAATCAGTTCCCACAAGGATAGATAGAACTCGAACCTGATCTAAAGTAAGATCCAATTCTTTGAGAATGACATTTAGTTTCATAATTTCTGGCATTACGACTTTGTATGTAAGAGCGTTTACTTTTTTTCTTTTTTGAGAAAGACTGAGGTTTCTTACAACTTTAGGAGCACCATAGATAATACAATCAATATCTTGAGAAGCAACGTAATCGCAATCACCTTCTGCAACCATAAATGCTGCTTGAGCTTCACCTTCGCTAGGAGCTTGAACTATTGGAATTCCTAATGCACTTAGAAGATCTTTACTTTCTTGAAGAATTTCTTTTGTTATTCTAGTACTACGACCAGCATATTTTTTCATTCCTTCGACATCTTTTTCTTCTTCTGCTTTTTGATATGAAGCAAGAGCTTCATTTTTGAGATTGTCACGTCGTTTTCTTTCTTCTAGTTTCAGTTTAGGCATTTCTCCGTCAAAAACAAATGCTAGTTTGATGCCTTTTTCCATAAGTTTGGTAACTCTGGCGAAGAGGCCAGTAAGGTGGCTTGTAATATTGCCATTATGATCTTTAAGAGGGGTTCCATCATGCTGTCTAATTGTTGTTAGAAATTGATAGAGCATGTTCATAGCATCTACTGCGACAATCTTGCCTTGCAGTTGATCTAGACTAGCATCTGTATGCGTTAATAATTCTTTAATTGCTACTCCCATGGCTTCTTAGCAAGGCTAAAGAGTATAAAAATGTTGGGCTAGGTAACGTTTATAAAACAATCTTTGTTCTGAAGGGCTATGGCAGCTAAAACACAGTCGAAAGCGAAAGCTTCCTCGGCGGTTCGGACAAAGTCCAAACAGACTACAAAAAAAGCGACTAAAAAAGTCGCTAAAAAGGCCACTAAGAAAGTCTCAAAGAAAGTAACTAAAAAAGTTAGTACTAAAAAGACTACTAAAAAGGCTAGTAAGAAGTCTGCCGCTACAGCTAAAGATCTTGTTTCCAAAGAGGAAGCAGACTTAGAATCTGTAAAGGTGGTAGATAATGCAACAACAAAGCCAAGTAAACAGGCTATTAAGACAGTTTTTGCACAAGCAAGAGTTCTTACTGAAGCTACTGATGTAGCTAGAGAACTTAATAACTCACGTGCATTTGGAACTGTTCTTGATGACGGTAAAGTTCAACTATCTTTAACAGAGGCTTTGTATCTTTTGGAAAAAAAGAGAATAGTTATTTCCGATGGGAAAAATAAATCCATTGATTTCCAGAAGTTTATTGCGAAAGCGGACAAGGCAGAACCAAATTTTTGGATCCGATACGCAGTTTACAAAGACATGCGGAATCGAGGTTATGTTGTGAAAACAGCACTTAAGTTCGGAGCTGACTTTCGAGTATACGACCGAGGTATTAAACCAGGTGAAGATCATGCTCGATGGATTGTATATCCTGTTCATGAAGGTGAAAGATATACTTGGTTTGACTTTGCAGCAAAAAACAGAGTGGCTCACTCCACAAAGAAGAGATTACTAATGGGAGTCGTTGACGATGAAAACGACGTAACCTATTGGGAAATCAAGTGGGTACGACCATAGGCTGGAAACAGCTTTTTTTCTTTCTTTTCTTTTAAATTTATTTAAAAGTCCGGAGGAGCTTTTTGCTTCGACAGGATGGTCTTTATATTAGCCTATACAAATATATTTAAACTCCTCAGGGATACATTTGAACATGGCAACAGTATCTAGAGATAATATTCTACAGCTTCTAAAAGACCGAGGTCCAATGGTCCCTAACGATATTAAAAAAGTACTTGGAGGAGACACTATTATTCTTGGAGCAATGCTCGCTGAATTATCTTCTAGAAAACTCGTAAGTATTACTCACGCTAAGCGTGGCGGAAGTCCATTTTATTATATTCCTGAAAATCTTGAATTATTAGAACAATGTTTTAGATATTTATCGGATCAAGAACAGAGCATTATTAATATTTTGAAAACAGAAAGAGTTATTCAAGATAATAAACTTGAAGTATATCAAAGAGTAGCACTTAGACAGCTCAAAGATTTTGCAAAAGAATTCAAAGCGAACACAACAAACGGAGAAATTCTTTTCTGGAGATATTTTTTAGTTACTGACGATGAAGCAGTTACTATTTTGAATGAAAGACACGCTCCTAAGGAACCAGAACCAAGTCCTCAAAAAACCATTCAAGAGGCTGTTGTAGAACCCGAGCCTGAAACAGTTATTCAGGAAACTTTTTCTGAACCTGTTGTTGATGATCACGAACAAAGCGAACGTGAGACTGAGAAAGTCAGTATACAAGAAGTCGATGAAGTTGAAGAAGCATTGGAAACAATTCCTGTTTTGGAAGCTGAGCCTGAGCCAGAACCTGTCGTGCATAAAGAACCAGAAACAATTTCTGAACCTGAGCCAAAGCCTGAGCCTAAACCAAAGCCTAAACCTCTAATTACAAAAGAAGAGTTAGAACCGGTTATAGAAAAAGAAGATTCTCAAGATGCACTTGTTATCACAGAGCCTTCTCTAGAAGAAACTCCTTTTTACCTTCACATTCTCAAATTCTTTGACGAGCACGATATTAGAATGCTCAAAGAAGAACAATTATCCAAAGGAAAAGAATATGAGTTTATTATTCGAGTCTCAACCGCAGTTGGTAATGTTAATATGCTTGCTAGAGCAAAGAATAAAAAGCGACTTAACGAAAGCGATGTTGCGCCAGCACTTCTTCGTGCAAAAAATAAAGATTTATTTTGTTTATACTTAACACCTGGAGAATTCACTAAGAAAAGCCAAGAGCTGATCACTAAGGAATACACAGGTCTTATTCAGAAGCAGATGTCTGAGTTTAGTGAATAAATACTATGAAACTGTTCAAAAAGAATGAATTGAAGTACTTGGGCAGATTTTATGTAAGTAATTTAGTATATCTTTCTTTGGCGGTTATAATGCCTTTCTTAATTGTCTACTTATTGGATAAGGGTTTGTCTTTTTTTGAAATTGGTATTATGGTCTCAGGATATGCTGTAGGTGCTTTTCTTTTTGAAATTCCTACAGGAGCTTTTGCGGATGGATATAGTAGAAAGAAATCAGTTTTGTTGGGACTTTTCTCGTCATCAATAATAATATTCTTATTTCCCTTTGCCAACAGTATGCTTCTTTTTTTCATATTGTGGACTTTGTTAGGAATTAGTTTCACTTTTATTTCCGGAGCGGAAGATGCTTGGGTTTTGGGGAATCTTAATTTTAAGAGACAAAAGAAATTAAAGCATGAATATTTTGTTAAAGTTGGCAGCATTATGGGTTTAGGTATGGTTATAGGTCCTTTAATAGGCGTCTTTATTGTGAAACATTTTTCTATGGACTGGTTATGGTATATTTTTTCTGCAGGAACTTTTTTGAGTGCTTTATTGTTTCTTTCAATAAATGAATATTATCGACCTAAGAAAACCAGTATTAGAAAAGCTCTTAAAAATAATTGGTCTTTGACAAAAGAAGGTTTTTCTGTAATTAAAACTAGAAAGAATTTATTATTTCTTCTTTTAGGAGGGGCTTTTTTGAGCTTTGTAGATTTAGGTTATGAAGCATGGCAACCATTTCTCGTGGAGTTAACTCTTCCTGTTCATGCATTAGGTTATGTGTTCTCTGGTTTAGGATTAATTATGGTATTTGTTCCTTTTATTTCAAATTATTTAAAACATTATCCTATAAAAAAAGTTTTGATTATATCTGAAATAATTGCTGCTTTATTTTTGGCAACAATATTTTTTATTCTTCCGCCTCATTTTTTCCTTGCAATATTTGTTCTATTGATAACTGGATTTTTTGATAAACTGCAGCATCCTTTAATTGAAGTTTATATGCACAGTCATATTCCAGACAAAGTACGTGCAACAACTGTTTCAATAAATAGTGCTTTTAGAGTTATACTTGCAGCATCGGTCTCAGTCATAGGAGGATTATTATTGAATTATTTTCCTATGCGCTATGTTATATCCTTTGGAGCTGTTTTTGTCATAGGAGCCGTTTATTTTTATAGTAAATTAAAGAACTAATCTTTATAAACTTCTTATAGTTCTTAACTTGTTATGAAACTAGTATTCCTAGGAACATCAGCAATGGTTCCTACAAAAGAACGAAATGTCCAGTCACTATATATAGATTATAATGGAGATGGTATCTTGCTAGATTGTGGAGAAGGAACACAGCGACAAATCACTCTCGCTGGTCTGAATGCACAGAAGATCAAGACTATTCTTATTAGCCATTGGCATGGAGATCATGTTTCAGGTCTGGTTGGACTTATTCAAACTCTTGGTAATTTTGCAGGGGAAGAGAAAACAATCAAACTCTATGGACCTGTTGGAACAAAGGAATATTTAGATCATACTCTTAACAGCTGTGAGTTTGATACTAAGCTTAATCTGGACGTCTATGAAATTGACGCTCCTGAATTAATTGTATTCCATGAAACAGACAGCTATGAAATTCAAGCTATTAACTTAGATCATTCTATTCCTTGTCTTGGATATTCTTTTGTGAAGAAAGAACGAAGAAAAATGAACGAGAAAAAACTTACTGCGCTAGGTTTGAAAATGGGTCCTGCTGTAGGAAAACTTCAGAAAGGCAAATCAATCGAGCATGAAGGTAAAACCATCAAACCTGAAGATGTCTCAACATTATTACCTTCTCATAAAATTTCATTTATTTTTGATACTCAACTTACCGATGCCTGCTTCGAACTGGCGAAGGATTCCGATCTTGTGGTAAGTGAAGCTGTTTATTTACATGAATTAGAAGCTAAAGCTACTGAGTATAAACACATGACTGCTCAACAGGCTGCACAGATTGCCAGTCAAGCGGGCGCTAAAGAATTAATCCTTACACATTTCTCTCAACGTTACAAAGATATTGCTGTTCTTGAAGAAGAAGCTAAGACTGTTTTTGATAATGTTCGATGTGCTTTTGACTTTATGAAAGTAGAACTAGACTTTTAGAAGAAATAAAGTTAGGGCTAAGCCCTAAATTAATGACTTGCTAGTCTGATATCTTCTGCTTTGACAGTCTTACGTCCAGCGTGACTTGCTAATCGAATTGATTCTTCACCAATTTCTGTAGCGATGTCTTCAAGGACTTGTCTAAGAGAGACTTTTGATTCTTCTGAGACTCGGTAAGCTCCAGCGCCTTTCAGGATTCTCTCCATTGCTGCTAAAGGGATTGCATGTTTCATATTTTCACCTCTGAATTGAGTTTTGACCGTAATTTATTATTTCCGGCTTTATACGAGCTCTATTAGCTCAAAACTATATAAATATATGTTTTTTAGCTTATTCCGCAATATTTGTTGTTTTTAAATGGATACTTTTAAATAGGCTCTAGAAATCCTCAGATGCTCAAATACAGTAACTAAGATTACACAGAGGAAAAAATGAATATTGACAAATATGAACTACCGAGTACTATGCTCTCTCGAGCTAAAAAGACAGTAACAAACACCATAACTGGATTTTTTGAAGATTTACAATCAACTTTATCAAATTATCATCAAAGAAACAAATATGCTAATAGATCGCCATCAACTCTTCATAATATGCAAGATCTTGGAAGCACTACAGCAGCAGTTCTTGACGTAAAAGGAGATATGGTTCAAAAAGTAAATTATTTTGACAATACATATGTTAATTTATGCAATGTTGCAGATATTATTCTTGATGCTAAAGTTCCTATTGGAGTAAATACCTATCTTTTCAAGGCACAATTCGAAGGGAAAAATTTCTTAATTCACTCAGATGATCAAAAATTCATCAATGCAGTTAAAAACTATCATAATAATAAAACTGCACTGGACAGGCTCGAAGAACTTTTATAAATTAATTTATTTTAATTATTTACATGTCACATAAATCTAGAGGAACCGCTGCAGAGCGAGACTTAATTCATAAATTTTGGGCTAAAGAATGGGCTGCTATTAGATCGGCAGGTTCTGGTTCTATGAGATATGCAAGCCCTGACTTAATTGTAGGAAAGGGCGGACGAAGACTGCTAATTGAAGCAAAATTAACATCCAGTTCTAAAAAATATATTCCTAAGGATGACGTTGACCAATTATTGTATTTCGCAGAAGTCTTTGCAGGTGAAGCCTGGTTTGCAATAAAGTTCCCAAAAACTCCTTGGTATTTCTTAACACCTGAAGATATGGAAGATACTGGGAAGAATATGGCTATGAGCATGGAATTGGCAAAGCTACGTGGTTTGACGTTCGAAGAACTTATTCGGGATTAAATTTATAACTGCGATTTCATTTTGCTCTTTTATGGATACCGGGTTAAAAAAATTATTTGTACCTTCTGATAAATTTATATCGGTCTTATCTCCTGAAAAATCAGATATTACTACCATTTATTCTATCTATGATGCTTTAGAGTTATATCCTGATCAATCTGAAAAAGGTCTTGCTAAATATTCTGACTTGCTACTTACGGGAATACTTAATTCTACTTATCATCTTATTGAATCTCATTTTGACGAACGAGGTTATAATATGCACCAAAAATATAGCAGAGAATGGTCTTGTATTATTTATGAAACCATACATAATTCTTTAGATCATGGGCCAAAAGAAAACCCTTTTACTATGGCTACATTTTTAGGACCTTTAGGAATAGGTTTTGGATTCTATGATGGAGGAAAGTTCTATAAATTAGCTTCAACAAAAAAAGATTTTGAAAATGATTCTCCTATTCCTTCTAATTCTTTTCCATCTCCTAGAAATATAGGTGTTTCAGGAGGAAATTGTGGTTTGGATGAGGTAAGGAAATTTGCAAGTTTTTTAGAAATTGATATTGAGAAAGGAGTTCTTTATTGTGCTGTGAGTAAAAACGATCTGTTTGTAGATTTTTAAAAATATTTATTTTTGCAATTTTATTATTTGTTCTTCAACTGGTTTAAACACAAAAGAAGTTTTCTCATCGAAGTAACCGCACATAAAACTATCTAGAGGAATTCCTGTTCTGTGAGCAAGCATGATGGTATACATAAACACTTGAGTGTCTGCATATTTTTCTTTAGCGGCTTTTGGTTTGTAATCCCAAACCCAAATTTTATCGTCTTCGATTCTAAGAATATCTATGTGTCCAGAAAGTGCGCCTTTCTTATCGAAAGAAAAACCTTTGTTAGAAAGTTCTTCTTCATCGAACCATAAAGGAACTTCAACGCTAACAGTTTTAGGATCGTTCTTCATCATCCAGAGTTGTACATTACCATGTGCTGTTCCTTGCATTCCCCAATCATTGCCTTGCTGTGCAAGATTACAAACTTCGTGTTGTGGAACTTCAAACATTTTTGCACCTGAAGAAATTTTTAGAGCGGATGATCTTGGTCCTTCAAGAAATTTTTCGTGAGGACATTTTGATCTCATTAATTCTAAAAAGTTTTTTAATCCAGAAAATTGATTTAACCCTTGATGACTTTGTCTAAGATAATAATGATAAGGCCAAGGGTGATCCAGTTTTGTGTATTGTATCATTTTTTTTGTTTATGCCGCGCAGGGTTCAACCGAGTAAAACGAGTGTTGTGCCAACAACTTGTTGTTAAGCATTACTGTTCGAGCTTTGCTGCGAAATTTGTTTTCATCACGATCCTCTAGCTTTGCTAGTCGTGATAAAAAATCTTGCTACAAGGCGGCATTGTTTTTTTATCTAGCTATCACTAATTACTTATAATAAAAAGAAATTAAAAATAAAGATTTTATTCTTCGTCGCTCTTGTAGGAAGGAATTGCGGTCTTAGAGATGATCATAATATCTCCTGTTGACTTAACAAGTTGATGAGGAACAATAACTCCTTTTGCACTTCCTAACACTTTGTTAAGGAATGAGTTTTTTGTAGCTCGTACTTTCCATCCGAAGATTTTTGTATTTGTAAGAATAGATTCTTCAATGTCGCCGAAATAATCACCAGCGTCGGTAAACACTCTCATATCGTATGTTTCGCTAATACGTTTCATTTTTAGCATAATTATCACCCTAAAATACCCACCGGTATACAATTCAATACATTTAGCCCCTTTAAATAATTTTCTATTGATTCCGCTGTTTCAGAACTTCTCTATGCGATACATTTAAATACTAAACTCGTTGAATTGTCTTTATCAGTATTCGTACTGATTTTGAAGAAATCTATGTAAACATGATATTTCCATTTGAAAATGGATTGATTTATGTTTAAATAAACTAGATTTCTAACAAAACGCACATATTAAAAAATGTGCATTTTAATGAGGTGTAAAATATATGGCAGCAGATACTGTAATCTTAGGGATTATTATCGGAACTCTTGCAGCTATTGTGTATAGTCTTCGAGTACTCATTCTTCTAGAGCGTAGAATCGCACGGATGGATCTTAACATTGAAGCTTTAACACAAAGAATCCTGCGAGAAGAGCTTAGAATCGAAAAAGAAGAAATACTCATCGAGAAGAAACTTGGTATAGTAAAGAAAAAACCAGCTAAAAAGCGAAAACCAGCAACTAAAAAGAGGTCGAAAGCAAAATCTTCCTCTGCAGTTCGGACAAAGTCCAAACAGAAAGTAGCTAAAAAGGCAGTTAAAAAAACAAGCGCTAAGCGAAAACCTACCAAGAGAAAAGTAGCTAAACGGAAGAGATAAACTTCTTCTTATTGTTTAAAAGTTATTTTAAACCGCGGAGGAAGCTTTTGTGCTCAAAAATTAATAATTTTTGGCATACTGAAAATCTTTGATTTTCATTACTTTCGACTGCGTTTTTATTTTTTTTATTTTTATTTAAACAAAAACGAACTTTTTATATACCTTTCCTGCTTCATATTCTTCAATGAAATTCAAAAAGAGAGAACTTGTGCTAGTAGTTATTCTTGTTCTTGTTCTAGCTTTAAAAATATATTTCGTTGCTCAGGTAGCTATGCCTTCATATGATTCATTTTTTGCAGAAAGACAAATAGATTCAATAAAAGATTCAGGGAAGCCTTTACATTTTGATCCTTTAAGTTATCAAGGAAGAACTCATGTTGGTAATGGTTTTTTCTATTATGCTTTAGCTGTTCTTTCAATTATAGTGCCTTCTTTAATTCTATTCAAATATATTGCTGTGGTTTTAGGAATCATAGCGTTGGTATTCATATTTCTTATTACAAAAAAATTATTTCCTGCCAGGTGGGTTGGTATTTTAGTAACAACGCTAGCAGCACTTAGTCCTTCGTTATTTTCGTTTTCCCTTAATGAAGTAACTCCAGGAATATTATTTTTTGTTTTGTATCTCATACTAATATATTCATTTATGCAAATAGATTCTAAACCCAATGCTATTGTGGCTTTTCTGGTTACTTTTGTTATAGCGGCATTTACAAGTTCGCTAATACTTGGTTTTGCTCTAGGAGCAGGAATTTATTTTGTTTTACTCAGGTTGGAATTCTTACCTATAAAGAAAAGGGAGTTTGAATTGTTGTTTTTCTCAGGGATTTTTGCTTTTTGGTATTATATTTTATTATTCAAGAAATTATTCACTGGCGGTGTTCAAGCACTATGGGGAGGAATTCCTAAAGAATTACTGGCTGATTATTTTTCCGGTATGACTGTTCCTTTAGCACTATCTTTGGTAGGTTTTGTTCCTATGCTTCTAGGATTCTATGCAATCTACATGGTATTATTTACTGAAAGAAATAGAAAACTTTTATTGTTGGTTTCTCTTGCATTTTCCTGGGGATTACTAACCTGGTTAGGGTTTATTCCTTTCAAAGAAGGAATCATTTTTGGAACTGTAACACTTGCTCTTCTGAGCGCTTATACTATTAACAAAGCAACATCCTATCTCAAAAAAACAAAACTATCTTTCATGAGGCCTGTTCTGGCAATAAGTTTATTAGTTCTTGTTCTAATAGCTTTCATTCCTGTCTTTTCTTATGTCGGTGTGATAAAACAAGGAACGCCAACGCCACAGGAATTAGAAACCATGGTTTTCATTAAAGAGAACACTCCTGAGGATGCAACTATTCTTGGAACTATTCAAGATGGGCATATTATTAATGCTGTAGCAGAAAGAAAGAATTTTTTCGACGAGCAGTTTTTATTTGCGCCGCAAGCACAGCAAAGATACGATGATGCTAAAAAAGTGTTTTTTACTAGATCAGAAGTTGTAGCGAAACAAGTTTTTAGAACCTATTTAATTGATTACGTTTACATATCAACAAATACTGAAAGAGTATATGCGGAGCAAAATCTTTTTGAAGAAAGTACTTGCTTTGAAAATGTATTCGAAACAGAACAAACGAAGGTGTATGAATTCACATGCAAAGGAAACACGTAAACTATTGGTATATCTTAGCAATTGGGCTTTTATTTGTAGGTCTAGTTTTAACTAGTTTCTTTTTACGATCTCCAGATGGATTTTTATTTTCTGGCGAGGAAACATATCAACATCTTCAAGCAATAGAACAAGGAAGTTCTCTTTCAGCATATGAACATGTAGTAAATGGTTTAAGTTCGATATTATCTTTAGATATGGCAGTTCTTGTTTTAGGAATAGTATTGTCTGTTCTATTATTTGTGTTTTTTATTTTAATAGCTAGACAGTATACTAAATCTCCTGAGGAATTATATTCTGCATCTCTTATTACTGTTTTATCAACACAAATAGTTTTATTGTTTACAGGTTTGCAACAAATCACTTTCTTGTTTGTACAAATAGCCTTTTTGCTTTTCATATTCTTAGAAAGCGAGAAGAAGAAAAGATATACTAAAACAAAAATGATGCTTCTTTTTTTACTTTCTTTAGTCTTCATTGTTTTAATATTTTTGCAAGCGCCTTTCGTAGGTTTCTTCGCGTCAGCGTTTTTATTATTCCACAAGCTTGCAAAACAAAAAACTAAGATTAAAAGATATCTTTCCGCTTTATTAATTGTGGTTCTTGGTTCTTTATTTGTCCTGAAGAGCTTTACACAAAACGTCTTTTCAGGATTTCATATAATTTCTTTAGATAGTTCTTTTTTATTCTTTGGAGCAATAATGGGTTATTCTTTGTTCGTATTCATTTTAGGAATCGGAGGAACAATAATTACAAACAGAGTAAAACCAACAACATCAAAATTCTTTTTACTCGCTGCTTTAATATTATCTTTATTCTACTATCCTTTCTTAGTATTAGGAGTATTCATTCTTGCGTTCTATGCAGGAATATCATTTGTTAATTTATTAGAAAAAAAATGGTTGATTGCGTTTTTGAGACCTCTTACTATTATTCTTTTTATATGTATGTTCTTGTTTGCATCAATGATTGCTTTCAGAGCAATTCCTTTGCAAGAACCAACAGATATGCATGTGGATGCTATGAAGAGAATCCAAGAAGTGCAATCATTTAGTAATGTGACTTGTGCAACTGCAAGTAATAGTCTTTCAGATGTTCATGTTGAATATTTTACAAAAGGTCCTTCGTATATTCCTATTATGTATGAGAATGAAACCATAAGTAAATCGGTGTTGTTCTCTATACAAAGTTATCCTCTTGCAAAAGATATTTTGAATCAAACAAATACTTGTTTTGTTCATTTTGACGATACTAAGAAAACAATCGCTCAACTTAATAGACCTCCTGAAGGTTTAGAACTTCTTATTGAGTATAGTGATGGTTTTGAGCCTATTTTTAGTGAACACGGGCAAAGAGTCTATAGATATGTTGGATAATTAAAAGGTGATGATGTATGACATGGAAATCTAATTTTGAAAAGGGAAAAGAAGTTGTTCTTGCAAGTTCTTCAAAAAATAATCTTCCTAATGCTAATATTGTAATTTCCTTAGGGTTTGTCGATGATAAGTTATTAGTTGCGGATTGTCAAATGAATACTACAATTAAAAATCTTAAAGAGAATTCTTCCATTTGTGTAATTGGAGCTTATATTAGAATAAATGGTGTTGTTGAAATTTTTTCTTCAGGAAAATATTTTGATTTGTGTGTAAAAGATAATCCTGACTATAAAGTAAAAAATGCTATATTAATAAAAATAAAAGACGTTTTTGATTTAGATAAATCTATTTCTTTAAACTAAATTATTTCTTCTTCAAAGCGTTCTTAAGAACATCTCCAAACGTTAGGTTGCCACCTGTTTTTTCTTCGCTTTGTTGATTATTATATTCTGCTCTTATTTTAGTAACAGAGCGTGTTTGTACAAGTTTAATATTCAGAAAATTTTCTAGTTTTTTTGCAAGAGCAAAACTAGGTTTTTGATTTCCGCTTTCAACTTTTAATAAAATAGATTCTTTTTCATTAAGTTTTTTTGCAAAATCTTCTGGTTTAATTTTTCTAGACTCTCTTGCAGACTTAATTATTTTTCCGTATTGAGGATCAATGTATTCTTCAACATCTGAACTTCCTTTTGATTTTTTATTAAAACCAAATGCGTTAGCAAAAAACTTTCCTTTTGTTTTTTCTACTTGAGTTCCATATTGTTTGCAGTTAGCACATACACTCATCATTGAGTTTTCAACTTTAACTTTTACAAGTCTGTCACTTATTTTTCCGCACATATCACAATTAGCCATATTTATCACTCCTTTAATCTTGGTGGCGGACTAAACATCATTAAGATGTATGGTTGTTCACCGCTAAGTAAGTCAATTGTTTTTTTATGAGTATATCCGTGTCGTTTAGCTAGTTCAAGTAAAGTTTCTGTTCTATTTGTAAGAACTGCAAGAGTTCCTTCATCTGATAAAACAAATCTGCCTTGATAGAATAATTCATCGTAAAGTTTTTTTACGTCGTCCGTGTGTTGGTTCTTGTTATTTTCTTTCGGAGGGTTTGTTATGATAATTTCAACTTCTCCTTCATCAAATTTAGAATCAATCCATTCGATATCAACTTTTGAAAAATTAACTGCATCTAGAATCCCTGCTATTTTTGAATTCTTTTTTGCACTTGTAATAACTTTTAATGTGTTGTCAAATCCCGTTATTTTATTTTCTTTACTTATTTTATTTTTTTTTATTTTATTTTCTAATGCATTGAATGCTTTTTTAGTAAAGTCAATTTGAAGACCTGCGAATTTATGTTCAAAATGAAAACAAGAATGTTCTTGTTGAAATAATGCAAGTTCTATTGGGATTGTTCCACTACCGCAGAAAGGATCCAGAACAACGCTATCTTTTTTTACACCTGCTAGTCTAGCTATAGTGTATCCGAATACTCCGTTAAGAGAACTTGATTGAGTTATGAGTTTGTAGGGTCTTTTCATCAGGTCGAAACCTATTAGATCAATTCCTACAAAGCAATGATTGTCAATAATGTATGCAAAGACTGGTAATTGAGGTTTGGAAAGATTGACTTTGATATCAAAACCTTTCTCTTCAAAGCTATCATTAAGAGCTCCGCCAATAATTCGACTCATTTCTGTAGAATCAAAGACTGACTGTGTTGTTTGATTGTTTGTATCGACACCGAATGTTTTTGCATCTTCGAAGATATCAAGATTGGTTTTTTTTAATGTATCTTTTGTTGCTTGTCTTAGTTCATCTTCTCCAAAACCTTTTGAAATTTTGAAGTCAAATAAATGTATACATACTCTGTGAGCAGATTGTGCTCTATATGCTAGAGTTGCAAAATCTTCTGCAGATAGGTCTTTAACTAAACAAACTCCTTCATGGACTTCTGATTCTTTATTGAGAAGTTCTTTAATGTCTAAAGCTCCAATTTCTGAAGCTGTTTTGTTACATGTGATAAAACAATTCATAGGATGAAAGACTCGACAAGCGTTTATATTCTTAACGGTAGATATAAAAGTAAGATATTATTTAGTGCTTCTATGGACAACGATCTGGATTTAGGACAACACTTCATGATTGATGAAAAGTTACTGGCCGATATGGTTCAGAAGGCAGAAATTAGTTCCGAAGATGTGGTTCTAGAAGTTGGTTCTGGCAAAGGAGCTCTTAGCGAACATATTGCTAAATCTTCTCCGAAGGAACTTATTTGCGTAGAGATTGATAATCGATGCGAAAAACCAAGCTTTGCTCGTTTTATACAGGGAAATGTTTTAGATCATATTGCTGATCTTCAATTCAACAAGCTTGTTGCAAATATTCCATATCACATTAGCGAACCACTATTCTCTAAATTAAGTTTGAAGAGAATTGAAAAAATAGTTTGCGTTGTGGGAAAAGCTTTTGCGGATAAGCTGGTGGGTGATTCTATTATTGGTTCTGTTGTGCGATCCGTTTATGATGTGACTGTCGATAGGGTTGTTAGTCCTGAAGCATTCGATCCTCCTCCAAGCGTGGATTCTGCTTTGATTATTTTGACTCTCAAAAAGCAATCTCCTGCTGACATCGTTCTTTCTCATTTCCATTTACACGGAGCTTCTAAGATAAAGAATTTTCTGATGAAAGCCTCCGTTGGTACGTTTTCTAAGAATGAGGTTCGAGAACGTCTGGAAGGCTTTGATGCTCTATTGCAAGAAAAGGAATTATATTCTCTTACCACTGAAGATTTCTTGGCAATGAGAGACTTTATATATAATAAATTATTCTAATAATTGCTAATGATGAGGTTACACTAAGAAGAATTTTTGTTCTTCTGGTGTCCCAGAAAGTTCCTTTCTGAGGATGCTGAAAATGCATGACATCTATCAATTCATACTATTGAATGCAAATGATGAGGTTATTCCCGTCTGATTTTGTGATGAGAAGAGAGTTATCTGATGCATTTCGCTCTTGAAAAATCTTTGATTTTTGAAGATCCCGTATGAATATTGAGAGTAGGTTATCTGAAGCGTTTTCATTATTGGTTTTGTGATGAGAAGAGAGTCAGAGGAAATTTTTCAAATTTCCCTGCGTTGACCAAGGTCAACATATCCGAAGCTATCATTTTCAAGAAGGTGTGTTATTGTGGCAAAAATTACTTTATTCAAATTAGAAGCTGCTGAAAAAGCGTTTTTCAAAAAAGAACTAAAAGGACATAAATTAACATTTGTTGACAGTCCTCTTACAAGTAGAAACGCTGGTAGATATAAGGATACTGAAATCGCAGTAGTTTTCGTTTTCTCTAAAGTAACTAAAGAAGTTATAGATAAAATGCCAAAACTAAAAGGCATTGCAACAATGTCTACTGGTTATGATCATGTTGATGTAAAATATGCTGCTGAGAAAAAAATTCCTGTGAGTAATGTTCCTTTCTACGGTCAAAATACGGTGGCAGAACACGCATTCGGAATGATGATTGCATTAAACAGACATCTTGTTGAAGCAGTCAGAAGAACTCGAGAAGGAAAATTTGATTATGTAGGTTTACAAGGAAGAGATTTACTTGGGAAAACATTGGGTGTTTTCGGAACCGGTCGAATAGGACAATACATGATTAAGTATGCTAAAGCATTTGGTATGAAAGTTATTGCGTTTGATGTTTATCCAAACAAAAAAGCTGCGAAAGAATTAGGTTTCACATATGCTTCAAAAAATCAAGTTCTTAAAAAATCTGATTTTATTACTTTACACTTACCTTTACTTCCTTCAACAAAACATTATTTGGGAAAAGAAGAATTTAAGTTAATGAAAAAAGGAGTTATGATTATTAATGCTAGTCGAGGAGGACTCATTGATACTTCTGCAATGATAGCAGCATTAAACAAAAAACAGCTTGCAGGCGCAGCGCTGGATGTATTAGAATTAGAAACAGATTTCAAAAGAGAAGCACAATTGATTGCTTCAGATTCTTGTTCCAAGGAACGATTACAAGTTCTCGTTGAGAATGAAGATTTAATACATAGAGAAAACGTTATAATTACGCCTCATTTAGCTTTCTATACTGAAGAAGCGGTAATGAGAATTCTAAAGACGTCCTGTCAGAATGTAATGGGATTTATTTCAAAACGATGTAAAAATAAGGTAAAATAAAATGGCACTTCAAGATATTCTAGCAGCAACACTTTTAGGAAATAATGTTGTTCAATATGTTATTTATGCAGCAATTATAATTGGTGCGTTTATTGGTTCAAAGATATTATACTTTCTTTTTTCGAAAGTATTCAAAGCATTATCAAAGAAAACAAAAACAAAACTTGATGATTTGTTAGTGCATGCACTACAAGGTCCTGTTGTTTTTGCAGTTATACTTGCAGGGTTGTTTTATGGTGGTTCTATATTGAACATGTCTGAACAATTTAGTTTCTATTATTTTAAGTCTTTAGCAGGTTTAGTAATTTTTAATATTGCTTGGTTTGTTTCAAGAATTACAAACTCTCTCTTAGAAAATTATTTGTTGCCTATGACAACAAAGAAGTCAGCAAAGAGAACAGATACAGTATTTCCTTTGTTAAAAAAATTATTTAACTTTATTATTTATGCAATTGCTGCAATGCTTATTCTAGATCATCTAGGTGTCCAGATTACAGGTCTCATTGCAGGTCTTGGAATAGGAGGTTTGGCATTTGCTTTAGCAGCTCAGGATGTTCTTGCTAATATGTTTGGCGGAGCAGCAGTTCTTACGGACAAACCTTTTGAAGTCGGAGATAGAATTGTTGTTGAAGGACAAGATGGTTTTGTTAAGAAGATTGGTCTTCGATCAACAACTATGGAAACATTCGAAGGAACTCATATTGTTATACCTAATAAAAAAGTTGCAGATTCTATTCTTGAAAATATTACTAGAGAAAAAGCTCGAAGAGTGAAAGCAACTCTTGGTCTTGAATATTCAACTTCAATAAAGAAAATGGAGAAAGCTAAGCAAATCCTAGGAATTATTGTTAAGAAGAACAAAAGTACAAAGGATGAGAGTTTAGTTTATTTCACAAATTTTGGAGATTCTGCTCTGGAAATTATGTTGATTTATTGGATTGCTGATTTAGACATGATTCTTCAAGCAAAGGACGAAGTTAATTTTGAAATTAAAAGAGCCTTTGAGAAGGAGAAGATTGAGTTCGCATTCCCAAGTCAGACTGTTTATTTGAAAAAGTAGAAAATCTACTTTTTCTCAATACGTGAAAACTTTTGTTTTCCAATGCCTTGAGAATTTTATTCTCAAGACTTCGCTTTTTCTTTCTTTTTTATTCGCTGTTTGGGAATGCAGTTCCCCACTTGTAGGTTTTTTGAATTGGATCTAGCGTTTTATTCCAATTGATTACTGCTTCTTCAATATCCTGAGGACTAAGATGTTCTGTTCTGTGGTGAGTTGTGAATAGAGAATATCCTGCCCAGTCATTTTTATTTACTATGTTATGTCCATTTTTTTTGAACCATTGCGTTGCAGGAAGCATTGTTGCGCTTAGGCATAATGCTGCATCAATATATCCTTTTTGAATAAGTGTTTTATCTGTTTCTAGTTCTTCTAGTATGCTTTCTTTTGTTTGCTCTGGCGTTCCTATAATTGCACTTGTGAAAACATAAATTCCTCCTTCTTCTCGTAATCGTTTTAGGTTTTCTAAATTTTTATGATATCGTCCTGTCATAGATTTTGACGCGCTTTTATTTTTATTCCATGCTCGAGGATTAAAAGGAACATACAAAGAAGTTACTTTTCCTTCCCCATATTTGTTGTAGTGGATGAGTTGTTCTGTTACGAAGTCATCGATTGCTTCAAATTCAACTCCTCCGTTATTTTGCCAGTACAGTCCTTCTTTTTTCATTAAACCGAGAACTGCTGGAAGATGATATTGTACGTGTCTTCGATCCCAAAGAAATGCATCATCTTGAAGAACTAATTCTTTAACTTCGTATTCTTTGAACAATTTGAGTTGTTTAGAAAGTCGTTCATATTTTGTTGTGGTTACTCTATTTTTTTGACTTCCAGCAACGCAAAATTCGCAATTGTTAAAACATCCTTTTGAAAACATAAAATCTATTGCTTTTCGACCATTTGTTGGATATGTGTGTGTTGGTTGTTTAGGATAACCAACATTCTCTAAAATTTTTGGATCAAGCAAAGGGAATTTATCCATGGTTTGAAATCCACCATATATTGTTTTTGGTGCGTTTCCTTCTATGATTTTATCTATTGCTCCGATGCCATCTCCTACTACTACATGATCGACGTATGGTTTATCTTGAAGTGTTTTGTCCCATGATGTGTGTTGTCCACCAAAGATTATTTTTGTTTTGGGAAATTTGTTTTTAATCTCGCTAGCTAATTGCGTTGCCCCTAAATAATTTGCTGATGAGATTAATGGGATTCCTACTATATCTGGTTGTAATTCTTCGAGTTTGTTTATTGTTGAAGAAATTGGCTGTCCTGTTCGAATCATTCTTCGTTTGACTGTGTTTTCTTCTTTGAATGCACTGTATTTTCTAACAAAGTTTTCAGGAGTTAATGTTTTAAAGTCGTTCATTTTTTGTTTTTGAAATTCTTTTATTGTTTGATCAGCTATTTTTTTGTACTCTTGATTCTTAGCAGTTGTTATTAGATTTGTTTGAGTTTGTTTTGTTAAACCATTATCTCGCACAACCTCATCTAAATATGTCACTTCATGTCCTTTATTTTTTAAATCCGATGCTAAATACCAAATTCCAAGGTAGGGGCTTGTTCTGATAGGATCCCAAATTGCGTCTGTTTCCAATGTAGGTTTTATGAATGTTATTTTTGCCATATTTTCACTTTCTTTTTTTTCAAACATATTCATTTCAATGTTTGTTACTAATAAGTAGTATTGCATAGAATATAAACCTTTTTTCCATTTTTTTAAGGATTTTTACAAAATATTTATAAATAATGTTGATTTCCTTAAATTATGGCAAAAACTCTTCATTTGAAGGACAGAAAGATTTTGTATGCTTTAGATAGAAATAGTCGAGCTACGCATTCTGAGATTGCTAAAGAAGTTGGTCTTTCACCTGAAGCTGTGGCATATAGGATTAAACAGCTTGAAAATAAAGGAATTATTGTAGCGTATCAACCAGTGATTAATTTATCTAAGTTAGGACAAGTCATGTTTAAGTTATGTTTGTCTTTTCAATATTTGAGTGAGAAAGAATTAGAAACCATTATTGCCGAATTAAAAAAGAAAGAATATATTCGTTGGATTACAACAGTTCAAGGAAGATGGGATTTGTTTATTTCTGTAGTTGTTGACGGTATGCATAAAATTGATTCTGTGAAAAATGAGATCTTATCTTTCTTTGGTGAGAAAGTTAGAGAGAAAGTTCTTTCTATCATAAATAAAACAAGTATTTTTTCCAGAGAATATTTTTTTGACAAATGGGATGTTGTGGACAGATTGGTTGTTGATTCCAGCGATAAAGTTGCTGTAGATGATTTGAGTTTGAAAATTCTAAACGAACTTTCTTTAAATGCCAGAATTTCTTTAGTCGAACTAGCGGAAAAAGTTAATTCTACTGTGAGAATAGTTCAATACAGAATTAAAGAATTAGAAAAACAAGGTATTATTGAAGGATATACTATTTCAATTGATTATTCTAAATTAGGAATTTTATATTACAAATGTTTTATTTATTTAGGAAATGCTAGCGTAAAACGCATTAAAGAATTTCAAAATTATTTAAAACAACAAAAAAATGTTCTTCATGATGTATGTGTGCTTTCTGAATGGGATTATGAACCTGAATTTGAAGTTTTTAGTGAAGAAGAATTTAATACTATATTGGCTGATTTACGAGAACGATTTTCAGATATTATATCTCGTATAGATACAACAACGATAAGAAAAGAATATAAGTTTGTTTATTTCTAGTTTTTTTCTACTCCCTAGTTACTACCAATATTTAAATACTCATTTTCGTGAATTCTTTTTAAATAACTCAATGGGGAGAAGAGGTGAGACTGCTTGTTTCAAGTGGCTTTTTTCTCTGTTTGTTATTATTACAAAAAGGGGTTTGACAAGTGGACAAAAAAACAGCATTTATTCTTTGGTTTGACCAATTAGGAATAGAAGACGTTCCTCTAACAGGAGGAAAAAACGCCTCTCTCGGAGAGATGTATTCAGTGTTAACTCCTAAAGGTGTTAGTGTTCCAAATGGTTTCGCTGTTACTGCATATGCATATAATTATCTTCTTGATAAAGCAGGAATAAGAGATGCAATTAAACAAGCTCTTGATGGTCTTGATACGACTAACATGAAAGACCTGGCATTAAAAGGTGCTGCTGCTAGAAAAATAATTAGAGAAGCTGAATTCCCTCAAGATCTTGCTGACGCAATTATAGAAGCATATAATCATTTATCTGAACAATACGGTGGAAATACCGATGTCGCTGTAAGAAGCAGTGCAACCGCAGAAGATTTACCTGATGCTAGTTTTGCAGGACAGCAAGAAACATATCTTAATGTTAAAGGTCCTGAAGAATTAATTCTTGCTTGTAAAAAATGTTTTGCAAGTTTATTTACAGATCGAGCAATTAGTTATAGAGTAGACAAAGGATTCGATCATTTTTCAATTGGACTTTCAATTGGCGTACAAAAAATGGTACGAAGCGATAAGGCTTCAAGTGGAGTAATGTTTTCCATTGATACTGAAAGCGGATTTAAAGATCTTGTATTTATTACATCTGCATATGGTCTCGGAGAAAATGTTGTTCAGGGTGCTGTAAACCCTGATGAATTCTTAGTATTCAAACCAACATTAAAAGCAGGAAAGGATGCTATTATTAGCAAAAAAATTGGTGATAAACGTATAAAAATGATTTACGATGAAGGCGGAAACAAAGCTGTGAAGAATGTTGATGTTGATATTGTTCATAGAAATCAATACGCGATTAACGATGAAGAAATAACTTTGCTTGCTAAATGGGCTGTTGTTATTGAAGATCACTATAGTGAAAAAGCAGGACATCACAAACCTATGGATATGGAATGGGCAAAGGATGGAGTTACTGGAGATTTATTTATTGTACAAGCTAGACCTGAAACCGTGCACTCTCAAAAAGATATGACTCAATTAGAAACATTTGTTATGAAAGAAAAAGGAAATGTTTTAGTCGAAGGAAGAAGTGTAGGACAAAGAATAGGTTCTGGACCTGTTAGAGTTATTAGAGATGTACATAATATTCACGAGTTCAAAGAAGGAGAAGTTCTTGTAACTGAAATGACTGATCCTGACTGGGAACCAATTATGAAAATAGCATCAGCGATTGTTACTAATCGTGGTGGACGAACATGCCACGCAGCAATTATTTCTAGAGAACTAGGAATTCCTTGTCTTGTAGGTACTGAAGACGGAACTGAGAAACTTAAAGACGGTCAAGAAGTGACTGTTGATTGTAGCGAAGGTGATGAAGGATTTATTTACGAAGGAATTTTGCCTTTCGAAATCGAAACAACAAAATTAGATCAACTTCCTAAAACTAAAACTAAAATTATGATGAATCTTGGTAATCCTGATCAGGCATTTACTGATAGTTTCATTCCAAACGAAGGTGTTGGTTTAGCACGTATGGAATTTATAATTAATTCTTTTATTAAAATTCATCCATTAGCCTTGCTTCATTATGACCAATTAGAGGACTATGAGGCAAAAGAAAAAATTGATGAATTAATAAAAGGATATGAAAACAAAGCAGATTTCTTTGTAGATCAATTGGCTTTTGGAGTTGCAAAAATTGCAGCAGCATTCTATCCAAAAAAAGTTATTCTTAGATTAAGTGATTTCAAATCAAACGAGTATGCAAATCTTATTGGTGGAAAACAATTCGAACCGGTAGAAAGTAATCCTATGATAGGATGGCGAGGAGCATCTCGATACTATAAAGAAGGATACAAAGAAGGATTCGCACTTGAATGTCGAGCTATTAAAAGAGTTCGTGAAGACTTTGGTTTAACAAACTTAGAATTGATGATTCCTATTTGCCGAACAATTGAAGAAGGTCATAAAGTATTAGCAGAAATGGAAGCAAATGGTTTGAAGAAAGGAGAAAACGGACTGAAAGTAAATGTAATGTGTGAAGTTCCTTCAAACGTTATTCTTGCAGATCAATTTCTAGATATTTTTGATGGATTTAGTATAGGATCAAATGATCTTACACAATTTACATTAGCGTGTGATCGTGATTCTGAAATAATTGCAGACATCTATGATGAAAGAAATGAAGCAGTCAAAAGATTAATTAGTCAAGTTATTAAAGTTGCAAATGAAAAAGGGAAATATATTGGTATATGTGGTCAAGGACCTAGTGACCATGAAGACTTTGCAATGTTTTTAGTGCAGGAAGGAATTCAATCAATGAGTTTGAATCCTGACACTGTAATCAAGACAACATTGAAAATAGCTGAGAAAGAAAAAGAACTTGGCATTTCGCCAGGAGAATAAAAATGAAACGAGTAGCAATAAATATTTGCGAAAAATCTTTGATTTTTTTAACATTGATTGCTTTTATGAGATGATATGAATGGTAAAAAAAGTAGCAATAAATGGCTTTGGCCGTATAGGAAGAATGGTAGTGCGAGCAGGTATTGATGATCCTAAAATAGAATTTGTCGCGTGTAATGATCTCACAGATAAAGAAACATTGGCTTATCTTTTCAAATATGATAGTGTTCACGGAAAGTTTGATGGTAAAGTAGATGTCTATGAAGAAGGACTTATTATTAATGACAAAAAAATTAAAGTTCTGGCAGAAAAAGATCCAACACAATTACCTTGGGCAGATCTTAAGATTGATGTTGTTATTGAATCAACTGGAAGATTTAGAACAAAAGAACTTGCAGAGCAACATATAACAGCAGGAGCAAAAAAAGTAATTATGAGTGCTCCACCAAAAGGTCCTGATGTAAAAACAATTGTTTTTGGTGTTAATGAACACACATATGATTCTGCAAAACATCATGTTGTAAGTAACGCAAGTTGTACAACGAATTGTTTAGCGCCTATTGTAAAAATACTTGATGATAATTATGGAATTAAATTTGGATATATGACAACTGTTCATGCATATACTGGAGATCAAAGACTTGTTGATGCTCCTAATGCCGATCTTCGTCGAGGAAGAGCAGCGGCAGCTAATATTGTTCCAACAACAACAGGAGCAGCAAAAGCAACAGGTGAAGTAATACCTAATCTTAAAGGTAAATTGGATGGTATTGCGATTAGAGTTCCTGTAGTAAATGGATCTCTTACTGATTTTGTTTGTGAACTTGAACATACACCAACAATAAAAGAATTAAATGCTCTTGTAAAAAGCGTGGCAGAACATCACATGAAAAAGATTTTAGAATATCAAGATGAACCTTTGGTAAGTACAGATATTATTGGAAATCCGCACTCAAGTATTTTTGATAGCAAATTTACAAGAATCGAAGGAAATTTAGTTAAAGTAATAGCTTGGTATGATAACGAATGGGGATACTCAACAAGAGTAGTCGATCTTATTAAATTACTATAAATATTTGGAGGAAATAAAATGGGTAACAAAATAAATATATTTGGAGGAATTGAAATTGCTCCTTTATCAGGAGGATTCATGCTTATTGGTTTACTAGCATTTTTTTCAGCAATTCTTTTCATTGGGCCTGCTTTTAATAATGATTGGGCGTTCATTATAGGTTTTATTGGAGCACTTATGTTCTTTGCTTCTATGATTAGCATGACAAAAGCACCTGTTCCAGAAGAATTACTTATTGATGAACACCTTTCTAATCGAGAATCACGAGTGAAGGTTATGAGTAAAAGACATTACAAAGCTTATGTGAAAGCGCAGAAAGCGCAGGCTAAAGCTAAAAAAACTACTAAGAAGAAAGTGGCTAAAAAGAAAGTAGTAAAAAAAGTAGCTAAGACGCGGTCGAAAGCAAAAGTCGGATCAAAGACAAAGTCTTCTCGCGAGCTTAACAAAGTTAAGCCTTCCTCAGCGGTTTCGAAAAAATCGAAACAGAAAGTGGCTAAAAAGAAAGCTAAGAAATAATTGGTGTAGATTATGAAATTAGAAAAATTAAGTCAATATTTTTTTTTACTCGTGGCAGTAATCGCGATCCTAGATGGAGCATTCACATTACAAAATGAAATGCAGTCAGTTAAATTTATCGTTCTTATTCTTGCAGGTTTAACCGTAGGCGTATTAAGACAATCAAAGAAAGAATCTTTCCTAATAGCAGGTATAGGCGTTATCGTAACAGGTCTTTTATTTACGCAATTACTAGGTGCGTATTTGACTATATTTGCAGGCGTTCTACAAATGATTCTTAACTTCGTCATTTTCTTATCAGCATCAGTTCTCGTCGTAGGTCTTCACTACGTTGCGAATATTTTGTCTGGAGAAAGAGAACCTGAAGAAAAAATAGAAGAGCGAGAAGTAAAACAATTTAAGAAACTTTTACCTTCTCATGCTGTTTTTGAAAAAATATGGTCTTATGTTATGTTAATTGCTGTGGCGTTAACATTTATAGTCTTGTTATCTGAAACATTTTTTGATATAGGTCAATTTGTGACAATTATTTTAGTTGTTGATTTTGCAATAACTGCATTGTTCATAACAGACTTGTTTGTATTGTATAGGCACGCAGACGGATTTGGAGATTTTTTACGAAGAAATGTTTTTGATATTATAGCTGCGATTCCTACAGTGGGCATTCTTAGAGTCTTGAAAATTGTTAGAGTAGTGCGTTTTGCTAAAGCTGCAACAAGAGCTTCTAAGTTGGCTAAAGTAGGTAAGATGCATAAAACTACTAAGTTTTTGAGCGAAGATAGCTATTTTAACAAAGTTAAAGCTAAACCTAAGGCTAAGAAGACGGCAAAGAAAACTACTAAGCGTAAAAGCAAAAAGTAGTTAAAGCCTTTTTTTTTCTTTCTTTTTATGACAAATAAAAAGCTCAGAGGAAGTTTTTCTTTCGACAGGGTTTTATTATGAAACATGATCTAAGAATAACTATTTTTCTTGTTATTCTATTTTTAGTTTCTCAATTAGCAGGTTTAGGAATTCTAGCATATAATGTTGAAACTGTTATTGTAACAGAACCAATGACGAACGAATCTTCTATTGTTGTAGTTTATGAAGAAACTGCAGCGGGACCAAGACCTGAAGTTGAAGGATTGGGTTCTCTATTGTATATTGCAATAGCTGTAGCACTAGGAACTCTTTTGATATTGGGTTTAATTAAATTAAAAATGGGTGGTTTTATTTGGAAAGCTTGGTATTTTATGGCTGTAACCATTGCAATTACAATTGCAGCAGGAGTATTTATTCCGGCATTGATTGCTTTAATTCTAGCAATAGTATTGGCCTTTCTAAAATTAAAATATAAGAATCCTATAATTCATAATATTACTGAAGTTTTAATGTATTCAGGAATTGCATTATTAATTGTTCCTCTATTTACTGTCCTTTGGGCAGCTGCTTTATTGGTACTAATATCTCTATATGATATTTATGCGGTTTGGAAAAGTAAACATATGATTAAACTAGCAAATTTCACAACAGAACAAAAATTATTTCCTGGTTTAGCGATTGCATATGATACAAAGAAGAAAGTAAAATCTGTAAAGAAAGTTTCTGTTAAGAAAATGGCAGGAAAAAAAGTAAAAAGAACTCGACGACTAGCAATTCTTGGCGGTGGAGATATTATTTTTCCTTTGATTTTTACAGGGGCTGTATTAAATGCTCTTTTAGGTCTTGGATTTGAGAAATTAGCAGCCTATGGATTAAGTTTAATTGTAACTGCTGCAACTGCTGTAGCTCTCTATTTATTGCTCTATTACGCTAAAAAGGATAAATTCTATCCTGCGATGCCTTTTGTTTCTGCAGGTTGTTTTACAGGTTTTGGTCTGCTTTTTATTGTTCTTTTATTGTTCTAAATCATAATCTTTATAGATGATTATATTTTACTTAGCCCTAGGTGTTATTATGACTCAAACTCTAAAAAATTTAGCAAAAGCGTTCGTTGGTGAAAGCGAAGCTCGAAATAGATACACATTCTTTGCAAAGGTTGCAAAAAAAGAAGGCTTTGAAACAATCTCAGAAGTATTTCTTCTAACTGCAGTTAATGAACAAGAGCACGCAAAGTGGCTTATGAGAATGATTAACGAGATCAAAAAAGATGATGAAGCTGTTAATATTGAAACTGAAGTTCCAACTATTTTTGGTGATACTGTTACAAATTTAAAATCCGCTATTGCTGGCGAAGATTATGAAACAAACACTATGTATCCTGAATTTGCTGATATTGCTGATGAAGAAGGTTTCCCTGATATTGCAAAAAGACTACGCGCAATTGCAAAAGCAGAATTACATCACGAAAATCGTTTCAAAAAATTATTAGAACAAATTGAAAATAATTCTATGTTTAAGAAAACAAACAAAGTATATTGGATGTGTAAAAAATGTGGTTATTTAGAAGAGGCTGAAGAAGCTCCTGAAAAATGTCCTTCATGCGATCATCCACAAGCATATTTTGAACCGCAGTGCGAAGAATATTAAAAAAAGGCAGCCTTAAGCATAGCTTAAAGGACCTTTCTAAAGAAAGGTGCGTGCGTAGAGGTGGACACATAAACAACATCATGGCTTAACCTTTGGACTTCCTACTCTCTGCAACCCTTCAAACACCGATACATTAATTTATGGCTGCTCCCGTCAGGGCCTGACCAAATTCATAAATATAGCGATCAAGAAGGACAGAGGATCAAACAGTCCTCCAAAGACCATAGCACTGCCAAGGCCGCCCTCTACGCTTCGGCCCATCCGAAGATCCGTTTGACGTAACAGGTAAGGATCAACTACCCGGCCTAGCAGGATCGATGAATGAGAAATAGTATATAAACGCTATGTTTTATACAAATATTTATATGTGAGCTTTGTTTAAAGACTTGTAGAGGTGTTTTGTGGTAAAAACAAATAAGCATGCTAATAAAAGTGGTATTTCTGCGAATATTGAGAATCATACCTTTATTCGTAAATTCGTACCTGAAGTAAAACTTAGAGATATTATTCAGGTTCTCGTTGGAGCTTCTATTCTTGCTATTCCTGTTGGATTTACTGAAGAAACTTGGCGTCTAGGACAAACACTTCCTTGGGCTAATATTTTTGGTCTTTTTGCAATGTCTGTTTTATTCATTACTTTATTTGTATATTATACTTATCACAAACAACACGAGAATTTTTCTTCACATGTAGGAGAATTCATTAAAAGAATTGTTGTGACATATGTTTTTTCTTTTCTTATTGTAGCATTGTTGTTAACATTAATTCATCAAGCACCATTTGCAACTGAACCTTTGATAGCTTTGAAAAGAATAATTATTGTAACTTTCCCTGCTTCAATGAGTGCAGCGGTTGCTGATGCAATTTAGAATTATTTTT
>CAYRYC010000003.1:0-54568 GCA_964428445.1 uncultured Methanosarcinales archaeon | reverse complement strand
GACTTTTTTTCGTACTATTTATTCAAAGCATTAATGCTTTTGTGAAGATCTTGGCTAAAACTACAAAATCTAACAGACTCAAAGTAATCTCTAATTTCATAAATTTCTTCTTTGGTTGTTCCAGTTTTTTCTCTAGTTGCTTGTTCTATTTCAGCACTATTTTTTAAAACAACTGTACCATACTTGCCTTTTGTCTCTTCTGTGGCAGGCGAAATTGAATAATAATCGAGTTTTTTATCATAAAACGAATCTTTCATAGTTATTTTAAAACCATCTGATGAAATCATACTATATGTAACTTCATCATAAGCAGTGCCTTTTTCATTATATGTAAAATTAACATGTATCTTACCAAGCTCATCGTCATAAACTAATTCACTGTTTGTTTTACGTTTTTCTGTAAATGATCTTGTCTCCGTAGGATACCCATCAGGATTTGCAGAAGGTCTATATCCATAAAATTTTTCTGTGATGGTGCAAAATAATGAATCTTTATTGTAATCCTCGAATGAAATAGTTTCATAAGAAAAATATCCTGTTTCTACAACATATTTCCCCTTATTATTTTTTTCATCATTAAATTTAAGTCTTATTTCAGGTTCAACACCGCCTCTAATTTTTATTGAAACAGTATGTTGATGTCCACTAGGATCATATGCCATACCAAACTTAGAAGAACGCGTATCTACAACATAGTCTGCATCATTATCATATTTTGTAATAGTATCTGTGAGATTGAAAGCTTCTCCAAGACTATTAGTGAATGTTTGAGAGTTAGATTTTAATGTTAAGAAACTAACCCCTATAACACTTAAAATTACTGCCTTTGTTAATTTCGATATTTTCTTCATAGTTAATCCCTCAAAAAAGCTAAATGAAGAGAGAATTATAAATCTATTTATTATATTTAAAAGAAAAGCCCCCAAAAAGACCCGAAACTCAGGTATAAGCCTGCCCGAACTATTTAAAAACAGTCTCTTCTTCTCAACAACCATGCGAGAACAAATCCAAGAAGGCACAGCCCAACTCTTCCAAGACAGAGCTGAAATAGTCTCCAAAGAACTTGACGTTTTTTACAATCCTAAAATGGAACTCAATAGAACAATAAGTATTCTCGTTCTCAAAGCTCTCGATAAAAAAGATATTCAAATTGGACTTCCTCTCGCAGGCAGCGGAGTAAGAGCCGTACGTTTCCTCATGGAACTTCCTGAAGACATTATAAAAAACATAGAAGTTAATGATTTGAATCCAGAAGCAATAAAACTCTTCAAGGAAAATCTCGAACTTAACAAACTCGATGAAAGCAAAATCATAACTCACAATCAAGATGCAAACGAATTTCTAAACCAATCCAAAGGTTTTGACTACATTGACATAGATCCATTTGGTTCTCCTAATTTTTTACTAGACTCAAGCGTTGCTCGTCTATCCCGAGGAGGAATCCTCGCAGTTACTGCAACAGATACAGCAGCTCTCGCAGGAACATATCCAAACACATGCAAATTTAAGTATTGGTCGGAGCCAGCACTCTGCCCTCAAAAGCATGAGATGGGAATTCGAATTCTTATTCGAAAGGTTCAGATGATGGGCATGCAAAGCGAAAAAGCATTAATTCCAATTTTTTCCTACCACGACGAACATTATTATAGAATTTTCTTCCGTTGCGAAAAAGGTAAAACTAAATCAGCAAAACTATTTGATAATATTAACACATTTTTTATTTATTGTCCTAAGTGCGGATTCACTGAATCAAAACAACACAAGGTTAAATTCTGTTCTCAATGCAAGAATGAAAGAGATCTTCGAATCAGCGGTCCTTTGTATTCTGGACAAATGCAAGAGAATGAATTCATTGCAAAAATGATCGAACAAACAACAAACGAACAAGAAATTAAATTTCTCAATCAAAGACTCGATGATAACAAAGTTCCAATAGTAGGAAGCTACGACACACACGACATTTGCAGTAAGCAAAATTTCACCGTGGAAAAAATTAAACTCTATCTTGAAAGATTAGAAGAAGCAGGATTCCAAGCAGCAAGAAGTGTTTTTCCCATTACTGGAATTAAGACAAATGCTAATTTTGAAGAATTGAAAAAAACTTTCAAAAAATAACTATTTCTCCAATAGCAAATCGCTGTAGGAAACCGAAACCAAATCTTCTTCTGCAATATTAAACAATTTCAAATATTCTTGACATTGCTTATACAAAATATCTTTATCCATGGTACCCGTTTCATCAATGGCTTCGATTTCAATAAAGTTCCCTAAACCTTCGACCACATCAACATGAAACTTAATATTATCAATAAAATAAATCTCTCTCTTCTTATCCACAACAACAAGAACTCCTAATGCGCTTGTTAGTGTTTCTTTAAGTTCTGGCTTGGGTTCACAGTGATAAATGTCCACATTAGATTGTTTAGGTCCTTCTTTGTCCTCTCTTTCATAATAAATTAAAGTATTTTCAATATTACCTTCACGCAATTTTAAACGACCATTGGGAACAACAAAATAAGTATCAATTTGATGATCGACTCCTTTGAAGTCAGCATTTCTTGATTTTAGAATTTCTCTTACTGCATCCTGGTTGGATGATCTCGCCTTTATCTCAATATTTATTGCCATGTACGAAAGTAGAAATTAGAAACTTAAAAGAATATAGAGTTTAGAAAATAAACTTTAGAACATAAGATACTCATCTTGTTCTTTGAGTGTTCTATTAGCAACTAAATTTTTAATCAGAGAAAGTACTTCATCTTCACTCATTCCGCGAAGCTGAGCTTCAATTATAACAGCTTCCCTAGTCACTCTACCGAACTTATCTGTAACAAGTCCTTGAATGATCGATAAGATTTCAACAGTTTTATCCATACTCATATCTCGTTGTAGACGAGATGCCATGTTCTGCTGAATATTAGTAATTGAGCCAAATTGATCCATATTTCCCCCGAAATAGCTTACTATAACTTGATTTTGCTAATAATCTATAATCAAGCTATAGGAATACTTCTAGTATTAGCCCTTTATATAGTTTGTTGTAGAAATATGGGTTTTTGTATACTAATGGTTGTCAAACCATTCGGCTTCGAATAACAAATAAGAAGACTAATGGTTGTCAAACCATTCGGCTAAGAGCGTCAGCGAATAAACTGATGAGTATAAATAAAACAATAAAAAATACTAAGAAAGACGCTTATGCAAGCATCTTAATAGTAATTGACACGATTAGAACGATTGCTGCGATTGCTACAATTGCTGCAATAGCAAATCCTTTTTCAGAAGATGATTCTTCTTTCTTTGCTACAGCCTTTGATACTTTTTTAACAGTTTTTTTCTTTGCCATTTTATTTCCCCCTTTATTTTTTCATTACGCAAAAAACATTGCGGATGCTGCATAGTACAGATTAAGTGTTCCTGACCATGAAAGCACTCCAGTTTCAACCAATGCTCCTAAGATGAAAACGCCCATTGCAATTGCAAATAACCAGAAGTTATAGGTAAATACTTCTTTGTGTTTTTTATCAAGAAAAGCATTTTTGAGTGTATAGACTAAACCAAGAACCAATAACATTCTAAGAACTACCAGTAATGGTCCTCCCATAATGATTTTGAAAAACATATTGAGTACAAAAAACCCAATAATAATTGCGATTAATATTCCTAGGAATTTTCCCATCTCTTTTGATTCAGAAACAATATCCCTACTAATAACAGCTCCCGCTATACCTGCTAAGATATACGCACCACCTTCTAATAATATGTGAGGCAGGGTTATCAGAGTCATTATTCCTCCAACACCAAGTGAACTTTTTCCTAGAATCGTTGCTGCTGCAACTGCTCTCATACCAAAGATTGCTCCCCATGCGGAAGCATTCCATGCAACGAAGAATGTTGCTCCATTTCCTGTAAGTAAGGATAGGAAAAAACATGCAAGTAATACCCACCAGTTGTTAGCGAGAATGCTCCAGAACGTTGGGAAGCTATATGCTGCTCGTCCCATGATTGCAGGATCTAAAAATAATTGTTCTCTAAAAATACTAATTGTGTTCCATCCGAACTGTGCACTCATGAATGCAATAATATAATATGCGAAGAATACACCAAGGAAGACACCAAGATAAGCATGAATTAAACCTTTATTATCCTCATATAATTTCTTCAAAGAAAATTTTCTTTCCTTCTCTTCAAGTTTCTCTTCGGTCTTGAAAAGTTTATACAAAGAAGGAATAATCAATAATGAAGTAAATATAACTGAAGCAAGTCCTGAGTTAGATCCGAATAATAATCTAGCTAGTAAAATACCTATGACTGAGAATCCTGCCCCTAAAAAGAACGACAAAGCAAACTTTTTCTCTAACCAACTATCAGGAAATATGTGCTCAAGTACCATTATAGAGGAAAGAACAGCAAAGTTGACTTATAAAGTTTTAACATCACTGTTCAATGGTCATGCTCATAAAGTAATGTAGCAGCATGTTCATATTGTTTCTCGAAGAACGTAGCATTAGAAGGGAACTCTTTTGCTAATTTTTTGTATATTTCTATATTATGATTAAGCAATTTATCCACAACAGGACCTTCAGAATGTATTTTTATTGATTCATTTGCTTTCAACCAAGAATCTTGTTTTAATCGTAACGTGGAACCAAATAATAACATAAGATCTTTTCTGTCAGTATTATTTTCAAGAGATTCTAATATTTTATTTTCTACTTTAGATAAAGTAGCTTGAACATACAAAAGATTCGAGAAATGAAATAAGCTAATAATAGGAAACATAGCAGTCCCCAAACCTTTGTCTCGATTATCTAATTTGTAAACAGAAGTTTCAAAAATATCTTCTTGCACATTAGTTAAAAAATTCACAGGATGAGTATCTAAATTAGGAACAATAGAATTTTTACCTATATTATTAACATTTTCTATTGTTTCTTTTAATAAACCAAGATCCTCAGACGTTTTTGCATTTAAAAAATATTTATCTGCAAGATCTAACGGAGATAAACTGACCTCGTCCTGATTTAACAAAGCATTTTGGTATTTAGGTAACTGATTGTAAACATGTAAAAACAAATCTCTAACTTTAGAAGGCTCACCATCTAGAAGAAGTTTTATAGAAGTATCTAAAAGAGTATCATGCCAATATTGTTTCATGGTAAAACGAACTTTCTTTTCCCCGTCTTTAGTAAGATATTCTGTAAAATTGTAAACATCGGCAACATTTGCTATATCATCGTCTATCAAAGAGTTTTTCATGATAATATTTTGTTTAAATTCAGATTCTAAATCAATTTTATCTTCAAGAGGAGCTGACTTTTTCAAAATAGTATATCGTACAGGATCGTCTTTTTCAGTTTTGAAAAGAACCTGTTGCACTCCGCCATCAAAACCAGGTTCAAACTCTTGTTCATCCATAGGAATTTGTTCAGAAAGATTACAAACCAAAGCATCTAAATCTCTAGCTTTCTCTTTTTCACCAATTGAATCTTTATACAAAGCAAACAAACTCAATTGAGAAATATCTTCATATTCTTCTGCAAGTTTTATCGCTTCATTAGCGTAATAATCTTTGAGCTCCGGCTCAATTGAAAGAGGAGTTGAAAATAAAAATAATTCTAAAGGGGAAGCTCCTTGATAATCTTCATACATAATAAATTTTCTTGAGAAAAATAAATCTTGTTTTGCTTTTTGTAAAGACTTGTCTTTATAGGCTACATCGACAAATGCGCCAAGTACACTTGTTTGAGATTCGTGCTCAATTAGTTTTTTTAAATACTGATGAGGAGTCTTATTATCTTCTCTTAATACTTCAATATATTTTTCAAATTGATCGGAAGAATATTTTTTAAATAAAAGAGGGAAACTTTTTTTCATTTTTGAAATATGAAATTGAGAAGGAACATTATTAACCAAAAAAGTTCCCAAACCATAAATAGCATATGTAGCAACACCTACAATTAACAAATTCAAATATCCTGCTTTGAGAAAATTTTCAACAGCTTCTGCGTTTTGAGAATCATATGCTTTAGGATTTGATAAAAAAGAAGCAATTTCATATACTTTACCAGGAATTTTCATTGCTGTTAGAAAAGCAGTAGATGTTGCTCCTACAACAAAAGGTTTCCAAAGAGAAGGAGAATATACTTTCTCAGGTTCAACATTCTTTTTTTTCAAAAACTGTTTCCATTTTCTTTTTGAAGGATATGTAAGACTTCCTGAGATAACAAAAAAAGCTGAAAGAGCCAAAGGTTCATACCACTTAAAATAACCCGTAGCAGCAAGAGTGGCCATAGGTAATCCAAAACCCCAAGCTAATTTTTCATAAATTTTAGATCTAGGTAACCAGAATGATTGTTTTATTTCCTTCATAGAATTGGATATAAAAGACTTCATATAGCCACAAATATAATTTTATTTATATAAACATGTCATCAGAAAAAGTGGTAAAAAAACAAAGAAAGAATAAAAAATAAAAAAATTTATTTAACAACTATCGCAAGAGTCGCCTTCGCATCCAGAACATCCAGCTTCTGGAGCTTTGAATTTCTTCATGTCATCGTCTGTTGGTTTTCGAGCTGCTTCAACTTTTAGTTTAAAGTGAAGGTTCTTTCCAGCCAGAGGATGGTTTGCGTCAATTTCAATTGTTTCTGCTTCTACTTTAGTAATTACAGCAGGGAATGTTTGACCTGTAGGTGCTTTTACACCGAGCATCATACCAACTTCAACTTTATCTGCGCCTTCTCCTAAGTCTTTCTTAGGGACGGTTCTTAATAGCTGTTCGTTTCGTTCTCCGTATGCTTCGTCTGATTTGATGTCGACTTCTTTTTCTTCGCCAACTTTCATACCAACAAGAGCTTGGTCGAAACCTTTGATAAGCATTCCTTCGCCAGCTAAAACTGCAAGAGGATCTTTACCCTCGGATGAATCAAATACAGTTCCATCTTCGAAAGTACCTGTGTAATGAACTTCAACATAATTTCCTTTTTCTACATTATCTGTCATAATAAATCACCAATTAAGTGTCAAGGAAATATAAATAAAAAATATTTCCAGGACGCCAAAAACCAAATTTAGTGGTTTTTGAGCGTATTCGCAAGAATAAACTAGTCCTTTTAAGTTTATGGTTTATATCCTGAAAATTAAAATAAGCAAACATAGAAGGACAAAGTCTGTGAGCTTTGATTTCGAGTAATTGCGTAATTTTTAGGATGTTAAAAAAAGTATTACTTTTTTTAAACAAGGGTAATAAGAAATAATAAAAAATAATGCTTCCCAGCACTATTTACTCTTCACTTTCCTCGGAATTGTTGAAAAAAGCAGTGAGTGTTTGATTTTTTAATTTTGCTTCATAACTTATTGCTGTCATTTAATTTACCTCACACACAATACACAAAAAACATCTAAGAAATACACCATATTTCTAAGACGCTTCAAAACGCAAAGCAAAATCTCAGACTTAAAATCTGAGCTTTGCGATTTTCAACGCAAAAAGAGGGGTTCTCTTTGCGGTACACACCTTTGTTTCATTCCATATGAAAGAATGATTCACAACACCAAAACCGGATTCGATTTCGATAAAATTAGTTAAGAAAAACTGATATATAAAGCTTGTGTGGTTGCGATGATTGTATTGCAGACTATACTTTTTTTCGTAAATAAAAATATTTATGAAGAGAATTTTCCCATAGGGTAAAAGTTTCTAGCAATGATGTGTCACTAATGGTCGTAGGAAAAGAAAAAAATGTGTTTCACTAAGAAGGAACAAAAAATATATCAAAATTCAAGAGTTTTAGAAAAAAACAAAAAAATAATTAAGAAAAAGAAAAAAATTATTTGAGTCTTACGGATTCAAGATTTCTCGGAGCGGTTGTTTCAACTCGTAAAGCTTTGTGAATACTACTTGCTAAATCAAGAACTCGAGATTTTTCTCCATGATTAACCAAAATTTTTCTTGGTTTGGGATTACATCTCTGAACAAAGTTCATTAATTCTCTTCTGTCAGCGTGACCTGAAATCTCAAATTTCGCAACTTCCATTTTAACGTCAAAAGTATCAATTTTATTAGGTCCTGCAGAAATACTAAACTCTCTCGCACCGTTCAATAGACGCTTCCCTAGGGAGCCTTCTGACTGATAACATGAGAATATTAGAGTGTGCTTAGGGTCTTCACAAAGAGCCTGTAAATAGGACACACTAGGCCCTCCTACAAGCATACCACTTGTTGCTAAAATAATACAAGGCTCTGTGCTATCAAGGATCTCTTGTTGTTCTTTTCGACTACCTACCCGCTTAACATTATCTGCTAAGAAAGGGTTATTGTCTTTATGGAAAATTTGATTTCTAACTCCACTATTCAAGAACTCAGGATAGGCTGTGTAAATTGCAGTAATATCCCAAACCATTCCGTGAATATAGAAAGGAACATTAGGAATAGTCCCATCTTTAATCATTTTATTCACAACAAGAATCATTTCCTGTCCTCTACCTGAACCAAGAGTCGGGATGAGAACTTTTCCTTTTCGTTCTACGGTTTTTTTAATAAGATCTGCAACGTATTGATCTTGTTCCCTTACTGGAGGAAGTTTATTATCCTTACCACCATATGTTCCTTCAATCATTAATGTTTCTAGTCTAGGAAACTTTGTAACCGCAGGTGCAAGCAAACTTGTTTTTGCATACTTCATATCTGCGCTGTATAATAAATTGTGTAAACCATTTCCGATGTGTAAATGAACCATTGAACTTCCAAGCATGTGTCCTGCATTGTAAAGAGTAATTCTTACATCAGGAGTTATATCAGTCACTTCTTCATAACCAAGAGTAATTGTGTTTTTTACAACTTCTCGAACTTCTTCACTTGTGTAAATCGGATCTTTACCTTCACCAATCATTATTTTTACAACATCAAGTTGAAGCAAAGCCATGATGTCTCGTGTTGGAGCTGTACAATAAACAGGTCCTTTGTAACCAAACTTGAAAAGATATGGAACAAAACCACTATGGTCTAAGTGTGCATGAGATACGATAATTGCATCCAATTCTTCTATTCTAAATTCAGGAGCTTCTAAGAAAGGATAAGCACTATCAGAAGAAACATCTATTCCGCAATCCAAAAGTATTCGTGATTCAGGAGTTTGTAATAAGATACATGATCGACCTACCTGTCGAGCTGAACCGAGATATGTTATTCGGACCCATTCTTCTTTTTTCTGTCGAAGCCAACCGTTGTAAACACGTTCTCCAGTTTTATGGAGAAACTTTCTTCGATAGTCAGAATTTTCATAAAGAACTCCTCGAATGTTTTCAATAATATTGGATTTAATTGGCGGTGTTCGTTTTACCTGAGGAACCCACATAGTTTTTTTCTTTATTTCATTAAGAGTTTCTGCAGCCTTACCAATAACCAATCCTGGTTTTTCCGCTTCTATGATTACAATTGAACGTTGAGCTTCGAAAATAATAGTTCCTATTACTGCTTCTTCAGGAATAATTTTTCTTAATTCCTTTTCAGCCTTTTCTAGACCCATACAAAGAGAAGGATCAGGTCGAAGTTCTATTCTTTTCTTTACCTTACTAACTGCTGCTCTAACAATACCGCCGTCGTTATTGAAAAAGTCGATATCTTTAGTATAGAGTACGATGTTTGCTCCCTCAAAACCAGCGTCACTGATTTTTTCTTTAGGGACTATTTTAAGTATTTCTTTTATAATTTCTGAAACCATTTTTTTTACCATGGTGAAAAAAAATTGGCCTGGAAAACTAAAAGTTTTCAAGGATCATTTTGTTCACCTTTTATTTGTGGAAAAAATAGTCCCGAAAAACGTTAATTTTTCAAGGACCTTAGTATATCACATTAGATTTTTCTTTTGTAATTACGAATATAATTTTTTTAATTTATTGAGAAAATTCCTCTTAATAATTTTAATAAAATAAAAACAAAAAGATAAAAACTATTTAGCGTGAGTATCAACTTTTTTAGAAGCTACTTTTTTCACGCCGTTTTTATCAATAACCATAATATTAATTCCGTTTCCAGAAGCAATATCTCTTTGCATAGCAGTATCAACAGCTTGAATTGCCAGTTCGATACCATCAGCTTCGCTTAGATTTGGTTTGTAATTTTGTTCAAACATACCGAAAACATAATGGCTTCCTGAACCGCTTGAAAAATAATCATCAACCTTATGTAAAGTTCCGTCTGGGAAAATATCATAAAGATGTAAACCATCTGAATCAGATCCAGCCATTAAAAAATGCGAAATATCTTGCATCATTTTTGGTTGTCTAATCATTCCGTAAACCCAATTACGTAAAAGATTTGCTGCTTCTTTAACAGAGACTTCTCGACCAAGTCGAATTTGTCTAAGTTTTAATTCACTCTTGAGATATTTCTCAAGCATTTGGATTGCAGAAACAGATCCTGCAATTGTGATTGCGATATTGTCAGTAATTTGCACTACTTTTTCCCAGTTCTTGTTTGCGATTTGATAGCCAACAGTTACTCTCATATCCGCTGCTAAAACAATACAATCTTTGCAAACAACACCGACAGTAGTTGTACCAGATTTCATTGAATTTGATTCAGTCATATATTCACCCAAAATATAATTTATTATTAATGAACGTTATAGAAAATGTGTTCGATTATGCGTTATAAGTCTGGTTTTATTTAAAAAGGTTTCGCAATAAGAAAGTAAATCTTAAAACCTCAGAAAGAACTGTAATAATATGAAGAAAGGCATAGAATACTGGACTAAAGACCATCTGGACGCCCTAGAGCAAACTAAAACGTTTTCAGATATTGGGAAAATAGCGCTAAATATTCAGAATAACATGCCTCAAAACCATGCAGAAGTCTGTGGACCCATCTCCACAGGAGGAGTCGGTTCCATCGAAGACAATATGTACATTCTTGAAGAAACAATAAAAAAAATTGAATCCCAAGGACAATTAGTATTCAATCAAGCACCAATGGAAGATGCAATGCACAGAATCTACAGCAAAGAAAATATTGAAGGATATCCATGGGCACTATTAGAAGACATATATCTTCCTCTTTTCATAAACAAAAAAAATCCAATCAAAACATTCTACTTCATTAACGATTGGAGAAGTTCCACGGGTGCAAAGTGGGAACATGTTAATGGTCTACTACTTGAAAAAAAAATACTCTATCTGCCTGAAAACTATCTTCAAAACGAGTCAAGCGCAGTTATTCTAAGAAAATCAGCATTTGAATTCGAAGAAACAAGCGTAGACAAATATATTAAGAAAAAAGCTTCCTAAACAACATATTTAAAAACAAAAACCAATCCCAAAAACCAAGTAAATATTATGCCGCGGTCGCATAGTCTGGTATTGCGCAGGATTGCTAAAATTTGGACATTTTGTTTGAATTTGCAAAGATCCTGTCCTTTTAGGATCATGGGTTCAAATCCCATCCACGGCGTTTTTTATTTTCAATAAAAACTTGTGAATGTGACCTGCTTGAAAATCAAAGATTTTCAGCACAACGCTCACTTTGCTCGGTTGCATCCACGGCGTTTTTCTTTTCTTATTTATTAAATCGAGAATAAACTCGTTTAAAAACAGAATTATAAGGGATTATTTGAAAACTGAATCTCCAGCGATCAAAAAGAATCATCGAAACAAAATTGACAGGAATCAAAAACTTTGATTGAACTGTTTTGAAAAAAGATTCCGCAGATTTACAAATTTCAAAATAATCTCGTTTCACAAGATGAAATTTTGTTTTTACATCATAAAAAATAAGATTATTTATTTCTCTGTCACTAATGCTAATAAGATCAAATTCAATCAAATCGCAACGATTCCATTCTTTTCTCAAATAGTCCATCAATTCTAAATACTTAGAAGGAACAATTAATCTATATTTTATTAAAATTTCATCAATCGAATCAAATCGAGATAATTGAAAAATAAAATTATTCTTTTTGCTTCTTCGCAGAATAGATTGTGCAACAAACTCAAACGCATAGCCTCGCAGATTTCTTTCATCAATTAAAGAGTAAATTACCATAAAATAAACTATAAAACTAATTAGTAAAATAAGTAAGTGAACAAAATCAGAAATATATCCAAAAAATATAAAGAACAATAAAACATAATAGAAAAGGATAGCGGGGGGAAGATTTGAACTTCCGACCTCAGGGTTATGAGCCCTGCGAGCACTCCTGACTGCTCCACCCCGCTATACGGTGTGGAGCAGAGAAATAAACAGCAGTTTATAAATCTACTCCTGCAGGAGTAGCATTCTAAGTTCAAAAAGAGAATTAAAAAAAATATTTTAATAAAAATAAAAATTAAAAAAATATACATTAAAATTATTTAAGATGAGATTCTAACTTCTGACGCTGTTGTTCATACAAATCTAAAGGTTTCTCTTTTCCTTCAGCAAGTATTTCATCAGCGTAATCTTCTCTAATCCATTCAGATTCTTTAGAGTCATCAAGATATCTTTTTAATTTGTGAGCAACAGTAAGTCTGTGAGTTTTATCTCGGTAATGATATGCATAAACAACAATACCAATAACCACAATAAGCAATGCTAAGAATCCTATTTTATTTCCAAGTGTAAGTTTATGTTCAAGTTCAGCTTCTTCTGCAGATGAATCAATTTCAGAATTATCTGATCCTGCAGTTCCTAAATTATTTCCAGATGTTCTAGCTAACGCAGGAATTCCATCGTCTTGCGATGATGAAGATGTCGCAATAACTTCTGGTTCGTCGTCCGTTATATTAGTACTTGAATATGTAGAGAATCCTCCGCCGCTTCCGCCACCTCCTACGTCTCCTGTATCACAAGAGCTTGTTTGGTACTCATCGTCACACATGTAGCCGCTTGATCTAAGAGTATCAGTTTCATCAAAACAATAAGCTAATATTTTTTCATCGTCATAAACATCAACACATTCTAATTTATCCAGTGCTATTGCAAATGTTCCTGTGACAGTTGCATTTGCCCAAAGATAATTTGGTGTAGCTTCATGATCAGTGTCAATAATATAAGAAAGTGCATCATCAATTTCCGTCCATGTTCCATCTGTTTCATTAAACCAATAAATTTCAAAAGTTGATTCTTTGTAACCATAAATGTCTGCTGCAAGATAATCAATTTGCACATAGACCCAATCCAGAACATCAATAACTGCTTGGTCTGTTTCGAAAGAGGCATATCTAATTGCGTTTGTAAGACTAGTATTAACATGTAAAGGTTGCTCAGTAAATTCAGTAACATTAAATGTTCCATTAACAGAAGTATTTACTCCAACTGAAGCATTCGTTTTAGCACTTACATTTGTAATATCTATTGTTGTGTTTGCAATAAAATCATAATCTCCATTTGATCCAATTCCGACAAGCATCCAAAACTCTTCGATAGTTTCTGTTCCTGCGAGATCAATAGCTTTTATTTCTATTGTATAATTCTCATCGTTTGCAGGAGTGTAATTATACGCATATGTGCTTCCTAACTGCAAACTCATAAGATTCCAAGCTCCTGAATTAATTGAAACAGTCATATTTGCAATGCCTGATGTCACATCACTTGCATCAACCAATAATATAACTTGATAATCTTCTGCAGGAGATTGAGGACTTGTTGTGAAATTTTCAACGACAGGAACAACGCTATCAATAGAAATATTTTCTATCTTTATTGTTTCATTATTTCCTGCTAAATCAATTGAATAATATTGCATGGATAAATTACCATTTGGCAGAATAAATGGAACTCCAAGATATGTTGACCATAAAGAACCTGAATAATTATAATAACTTTCATCAATATTTGTTTCATTAACTGTTAAACTCATTTGAACTTGAGATTTATACCATCCATTTGAACCAATGGTTCCAGTTAAAACAATTGTTGTATTTGGATTTGTTTGATCCACAATAATATTTCTTGATGAACTTGTTGCATTATTATTTTGTGGAGAATTATCATAACACAAAACACTCCAAGAATTAATTCCTTCTGTTAAACTTAGTTCTTCTGTTGTATTTGTTGATTCAACAACGCCGGCGTTCGTTGCATTTATTGTTCCATTTACAAGAACACTACAATTCGCTATTCCATAGGCTGAGTCATATGATTGATAAGTTACGTTTGTTGATAAATTCTGAGTGTATAATGTTGCGCTTGGACTTTGCAATGAAATAATTGGAACGCTTGTATCTCTTGTTGTGATTTCATAAAGATCAGTCACACCCCATAAACTTCCAGGATCGGAACAATTCACATACCAATTATAGGTATCATCAATAAAATTAATTTCAAATTCATTTGCCCCAAGACCAAAACTACCACTATCATTTACAGTTCCGTTAATGTATAAATCACAATCAAAAGTCGTACTATAATTATCACTAATATTAAATTGTAAAGTTTGTGCAGAAATATTTATTGGTGATTGGTTTGCAGGACCTAAAGCAACAACAACAGGAACAGATGAATCAACAATAGTTAGGTTTTGAATATCAGAAAGTTCTTCTTCGCCAATCGCGGTTAAAGGTGCGAATGCGTAGAACTCATAGGAAGCATAATCTCCAGTTGCATTCACAGACCAATTTAATGTTCTAACTTCACCTTGTGTTAAATTTATAATTTGAGGATTTGCACTTGTTGTATAAAAAGGAGTAGCGCTACTATTTGTTGAAATAATTCCTTTGTTAATAGGTTCATTTAATGCAGCTAAGACATCAAGTCGAGGAAAACTTAAGTTACTCGAGGAATCATTTCGTAAAGGTCCTGATGCAATAAATGCTTCTTTAATATCATCTGCACTTCGTAATTCTCCGGTTAAAGAATAATAATATTGATTTAGTAAAGCTGCTGCTCCAGCAACATGAGGAGTTGACATTGAAGTTCCGCTTCCAACACCATGACTGCCAGTATAATATGTTGATGTGATTGAATAACCAGGAGCTAAAATATCTGTAAGAGGTCCTCTGTCAAAATCAATTGTAAAATCATCTTTTCTAATAGAACTTACAGTAAATGCTCCACTAGCACATGCAGGAACAGAAACAGTGTTTTCTCCAGGATGATCATTTCCTGCTGCAACCGCAACAAAAAGTCCTTGATCGGCAGCATAATTAACTGCTTTTGCAGTTGATTGATCATCACAATATGTTGAATAATTTCCTGCACCAATACTCAAACTAATTACAGAAATATTATATTCATCTGCGTGATAAACACACCAATCAATTCCTGCAAGAATATCACTTTCTAAACAACTACCGACATTATTACAAGCTTTCACGGCAACTAGTTTTGCTCCGGGAGCAACTCCTGTGAATGTTGCATCTTCTCCAGCTGCAGTTCCAGCAACATGACTTCCATGACCTGGAGTCCAATAATCATCATCCATAGGATCTGCATCATCATTAACAAAATCATAGCCACCAATTACTTTTTGATTAGGGAAACTTGCGTTACCTCCAAAATCAGCGTGGCCATAGGCAATTCCTGTATCAACAATACAAATTGTTTGACCAATACCTGTTAAATAATTTCCGCCACTTTGTTCTAACCAAACATCATCAGCATTAATCATAGGAATAGAATCATCATTTGTAATTGTGAAAGTTTCTTCAAAAGCAACTTTTTCAACAAAAGGATTATTTTGTAAATCTTCAAGAGCATCTTTTGTCATTGATGCTGCGAAAGCATTAATAACTTCATATTCTCTAACAATTAAAACATCAGATGAACTCATAGTTCCAAAAGAATTTTTCCCAAGACCTAAATCATCGAAAACTCTTTCTCGAATATTTTTAACCTGTTTTTGTCTTGCATTTAATCTATTAATATTAACTGATTTTGATTTTGTTGAAAACAAAGAATCTTCTTCAATAATATTTTCAACATCCTTAAGAGTAACAATTACATCATATAAAATATTATCATCAAGTTCATCTAAATTATTAAGAATATTAGAATCATCAATAATTTTTTCTTCTTTAATTTTTTTAGGATCCAAATAAATTGGAATATTTGTACAATTCCCCCCATTGCAAGTTACATTCACATAAACTGTGAAAAAAGTATTTTGTTGTGCAAATGTTGTAAAGTTTACAAAACTTAAACTTAAATCAGGGTACGCAGTTACACTTATAGTATAATTTCCAACATTATCAACTAAATCAGTGACATTCAAATAATAAGTTCCATTAGCAGGAGCTGTCCATTCAATTAATGATCTTTGATGAACTGCAAAAGGACCATTAGTAACAACATCGTCATTAAAAGCAATACGAGTTGTATGATTAACATCATATAATGCTAAAAAAGTATCAGCTCCATTAAGGAGATCTCCAGTTTCAATTCGGTATGATTCGTTTTGTGTTGCGTTGAACGCAATCCAATCTTCATCGCCCGCAGGATAAAAAGAATGATATTGTTTTGTTCCGTTTGTTAAAATATAATTCGCACTTGTGTATACATCATTGTATTCATATTGATCTTGATTATCAAGAATAGTTTGATTAAGATAAACAAAAGTTTCATTAGTTGAAAGTTGATAATCACTCAGGTTTGTTTGAGAGGAACAATTAACTGCCCATTTGTAACTTGTGTTGTGAACCCAAGCAGATAAATTTGATAGAGTCAAATTATATGTACTATTTGTTAGGTTCATATTAGTCGTCGTTGTTTTTTCTGCCCAGCTAGTCCAATTTCCCCAAAGAACACATGTTGCATTCTCAGTTGCGTTAAGAAGAGTGATTGTGAACTTATCTGTAAGATGATTATCTCCGCTCGTCGGATTATCTAAGCTTATGGATAGATTATCCGAGATAGATTGAGTAGAAAAACCCAGTACAGCTGAAGCTAGGAAAACGAATAGAAATAATATAGTTATAGACCTAGTATTGAATCGCATGACAAAATACCCTCACATCATTTAAAAATGTAGAAAAGTTAGTTTATAAATATTCCTATTAAAAATTTAATTATCTTCAAGTCCAAAAGACTCAATGAATCGTGTTACTGTACGATATTCTGCAAGATAATCATATCCTCGAGAAGTTAACTCATAAACTCTAGATTTTCTCTTCTTACCTTCTTCTCCTTCGCTAACAAAATTTTTCAGCATTAGATCTTGAAGGTATTCAATCATCATTTTATGAGAAAGATTTGATTTATACAATAAATGGGTTGGCTTGATAGTTCCACCTTTAGCTTGAATTGCCGAAAGGATGTCATGGATGATTTGTAATCTATCTCTCTTCTTTGCCATTTGTGTTCAAACCGTTGTGTTCATTGTATTGTGTGTCCATGGCAAAGCTAAGAAATCATTTTTGATTTCGCATGTTTTGCCATTTTTCGTTTCACTCAAAATTTCAAACCAATGAAAATAAATATTTTCATGGTTTAGTCATTTTATTTCTTTTTGATTTCAAATAAACTTCTTAGTAAAAATAAGAATCCTATTAACATAAGTAATAATCCGGGAACGTATAAAGCACATAGCTTATACGCTAATGCTAAAAACATTTGTCCTAAGAACAACATTCCAAAACCTGCTGAAATGAAAAGCTTTGGTAAGCTTGGTCGTTTAAGGAATCTTTGCACATGCTGTGCTGTGATAAATAATAGGAATATTCCTGTTGTCAGGAAAAATACCATTCCATGTTTCTTTGCAAATATCATTGCAAGAGTAGTAATTGATAATAAGAGTGCGAAAATTTTAATCCCTCTTTCTCTAAGAGTAACGTATGCAAGTAAAACCAATGCAATTGTAAAAGCTGCAACATGAAGTATTGTTGCGAACATACTCAATGTCAAAACCGAGTTTGTAGCTAAAGAACCTACAATATCTTGGGAGCTAACTCTATTAATAATCAATAAACCTAGAATTGCTTGTAATAGATAACTTCCACTAAGACCTAGAAATGCCAATCCGAAGATTGCTGTAGGTTTGTGACCACACATTTTGTAAATACTATACGCTCTGTAAGCGATGAAAAATGTCACTAGCGCAAATATTACATAGAGAACAATTTCAGGAGTGTTAAACCAGCCAGGCATTGCAAAATCTAAAAGTTTCATAAATGAGTAAAGTTCGAAACAGAATATAAAAGTTCTGTTTCTAACCCTTAGAAATTCACTAATTTCAAAGGACGTAGTATCCCTTTTAAGCCTTACGGATTCATTTTCTAGATTAAAGCTTAACATCGTTTATAAAGAATTCTTCTCATACTAATAGTAAGAAGATCGCCACGCTTACGCTTTGGCGTAAACACTGTTCTTCTACCACATCCACAGAGGCCTGTAAACACCACGTTCACGTTCTATTTGACAGGCCTCTTTTTTTCACCATTATTAATATAAATAAAGAAGTAATTTTATTTCTCATGGAAACTAAACAATGGTATGTTTACCTTCTTGAATGTCAAGACGATTCAATTTATACAGGAATAACAAACGACGTAGAAAAACGAATGGAAGTACATAAATCAGGAAAAGGTAGCAAGTATGTTCGACAGAAAAGATTCAAACGATTACTTCATACAATCAAAGCCGTTGATAAAATCGACGCTGCTAAAATGGAATACCAAATTAAACAATTGCAAAGAAATGATAAGATTACATTCTTTATGAAACATCCTATGTTGGATTTCTCCGTAACTAAAAAATGATATACCTAAATGGAAAAACAATAGAAAGAGCGGACAGCACCCCGAAATTTCCTCCAGCCCTAGCATACGCCATGGTTAAAAAAGGAATTGCGGGTTTTGACCAATGCGCACTATATGATCCATTTTGTGGAAAAGGAACAATTGTTTTAATTGGAGGATTAAACTTTTCTCAAATAAACAAAATTTATGCTAATGATCTAGATGAAGAAGCATCAATAGCAACAGAAATTAATTTAGAAAAAACAAACATAACAAATTATTTAGTTTCAAATGAAAATGCTAATTCTAAAATCATCAAAGATGCCAATCTAATCGTTGTTACTGATCCTCCTTTTGGAAGAGCTTGTGAATGGGAAGGTTCAATAGATCTATTTCTTGAAAACATGACAAAACAAAATGTTAAAAGAATAGTTATGTGTTATGATAAAAACAAAAAATTAGATAGAACAATAAATAATTATTTTATATTAAAAGAAAAAGAACTAATTAAAGATCGTTTTATCTACACCATAGAAAATAATTAGCAAAACACCAATTTTATAAGAACATAAACATATCTTTCTTACATGAAGCTTCCTCCGAAGACAAGTGCATGCCTTGCACCAATGGCTCGAATCACTGACGTCGCATTCAGATCTCTCTGTGTGAAATACGGCGCAGGAATGACCGTAAGTGAATTAGTAAGTGCAAACGGCCTCATACAAAAACAAAATCGTTCTTTTGATTTAACAGTTCGAGCTCCTAATGAAAAATACTTTGCAATTCAACTCTTTGGAAAAGAAGCTAAGAACATGGCAGATGCTGCAGAACTTGTTTCGGAAAATTCTAATTATATAGATATTAATCTCGGCTGTCCAGTTACTAAAGTAATTAAGAATGGAATGGGAAGTGCATTATTAAAAAAACCAAAACAAATTGGAAAAATTATTTCTGCAATGACTGATAGAGTTAATAATCCTATCACTGCAAAGATTCGAATTGGTTTTTCTCAAAAAACAATCAACGCAGTGAAAGTTGCTAAAGAAATCGAAGATGCAGGCGCATCCCTATTAACAGTCCATGGTCGAACAACAGACCAAGGCTATACTGGAAAAGCAAATTGGAATGTAATTAAGAAAGTTAAGGAAGCTGTTGATATTCCTGTCATTGGAAACGGCGACATAACAAATGCTCAGACAGCAATTGATAAACGAAAAGAATCTGGAGTTGATTATGTTTCAATTGGTAGAGCAGCTTCTGGAAATCCACTATTATTTTCTAAAATAAAAAATAAACTTCAAAGAAAAAAAGTTAAAGAAATTTTCCCTAAGCTTCGAATACAAAGTAAAGAAGGCTTAGAAAATCCAAAGGATTTACAAAGAGATAAATTCAAAGTTTTCAAAGAATACATGAAACTTTCTGATAAATACAATACTTCTTTTTTACATAAAAAATTACAAGCCCAGCATTTCACAAAAGGAATTGCAGGTGCGAGTAAAGCTCGAGCAACGATTGGCTCTGCAAAGACAAGCGAAAAATTAATTGAAGCAGTTAAGAATCTCTGTGACAAAGCTTAAATAGAATATCATTCTAATTAATCACATGAAAATATTCGCAGGAGTTGATGAAGCTGGCCGCGGGCCAGTATTAGGCCCTCTAGTCATGGCAATTGTAGCTTGCACTCCTGAAGATAAAAAATTCTTCAATAAAATTGGAGTCAAAGATTCTAAACTTCTCACAGAACCTAAGAGAAGAAAGCTAGCGAGAATAATCAAAGCTAGATGCGAACATGTTATTATCAAATCAAGTCCTCAACAAATTGACAAAGCCTTAATCAATCCTTCATCTTCATTAAACATTCTCGAAGCTGAAGTTTCTGGAAAACTTATCAAACGATTATTAAAAAAATCTAAAGTCGACGAAGTAATGTTAGATCTTCCTGCAAAGAATAAAGAAGAATATCTTAACCACGTAAGAAAAAAAGCAGAAACTAAAATACCAATCAAAGCAGAGTTCAAAGCAGACCTTAATTACATTGAAGTTTCCGCAGCATCTATTCTCGCTAAAACAACAAGAGATGCTTCTATAAAAACCGTCGAGAAAAAACTCGGATTTCAAATTGGTTCTGGCTATCCTGCAGATCCAAACACCGTAAGATCTCTTGGAAAACACTTCGAACAATTGAAAGAAGAAAATCTTGTGAGAAAACAGTGGAAAACTGCAAAGAACATTGAAGACAAGAAAGCACAGACAAGTTTAAGCAATTTCTAGCAATCTTTTTATACTTCGTCCCTTCAATAAAGCACATGAGGTGTCAAATTTTAATTATAGTGCTCTTACTACTCCTATCAGTAAGCGTTGTTTCTGCTCAAACATACGAGGACAAAGAATCCTTAATCATTCTCCAAACAGTTGATAACATAATTAATTTAGTTTCAACAGGAGGATCCTACCAGGTTAATCAAATAGAAGCAAGATATACTACAAGACCTCTAGAAACATATAGACAAACAATAGAATATCTCGAAACTAATCCTCAAGCAGAGATTTTAGATGAATCAATATTTTTTGAATGGAATAATCCTTCTTCTAATTCAGTAAGTGCACAAATCGAAGCTCAAGTAGAAACCCTAGGAATTTCTGTTCCTATTAAAACAAAAATTAATTTTCCATTAACAAACATTCCTTCTGAAGTTCAAGACTATTTACAATCAACCGATTCCATAGATTCAAATCAAAACATAGCGCAGCTAGCAAGTTCTTTAGCAGGTGATGAAACAGATTTATTCATGGTTGAGTTTGTTCTTGCAGATTGGGTTAATCGAAATATAGAATACGATTTATCAACATTAACAAGTGAAGCGAACCAACCCTCAAGCTGGGTTTTAGAAAATAAATATGGTGTTTGTGATGAAATTACAAATTTATTCATCTCGTTAAATAGAGCTCTTGGCGTTCCTGCGAGATTCGTTTCAGGTATTGCATATACTGATTCAGAATTATTTGATGAAAATTGGGGAAACCACGGTTGGTCAGAAGTTTATTTCCCAAGCGTTGGCTGGGTTCCTTACGACGTTACATATCAACAATACGGCTATATCGACGCAACACACATAGCCATAGAAAAAGGTGTTGATGGAACCGGTTCTTCAGCAGAGTATAGTGCTTCAGGCTATGATTTCCAAATACAACCAGAACAATTAGACTTTGAAACATCTATTGTAAGTGAAGGAAACGATCTTTCTGAGAGAACAACAATAAGTGTAAGTGCTATTGAAGACGAAGTTGGCTTTGGTTCTTACAATGTTATTAAGGCAACTGTAAAAAATAAATATAATCATTATGCAGTTGAAAGATTAATTAGCTCACAAACAACAAACCTTGAATCAATTACACCTAATCAACAAATGGTCGCATTAAAACCAAGAGAAGAAAAAACAGTTTATTGGTTAGTAAAAATAGATAATAATCTTCAAGATGAATTTGTGTATTCATTTCCTGTTTCCATAAGTAGAAGCATAGGTCCTTCTGTTGAAACAGTTTTTAGCGTAGCGGCACATAATAATATATACAGTAAAGAATACATGGAACAATTTATGCAAAATCAATATACAATCGCAGAACCTCTTCCCATTCTATGTCAACACAACGAACCAATCCTATTAGGCGACAGTGCTCAAGTAAAATGCACACTTACAGAATCAACAAGCCTAAGTGTTTGCGACAATACAAATTGTAAAACTCTATCTTCAATGGAAGACTCTGTTTCATTTGACTTGAACACAAACAATGTTGGTTTTCAAACAATGAAATTATACAGTCCAATAAACGATCAATCATTATATGTAACATACAAAGTAAATGATATGGCTAAAGTAAAGTTTGGAGAAATTTCAATTCCAGAAACATTCACATATGAACAAGTCGGAGTATTAGAAGTTAATATTCAAAGAGACTCATTCGCAACTCCTAATAATATAAGTTTAATATTAAATCATCCTTTATTCACACAAGAATGGTCTTTTGAAGAATTAATTAGCGATCAAAAAATAAACATAGAACTCATAGGGGCTCAACTAAAGAAAGGAACAAACACATTCACAATAAGTCTAAGATATTTGGATAATTTCGGAGAAGAAATAGTCATAGAAGAAATTGCAGAAACAAAACTTGTTAATCTAACAACAGGACAGTCAATTAATATTATTGGAAACAGCATCAATGGAAAACTTTCAAAATTCTTAACAACTAAAGTTTACAATGCTAACACCGAAGAAGCTAAAGAAAAAGTTCAAAAACAAATAAATCTCGCAACAATTATTATCATCGCTGGATTGGTTCTATTTGTTTTCATAAAAGCAGTTGGTTCTTTTAGTAAACATAGAGAATTGTAAAACAAAAAAAAGACAGGAATTTATCCTGCGATGTAATTGAAATCATACTTTGCGCCTTTCAACGCATTAGTCATTGTTCTAGCCCGAATCATGTTGAATCGGTTGTTCAATGCTTTAGAAAATAGTTCTTTCTTGTATATATTAGTACTTAAAGGTATTTTACCCATTTTGTTTACACACCACACCAGCCACAGACAGCAAACATCAAGCGACTAAAATACCAAAGACATTCTAGATATATAAACTTTTTGTCATTTTAATGGCAATATTACTATTTTGTAGAATTTTTGTCATCTAAAATGGTAAAAATATTATTTTTTCCAATTTTTGCAGAAATTATAAGCAAAATGCAGGATTTCAAGAACAGCATTTATAAACCACCTTACTTTACCTTATACTCTCCCATTACTGAGGTCAAAAAATATGATTGATATTAAACTTATTCGCGATAATTCAAAACTTGTCATCGACAATATGAAGAAAAGACATATGACAGATAAAATACATTTAGTAAATTCTATTATGGAAAAAGATGAGAAGTGGCGTTCTATAAAAAAACAGATTGATGATCTAAGACAATCACGAAATGAACTGTCTAAAGAAATCAATGCTACAAAGAAGAACAAAGATATTTCTGTTGGAGTACATAAACTAACAGAATTATTTAGTAAAGCAAAAGACATTCCTAAAAAAATCAAAGTTTTAGAAACTGAAGAAACAACTCTTCTTTCTGAAATAAATAAAGTTCTTAGTAAACTTCCTAACATAATGCACGATTCTGTGCCTCGAGGAAAAACAGAAGAAGACAATGTAGAAATTAAGAAATGGGGAGAAATAAAAGAATTTCATCACCCAGTATTAAATCACGTTAGACTAATCGAAGATCTTGGCGGTGCTGATTTCAACAGATCCGCAGAACTATCAGGAAATGGATTCTATGTTCTAAAAGGAGACCTTGCTCTAATGAACCAAGCATTAATTAGATTTGCAATTGATAAAATGATAAGTAAAGGTTACACATATGTTGAACCTCCTCTTATGATCAGACGACGAATTCTGGATGCCGCTATGGATACAGAAGGCTTTGATGAAACAATCTATCAAGTTAACGATGAAGATCTTAATCTAATTGGAACAAGCGAATACTCCTTACTAGGTCTTCACGAAGAAGACGCTATTGAAGAAGAAAGACTTCCTCTAAAATATTTCTCATATACAATGTGTTTCCGTAAAGAAATTGGATCCCACGGTATAAACGAAAAAGGACTATGGAGAACACACCAGTTCAACAAAATAGAACAGTTCATTTTCTGTAAACCAGAAGAATCATACGAAATCTATGAAGAAATGCAAGCAATCACTGAAGAAATCTTCCAAGACTTAAAATTACCATACAGAATTGTAGAAATCTGCTCAGGAGATCTGTCTCTATGGAAATCAAAATCAGCAGACATGGAAGTATGGAGACCAACCACTGAAAGTTATGGAGAAATAACATCACTTTCAAATTGTACAGACTTCCAAGCAAGAGGTTTAAACATCAAAGTTCTTCGAAAAGATAATGAAAGAGAAGTATTACACACATTAAACAATACAGCACTCGCTACATCTAGAGCTTTAGTTGGAATTATTGAAAACTTTCAAAATGAAGATGGAACAATAACAGTTCCAGAAGTTCTACGACCATATATGGGCGGCGTGGAGTTTATCAAGCACATGCAATAAAATTATTATTTCTTTTCTTTTAATTTTTTCTTGACCTTAGCATGGGCATCTTTCAACTTCTTACTAATATCTTTAATCGTAACTTTAGCTCCAGAAGATTTTTCTTTGAATTTTTCTTTAGCCGAAGCTAATTTCTTTTCAATAATTCCAGAATAATTCTTAGTGAATCTATCCCAGTCAGCAATGTCTCCTTCATAGATATCAAAGAATAACATATTATTAAGTGTGAATTCTGTTTTGGATACTGGTTTTTCCGCAGGATAACCTATTGGAATAATTGACTCAACTCTAGCTTTACCATTCAATTCGAATAAATTATCAACTTTTTCTTGATTGAAACCACTAACCCAGCAAGCACCTAATCCTAAACCATGTGCTGCTAGTAATATATTTTGAGTTGCAGCCGCTGCATTTTGTCGAGCGAAGATTTCTCCCGGAGCGCCGTACCATTTTTTCTGAAGTTTAGGTTGAGAACAAACTACTATGACTATAGGAGCACCGCTTATCCACATTTGATCCATGCAATAATCTGGAAGTTCCTTAATCACTGCTTTATCTCTAACAATAATGAATCTATAATCTTGTAGATTTCCTGCTGAAGGAGCTTTCATAGCCATCTCTATAATAAAATGAAGATCATCTCTTTCTACAGGTTTAGCTTTGAAGCGTCTAATGCTTCTTCTTGTTGCCATTGCATTAAATATATCCATTATAATCACCGTAGTTTTTGTCCACACATGTGGCAAAAGTTTGAACTTGAATAATTTTTTGTTTTACATGCAGGGCATGTTATGATCACAGGCTTCTGTGAACCTTCTTCTTTCATTTCTTGTCGCCGCATTCGTTGCTGCTCAGCTCGACGTGCTTTGTCACGAGCTTCAGGAGCCGATAAACTTGCTTCAGGTCCTGCTAATTTCTCAGCTATCTTTTCTTCCGCGACTGAAGTTTTCTTTTTAATAGCAATTACTAATTTAATAACACCAATAAGTACAAATAACAGCCCAATCCACAAGAATAGTTGCATGGCTTCTGGATGCTGAGTATTATCTCTCCACAAGAGGATTTTTGAGATAACAAACATGACCACTCCAATTCCTAAAAATATACCATAGTGAATTGGTTTTTCCTTTGGCCTTTTCATACATCCAATCTAGCAAAGCTGCTTTATAAACATTTGCAGTTTTTATAATCTTATAATTACAGCGTAAGATTTAAATATGTGAACATTCAGGAGTAGGGATAGTATACTTATGTGTAGGTGTTAGTTATGGAAAATTCAATGAAAACAACGTGTAAAAAGTGCAGTAAAGAGATGGAACCCTCAGAAATGAGAGCTCTAAGTGATGGACAAGGATTTGTCTGCATCAATTGTTTTGAAAATACATCGGACCCAAACAGTTTTAACAAAGATAGGTTACGAAAACCTGCTGAAACAACTACTAACCCTTCTACAAAGATAGACACCTCAAAAGGTTTCTTCACAAAGAAAGAATATATTTGTGATGCTTGTAATTACAAATTCAATAGAAATCCAGAATTTATAGTTAACAAATGTCCTTTCTGCGGAAAAACAGGCTTTGTTCATATGAAAGTCGAAGAAGGCGCAGATAAATTACTGGATTAATTCTAAGATAACACGTCTATTGCCTTGTAGCGAAATTTATTAAAACGACTATCGCTAGATAGGAATCGGTTTAAAAACAATTCTTCGCAGCGTCGTGAATTGAATGAACGATTCGAGAACGCCAGTGAACGAAAAGCTCGAATCGTGAAACCCTACGCGTAAAACATAAACAACACGAGACAAACTCACATAAGCTTTTTAAGCATGGGTGAAACCCTTCAATACTGTGAAAAATATGAGCAATAATCCTTGTAATAAAGATGATACTTTGAAGACAACATCGAAAAGTCTTGGGAAATTCGAAGAATTTACAAAGAATCTTCTCTTCCCCCATGAAACCATTCGTGCATTCCAGCACGAAATGATCGAGACGATCGCTAAGGCTATTGATGAGAAGAAAAACGCCGTAATCCATGCTCCAACTGGACTTGGTAAAACCGCAGCTAGTATTGCGCCAGCATTAACAAAAGCAATCGCAGAAAACAAAACAGTATTCTTCTTAACATCAAAAAACACTCAACATAGAATTGCAATCGAAACACTTCAAGCAATTAAAAAAAAACACAATATAGAAGTTAAAGCAACAGATATTGTTGGTAAAAAATGGATGTGCATTCAACCAGGAGTTACTCTTCTCGGAACCGGAGAATTCGCAGAATATTGTAAAGCAATGCGTGAAGATAAACGTTGCCCATACTATGAAGGATTAAAGAACAAAGAAAAACTCAGCCCTCAAGCTCAAGTAGCTCTCAAAGAACTAACAATCAAAAGCCCTCTTGTGGTTGAAGAAATTGTTGAAATAGGTGCAGACCACGAACTTTGCCCCTATGAACTCGCAATGCTTCTCGCAAAAGAATCTCAAGTCATTGTAGCAGACTATTATTATCTCTTTCATCCATCAATTCGAGAAAATTTTCTGAAAAAGAATAATAAAACATTACAAGACAGCATCATCATCGTAGACGAAGGTCACAATCTTCCTGATAGAATTAAAAATCTTGCAACAGCAACACTATCAACAATCATGCTAAAAAGAGCAATCAATGAAGCAAAAAAATTCGAAAGATCAGAACTTCTTACAATTTTCGAAAGACTCAACGCTCTTCTCAAACAAGTAGTACCTGAAGATAAAGACGAAGACTATTTCACAAGAAGCAGATTCATAGATGCGGTTAACAATCACACAGATTATACTGAACTAATTAAAGAATGTAACAAAGCAGGAGATTTAATCAGAGAAGAACAAAAATACTCTGCAATTGGAAGCATAGGAATATTTCTAGACGCTTGGCTTGGTAATGATACAGGTTTCACAAGAATCATTTCTAAAAAAAGAGGAATCAAAGAAGACAACATCCAACTTAGCTATAGATGTCTCGATCCTAGCGTTGTTGCTAAAGAAGTAATCGAACAATCTCATTCAACAATAATCATGAGTGGAACGCTAACTCCAACAAAAATGTTCACAGAACTTCTTGGTTTTCCAGAAACAACAATTCAAAGTGAAATTCCATCTCCATTTCCTAAAGAAAACCGTCTTAATCTAATCGTTGCAAAGACAAGTACAAAATTCACAACGAGAAGCGAAGAGCAATACAAAGAAATAGCTAGAATTGTAACAGATATAATCAATGAAACTCCTGGGAACTCAGCAGTTTTCTTCCCTAGCTATTATATGAAAGAAAAAGTAGATTCATATCTCAACAAAGTTGAGAAAACAGTCTTCCACGAAAGACAAGAAATGTCTAAAACTGAAAAAGACGAGATGATCGATAAATACAGAACATACAAGCACACAGGAGCAACACTTCTCGCAGTCGTCTCAGGAAGCTATGGCGAAGGAATTGATCTTCCAGGCGATGAATTAAAAACAGTCGTTGTTGTAGGCCTTCCTCTTAATCGTCCAGACCTGGAAACAGAAGCTCTCATAAAATACTACGATCAGAAATTCAAAAGCGGTTGGGACTACGGCTATCTTTTCCCTGCTTTCAATAAAGTTATTCAAAACGCCGGTCGAGCCATCCGTAGCGAAACCGACAAAGGAGTAATCGTTTTCCTAGATGAACGTTTCACATGGCCTCGATACTATCGATGTTTCCCAGAAGGCTGGGATGTGAAAGTTAGCGTTAATCAATATAGAGAAAAGATTCAGAAATTCTTTGATAATGCTTAAAGATGTTTAAAATTAAATGAGTTTAATATTTCTTCTTCTGCGAATTTAAATTTAGTCACAATATATACATTATCATGAGGCTGAACTAAATTATAATCATCTTGATTCAATTTTAAACGATTCCAAATACCCTTTTCTAATTCAAATATCTCTTTTGCATGTTTTTCTTTTAAAGATACAAAAGCATCATGATTTTTAGGTTTTCTTTTTTTAGAAGTTTCAAAATGAGCTTTTACTATACTTAAAGGAAATAAATACAAAGATTTCAATTCCAAAGCATCTTTTAATTTATCCGCAGTAGGATAATTCTTTTTCATATTCTTAGTTATAGAATGGTAAGCAAAAGCATAAAATCTTTTAACCTCATTAAAGTTATTAAATCCCATTAATTGCTTCTCGTTAATAACTCCTCCATTAGTATAGGAAGAAGCTTTTACTTCAACATCAAAAGAACCCTCTCTGGATGTTAAATCAGGCATCAATCCATATTCTCTAGAATCAGGTTCAAGTAAATTAAATATATTTTTAACTAGTTTTTCAAAATGCGTACCAACTACTTCTCTAGGATCATCCATATTAGACCTAATTAATCATAACTATAAAAGCTTATCTGCAAAATAAGCCATTTCATCAATAGTGAATATAAACCAAATAAATATTCACAAGCGCGAATTTATAAACTTAAAACAAACATCAGAACACAGAGGTTAAAACAATGAATACAAAAATATTAGTTACTGGTGCTATGGGTCAGATCGGTTCTGAACTCGTTCCTGCTCTACGAGCAAAACATGGAAATGAAAACGTTATCGCAGTAGGTTATAATACAAAACCAAGCGATGAATTTAGAAATGCAGGTCCTTTCGAAGAAGTTGACGTAAGAGATAAAGACGCAATCAAAGCATTAATTCAAAAATACAATATCACAGAAATATATCATTTGGTCGGTGTCCTATCAGCGGTTGGAGAAGATAATCCTAATCTAGCATGGGATGTTAATGTCAACGGATTAAACAATGTTTTAGAACTTTGTTTAGAATTTAAAATTGAAAAATTATTCTGGCCAAGTTCCATAGCTTCATTCGGTCCAACAACACCGATGGAAGATACTCCTCAAAAAACAATTCTCGAACCCACAACAATGTATGGAGTTACAAAAGTAACAGGAGAATTACTATGTCAATATTATCACATTAAATACGGTTTAGACGTAAGAAGTCTTAGATACCCAGGAATTATTTCTTGGAAAACAGCTCCCGGAGGAGGAACAACTGACTATGCAGTTGCGATCTATTACGACGCCATAGAAAAAGGATCCTATGATTGTTTCGTTAGCGAAGACACTAGATTACCAATGATGTATATGGACGATGCGATAAAAGCAACACTTCAATTAATGGAAGCGGATTCTGAAAAAATAAGCATTAGAACATCCTACAATTTAACAGCAGTTAGTTTCTCGGCTAAAGAACTTGCAGACAATGTTTCTAAACACATAGAAAATTTCTCATGCACATTCAATCCAGACTCAAGACAAAAAATAGCAGACTCTTGGCCTTCAAGCATTGATGATTCTCAAGCTAGAAAAGATTGGAATTGGAAACATGAATTCGGTCTTGAAGAAATATCTGTAGATATGATTAAAAATTTAAAAAATAAATAAATAAATAAAAGAAAAAATTATTTTACACAGTTTTTAACTGCGTTTGCAACAGCATCAGCTACGCCTTCTTCAAAAGGTCCAGGTATGATTTTATCCTTACTAGGATTCTCAACCATGGCAGCTAAAGCCTTAGCAGCAGCGAGTTTCATTTCTTCAGTAATCTGCGGTGCTCGAGCATCAAGTGCTCCTCTGAAAATACCAGGGAATGCTAAAACATTATTAATTTGATTTGGAAAATCACTTCTACCAGTAGCAACTATTGCAGCTCCTCCAGCATAGGCATCTTCAGGGAAAATTTCTGGTGTTGGATTTGCCATTGCAAAAAGGATAGCACCATCATTCATTGATTCAACCATTTCTTTACTAACAAGATTTGGTTTAGAAACACCAATAAATACATCAGCACCATTCATCGCGTCTGTAAGATTTCCTTGTCCTTCAAAACTACTTCGTCCGATTACTTCGAGTTTATACTTATTAACTCCATCTCGTTCTTTTGTGACAATCCCTTTGGAATCTACTAAAACTAAATTCTTAACACCATAGTTAAGTAAAATTTTAGATATTGCAATACCTGCAGAACCTGCACCATTAATAATTAGTTTAATATCTTCCATTTTTTTATCAACAACTTTTAATGCGTTGATTAAACCAGCAAGAACAACAATTGCAGTTCCATGTTGATCATCGTGAAATACAGGAATATTCATTTCTGCTTTTAATCGTTCTTCAATTTCAAAACATCGAGGTGCAGAAATATCTTCTAAATTAATACCACCAAATGAAGGAGCTAAATATTTTACTGTTTTAATTATTTCTTCAGTATCTTTTGTATCTAAACAAATAGGAATAGCATCAACGTCTCCGAATGCTTTGAATAATACTGCTTTTCCTTCCATTACTGGAAGTGCACCAAGAGGACCAATATCTCCAAGGCCTAATACGGCTGTACCGTCGCTAACAACAGCGACCATGTTCCATTTGGATGTTAATTCATAAGCTAAGGAAGCTTCCTTAGCAACTGCGCTTGATACTTCGGCAACACCAGGAGTATAAGCCAATGATAAATCTTCTTTACTTGCTAGAGGCACTTTAGATTTTATTTCTAATTTTCCTCTATATTTTCTGTGAAATTCAATTGAGTTTTCCATGAAAGCATATATGAGGATTTCATTATATAGATTTCGTTGTAGTGAAGAATAACAAGGATTTAGTAACAATCGATTAATAAGAAAGAAAGATTTTTATACAACCAAGCCTAAATAAACAACATGAAATCAATTCATCTCATCATAGCAGGCCCTCCTGGATCAGGAAAGGGAACTATTTCTGAACTTCTTTGTAAAGAACTAGATATAGAACATATTGCTATGGGAGATATTCTTAGAGAACACATTGCAGTCCACGATGAACTCGGTGAAAAAATCGCTGAACCTATCAAAGAAGGTAAATTTGTTCCTAATAAAATAACTGAGAAAATCATGAAAGAAAAACTTTCTTCGCTTCCTGAAGATAAAGGTTTTCTCTTAGATGGTTTTCCTAGAAATAAAAAGCAGGCAGAGTTTATAGTAGACATTGCTAGAATTGATGCTGTCGTAAAAGTTATGCTTGACGACAACTCAATCATTGAGCGTTTATCAAAACGAAGAGTGTGCCCAAAATGCGGAGCAACATATCACTTAAAAAATAATCCTCCTATAAAAAAAGGAGTTTGCAACGAATGTTCAACTGCAATCATTTATCGTAGCGATGATGAACCAGAAACAATTAAAGACAGATTAGCCCTCTATCACAGCGAAATAAAAGAAGTTTTTAATGTTCTTGAAGAAAAAGGAATTCATTTTGTTGAAGTCCCCGGAGATTTCGATCTGGAAAACGAATCAAACATGATTGTAAAATTAGTTAGAGGCGCATTCTAAATGGCACGACAAAAAACAGCAAACAGAAATCTTATTTTATTCGAGACAGCACTGGTTGTTGGTCTTATTACAATTCTCGTTGAAAACTGGATTGCAAATTTATCTCTCCACGCATTTTGGAAAGTTATTATCATGATGCTATTCTTTGGAGGAATATTTTCAATCTTCTTCAAATATATTGAACCTCTTGCAGAAAGCACAATCAAAGGAATAATAAACAAAAGAAGAAAAAGTAAATTTATCATTCACTTTATGATCATCGCAATAATGTTTGTTCTATATAGTTTAATCTATTTTAATCTAACTTGGATTTAATTAAAAAGTTGCTTCACAACAATTGTTGCATAGCTTCCTTTACCAAGAACAAAAGAAATCTTCTGAACACCATTAACAAAGTCTTCTACTTTGCAATCTTTAACTTTAAAGAAAGAAGGTCTTTCAGCTCCCTCAAGCGTAAGAGAAGGAATTTGTTTGATAATAAAATCTAAAGTATTCAAACCGAACTCGTCAAGCTCGATGTCAGAATCAAAACCAACGAGAAGATCTTTCCGTTCTAATAAATGCTCATCAACTAACAATTCTTTTGGAAATAAAAGAATTCCCTGAGAATATTCAACTTCTTTTACACTAAAAAAATGCAAATCGCAAACATCTAAATTAAGAATATCAAGTTCGATTTGCATTTTTTGGTGTCCTAAAAATATCGGTTTATTAAAAGTTGAACAAGTTGATCCTATCAAAGGAGAACATCCATTCATAGATATTTTTTTGACATCTCCAACAATTCTTTTCTTTAGAAATTCATTGAAGAGTTTACTCTGCACAGAATGAACATAAAATAATAATATCTTCTTCGGCATTCGAAGCAAAGCACCAACAAAATCAGTAGGACGTTCTTCCAACCAATCGGAAACTGCGTCCGCATCAATATCGCCTTCAAGTAAGCCAGCTGCTTTTTTGAAATCTTTTTTCAGAAGAGCCATGCCTATTTCAACATTGTTTGTTGAGAATCTTTGATCATCAAAATAATTAGGAACAATAAATGAAGAAGGACCAGGACCAAGACCAATACTGATTCCTCGTACAATAATAGTAAATCGATTACCTGACAGATCTCCGAGCGTCAGATGAGCCCTGGTATAGCCTTTGAATTCAAGCTTAATATCTTTTAGATCCAATGCTTCAACCTGTTCTTTTCCTCGGCCTCGAATAACCACATATTGTGTCGTGATTGCATTCTTATCCTTGGTTCCTGCATAGGAGATTGATTTACGAGAAATTTTCAGAGACTTAGCTACCTGGGTAACTGCTCTTTCAGTAGTATAATTGGTCTTTTTGAGAAGATAGAGATGGTAGTTAGTAGGAGCATCATTAACAAGGGATTCATCTAGAATCTCGTCAACGAGAAAGTCTCCTAGCTCAGTTTTTAATTTCATAAAGAAAAGAACACCAATTATCTTTTAGGTGTTTCGTTTTTAATCATTTTATGATGTCTAGCTCTTATTTTCCCGTGGAAAATATCAAACACATGGTTTTCCCGTTTAAATCGCTTTTTAAGAACAGGTATTTGTTCTTGAATTTCCTTCAATCGATCATCGTAGCTATTTTTCTTATGCATATATTTAGCCTGAGATAAATTTGCTTTCTGGAAACGTTCAACCTGAATATGTTTTTGTAAACGCTTCAAAGAGATTGCTTCAAGTTCTAATCTGTGAATTTTATCTTTAAGTCGCTTTCTATCAGTCCAAATCCACCAGAAATATGAAATAACAATAAGACCAAAAACCATAAGAGATAGTTCTTGCCAATGTTTGTAAAAGAAATTTTGGCTTGATCTAATAACAACATTCACAGTTGTTGATTCTGCCTTTGCAGCATCAAGAGAAGAAAATGCATCTACTAAATGTTCTTCGGCTTCAGTATAACGTTCAAGTTCAAACGCATCTTCAGTTCGTTTAATATGGATTTTTGTTTCAAGAGCACTAACACCCTGAGATTCAAAGGTTTCTAATCTAGCATAAATAATATTTATTCCATCGGACAAAGCATAGGCTCGGTCTTTTCTATCTTCAACTTTATTAACATAGTCAAAGACCGCTTCATAGGTGAAACCTTGATGATCCAATCCCTTGAGAATTTCTCTCGCCTGATCTGCAACTTCCCCAGTAATATTGCTTCGTAGAACCTCGGCAAAATCAGCCCGTTCCAAAGCGAAATATGCTTCTTCAATAGTATCATTTACTGCAACAACATTGAAACCTAGAATTTGCATTTCTTTCATGGTTTCTTTGGCATCGTCGATTGCAATGAGGGCGTCCTGTCGACTCACTTCTGCTAAAGCTAATGATGATAACAATACCAAGCTCAGACAGAGCACCAATAATATAAATTTAAATTTCATTCTCACTTCTTCTTTTTACTTATGCTGCGTTTTGCAGTACTAACTTTCTTTTTATTGACTTTCTTTTTTACAGGTTTCTTTTTAGCCCGTGCTGTTTTTTTAGGTGCTGGTTTTGCTTTAGGCTTAGCCTTAACTTTCTTAGAACCTACTTTTTGTTTAGATTTTTTCGGCTTTTGTTTTTTCAAAGGAACGAGTTTATTTTTCTTGGTCTTTTCCTTAGCGTGCCTAATAACAATTCCATCAGCTGATTTTGTTATGGTCTTACCTTTCTTTGCAGTGTTCATCTCAGCCGTAAGATGCTCATTATCAATTTGAGTTAAGCGTTCACCATACATGCTTGTTTGACTTTCATAGTCGGCCTTTGTAATGGATTGTTCAACGAAATATGCATGTTGCATGTTTTTAATGGATTCTTTAACTTCTTTTTGTTCCCTATCCAGATCTTGAAGAACACGTTCAGCACGGAATATTTTCAGACGTTTATTACGCAGTTTGATCTGCTGCTGTCTTACTTTTGCAAGCCGGGCTTTTTGTTTATTCATTATCGAAGTATATGTTGTTGCACTAATAGCGTTCTTTTGGAATCTATCAATTTGTGTTTCTCTAATTCTATTTCTAATAGAATCTTCTTCTTCCATAAGCTGTCGAAGTCTTCTGTTTAATAGATATCTTCGATATGCTCTTCGTCCAAAAATAAGGAAGAAGAAAAATAGGAAGAAAAGTATTATAATTAACCACCAGAAGTCAATCACGAAGAAAACAAAGCTGAATTCTTCCGCTTCCAGAGCCATGGTTAACTTAGCGCTTTCCAATCTCTTAAGTGCAGTCAGATAATCTTCCCGATCGAATGCTGCCTGAGCTAACTCAATAAGCGCTTTGGTTTCTGAAAAGTCTTTCTCAATTCCGAAGAATTTCGCAGTGAAGGAATGATGTAAATCAATCTTATTAAAAATATCTTCAATACCGTCTTGCACATCAAATGACATTTCATTCATTTCTGCAATCTGTTGAGCCAGATAATTAGCAGTTCCATATTCGTGATCGTTTAATGATCCTTCCGCATCTTCAAGGATGGAACGAATTAGATTTGATGGGAATCCTGCTTCTTCCATTTCAGCAATTTGCTGACGAGCTTCTTCTAGCACATCAAGAAGATCTTCTTCACTTATGACATGCACTAATAATAATATATCTCTGTTTTCAACAAATTCTTGGTCAATTCCAATTCCATCTACCTTTCCTTTGATAATAACATTCAAATCATATTGACCTTCTTCCATGTATTGTGGAGATACCACTGTAATGTTGAAATATTTAGTTTCGTTGTAAAGTATTACATCAATGTATGCAGGTTCCACAACCATATATTCACTCATGTATCCGTCAAGACTGATTGTTAAATTAGTCATTTCAGTATACGGGAAAATATTCTTAATGCTTACATTGAATGATTCTTTTTGTCCTCGAACCAGTTCTACAATGTCTGATGAATTTACTATTTGTAATCCTCTAAGCACAGAACTAACAAAGCTTCCACCACTCATTCCTCCACCAGTACCGCCACCGCCAGTAGTTCCACCAGTAGTTCCACCAGTAGTTGTGGTTCCGCCTGTTCCAAGAGTTCCACCTAGTTCATTCACAGTTACATTTACAGTATCAGGAAGAATTAATCCTAGAGAACTAATATCTGTTCCATTGTCAGTAAATCCTGAGGTATTTGTTAATACAAGGTATGAACCAATTGTTGCATTCCCAGGAATGTCGAGTTCAATAAGCAGATCGTAGCTATCACCCACAATCAATTCAGATAGGAAAATAGTATCTGTTCCGAATGCGAGAATCCATTCCGCAGGATAATCAATCCATAGAGTTACGTTGCTTGCATTTCCAGTCCCTATGTTTTCCACAGTTGCCTGGTATGCGACGGTCGTATCGTTTTGAGTTACTGACTGGGTGTCAGATGTTGGAACACTAAACACAACAGAAAGTACAGGATTTCCATCGGACACAACAATGGTTGCATCAACGGTTTGATTAAGAGGATCAGCACCGGCAGTTGTTGAATCAAGAGTTATAACAACTTCCTTAACAATTTCGGTTGCCACATCGAAATATTCATAAACAGTATTTGTTCCAGGAGGAAGAGTGAAATTAACTTTCTTATCGAAGTTCCCTTCCGCAGAGTCAGTGCTAAATGAAAAGTTTAAAGCGAAGTCTCCAGTATTATTAATAGTAATATTTCCAACACTTACATTGTCTCCAAGATTGTCCGCAGACACAGGAGGTATTGTTGTTGGATCAATTGTCCAAGTATAATCATATTCCACATCAATATTTACAATTGCACTCGTGTCTTCATTGCCAACCGTATCGTTTGCAACGAGTCGAAGATCATATGTTGCTGAGTAATTAGCCCAGAAAGTTCCTTCAAAGAAACCTGAACCGGCATTGTATGTTAGATTAACTTCGTTGTATGTTCCGTTTGTTGAAACTTTCCATTCTAAAGTCACATGATCAACCGCGGTTAAATTATCAGTTACATTTCCATAAACAGTAACTAAAGTTCCAGGATCAAGATCATTTTCATTGTCAGGACTTGTTGTCAAACTAATAAATGTCACATCCGTCTGATCAACGGTGAATGTTCTATTCGCAGTAGTATTGCTGTTTCCGCTTGCATCATTACAGGCAATATTCCAGTTGTGATGTCCTTCTGAAATTCCGCTTGCTCCGATTGAAGTAATAGACCCGGATACAGAACTAGTATTTGTTGTTGTCAGATTCCCATCAATGTATAAGGAACAATTTATTGTTGTTTCATAATTGTCAGTTACATTAAAGTCAAAGCTGACAGTTCCGCTTGCGAAATCATAGCCATCTGCTGTTTCTTGAGTAAGAGTTGGCGAAATAACATCGGATACGATAAAGTAAGTAATATCGGAATCATAGTTACTACTGCTATCGTTTGCTCCGAAAATTACAGTATAATTTCCAGTAAAATTTGAATCGGTAAATGTAAAATTATATTGAGGTCCGCTTCCAAGAACCGTTTGAGTATAGCTCGTTCCATTAGGAAGTTCAACACTTGCATTAACAGAATCTACTCCGAAAGTATCCGTAGCATTAACATAGCAAGTTATTGATTGGCTTAGATTAATTGCCGAAGGAACACAGTATAGTCCGCTCAGAGTTGGAGCGTTTGTATCGGTTGCGGTAAAGTTCGCGGTTTCCGTTGAGTTCACATTACTTGATGTGTCGCTAGCAATAACAGTTACATTGTATGTTCCTATGTTTGCAGGAACTGTGAAGCTCGTATTATAGATAACGCCACCAGCGTTTGTTAAAACAATTTGAGTAACGGTTCCATTAGGATAGGAAATGTTTGCAAGAACACTTGCGACTTCAACGTTATCGCTTACGTTTGCTGAGATAACAATATCAGATCCAACCGAACTTGATTGGCCAGTCGGCGCAGTTACAATCACAGCAGGAACAATATAATCTTCTGCAAATAGCCATCCACTTATTGTTGTGTTTTCATTTCCGCTAGTATCATTTACAATAATATCAATACTATAGTTCCCAATAATATTTGGAACAGTCCAGTTCAATTCATATTCTGGCGCACTAATTAAAGTAAACTCCGCAGTTTCCACGGTCCCATTAGGATAGGTTATTTCTGCGTAAACAGTATCGACTTCAATATTATCTGTTGCGTTAATATTGAAAGTCACCACATCACTTACGTTCGCAATTGATCCAGTAGGTTCGAGTGCAGTAGCAAGAGGATTTGTTACATCGTTAGCAACAAAGTATGTTGAAATATTATCAGTGTTTCCGCTGGTATCGTTCCCATAGAAGGTAACATTGTATCTTCCGATAAGTTCAGGAATTACAAATGTTCCATTATAATAATAAGCGCTTGTGTAGGTCAGATTAACAATTGTGTTTGTTCCATTAGGATAGGAAATATTTGCATAGAGAACATCAACTTCAACATTATCAATTGCATATGCTGCAAGATCGACGGTGTTAGTAGTATTATATTCCGTTCCCGGAGTCGGATAAGGATCTTTTACATTCGGATCCGTTGGATCAAGTGAGATGAAAGTCGTTGTTTCAGTATTATTCACATTACTACTTGAATCGTTTGCGATGAAAGTTATGGTATAGGTTCCAATTTCGTTAGGAACCGTATATAGTTTGTTATAGGTTGTTCCTCCAGTATGATCAAGAGTTATTTGATCAGCAAGGCTTCCGTTTTCATAGCTAACGTTCACATAAACAGTATCGACTGCAATATGATCATCAACGGTTGCTTGGATAAGTAAAAGTGTTGAAACATTGTGACTTGTTACTAGAGGAGATGTTGGAGTTACGTCAGGATTGAAAGTATCCATTCCGTTGAAATCAGTAACAATGGTTGTGTTTTCATTTCCAGCGGTATCTTCTGCAATGAAGACTACACCATAGGATCCTAGTTGCGTAGGTAATGTATAGTTTGCTTCGTAGATATCTCCGCCAGTGTTTGTTAGAACAACTTGAACAATACTAGCATCAGGAAGAGTTACGTTTGCAATAACACTTACAACACCAACATTATCTGTTACATTAACAGAGAGCGTTACGTTTTCTGTAATGGAAACATTTGTTCCACTCACAGGACTTGGACTTGTTACCGCAGGATTGAAAGGATCTTCGGTTGTGAAATAACTTGTTTCTGTGCTGTTTAGATTTCCACTCGTATCATTAACATAGTAAGTAATATTATACCGTCCAGGAAGATTTGGAATTGCGAATGTGTTATTGTAAATATCACCAGCTTCATCGTTAAGACTTAGATTAATTGAAGTTCCATTAGGATAATCAATTGTTGCCCACGCATCATCGATTCCGATTTGATCGGTTCCGTTTAATGAAATAGTAATTGTGTCTGTTACGTTGAAAGCAGTTCCAGCACTAGGAACAAGATCTCCAACGACAGGAGCGTTTGTATCTTGACTTGCGAATTCAATTATTTCGCTGCTATTTACATTTCCACTTGTATCGTTTGCAATAATTGTAATTGTGAAATTATCAAGAACGTTTGGAACGGTGAATGATCCGTTGAAATAATCTCCAACGCTGTTGTTTAAAATTATTTGTTCAACAAGAGTTCCGTTTGAATAATTAATTTGAACATAGACCATATCAACATCAATGTGATCTGTTACATTGGTTGAAATCTCAATTGTGTCTGAAATTGTTTGCGTTGATCCATTCGTAGGGTCTGAAGTAATTACTCCAGGATTGAAAGGATCAAAAGCTGTGAAAAAAGAATTAACGCTGTCGTTGACATTACCACTTGTATCATTGATGATATAAGTAATATTAAATTGTCCTAAAATAGACGGAACAGTAAAAGAGGTGTTGAAGGAGTTTAATCCGGATGGACTCAAAACCAGCTCTTCAACTGTTCCGTTTGGATAGGAAATTTGTGCAACGACAGTGTCAACCCCAATACTATCAGTCGCATTAATTGCGATTGTGATTGTGTCGGTGATGTTTGCATTTGTTCCAGATGTTGGAACAGGCGCGCTCACACTTGGAACGAATTCGTCTTCAACGATGAAGTAACTTGTTTCTGTATTATTTTCATTGCTACTTGTATCGTTTGTGTAGAAAGTTAAATTGTATCTTCCGATTAGATCAGGAATAACAAATGTGTTGTTGTAAATATCTCCTGTTGGAGTTAGAGTTAGATTAGTTGATGTTCCGTTAGGATAATCAATTTGAACAATTACATCGCCAACGCCTATTTGATCTGTGACGTTTGATGAAATTATTACTGTGTCTGTAATATTATAGTTTGTTCCACCACCAGGAAGAAGACTTCCAACGGTTGGAGCATAAGAATCAATCGCTGTAAAGTTTGAAGTGATAGTATCATTCATGTTTCCACTTGTGTCATTAACATAGTAGGTAATATTGTAGGTTCCTAGAACACTAGGCACATCGAAACTACCATTGTAGAATGGAGCAGGATTTGCAGATAAGGTTACGTTAACACTGGTTCCATTAGGATAATCAATTTGAGCAATCACAGTATCAACTTCAATTATGTCAGTCGCGTTAATTCCTAATTCTATTGTGTCAGTAATGTTTACATCTCCGCCGGCTGTTGGAACAGCTGCACTCACAAGAGGAGGCTCAACATCATTAGCAATAAAATTTGAAGTCACAGTATCATTAACATTACCACTAGTATCGTTTATGATAAAAGTAATATTGTATTGTCCAGTCGCATTAGGAATGGAGAAAGTTGTATTGTATACATCTCCTGTCGGACCATCGAGAACAATAATTTCTGAAGTACCATTAGGATAGGAAATATTAACAAGAACAGTATCAATGCCGACCAAGTCAGTTGCATTAATAGTTATGTTAACTAGATTAGTAAGATTATAGTTTGTTCCAGGTGCAGGATTAGGACCACTAACAACAGGATTCTCATTATCTTCTGTTGAGAAATATGTTGTAACGGAATTATTTTCATTTCCACTAGTATCATTTACGAAATAAGTAATATTGTATTGTCCTAAAACAAATGGAATTGTGAAACTATCATTGTATAAATTTCCCCCTTGATCAACAAGAGTAATATTTGTTGAAGTTCCATTAGGATAATCAATCTGAGCAATAACAGTATCGACATCAATCTGATCACCAGCATTCGCTTGAACAGTAATTGTGTCGTTCGCATCTAAAGTAGTTCCAGCACTTGGAACAGCGCCACTAACAGTAGGAGCGTAAGGATCCTGTGCTGTAAAATTTGTCACAACAGTATCATTCAATCTTCCAGATTCATCGTAAACCAAGTAAGTAATATTGTATGTTCCTAAAAGAACAGGAACTTCAAAAGTAGAACTATAGTTATCTCCAGAAATTGTTGTCAAAGGAATAATAACACTCGTTCCGTTCGGATAGGAAATGTTTACACTCACATTATCAATTGCATAATTATCAATTGCTGTGATTTGTAAATCAATAGTATCAGTTATGTTTTCAGTAGTTCCATCAGGAATTACTCCTGATGCTTGAGGATTAGTAAGGTCTACGGCGAATGTCCAGTTAGCTCCTGCAAATTCTGTGTTCGCACCATTATCTTCAGCTTGACAATTCCATTCGTAAACATCTTCACTCAAACCATTCAAAGTAAATGTGGTTTTATTCCATGTTCCCGTAACCGCTTGGCTTTGATTGTATCCCCATCCACTTACATTGTGGTAAAGACTTATATTCACAAGAGCCAGATTATCGGTTGAATTACAAACAAGATTTATAGATGAGGAATTTGAATAAAACATGTTTTCAGGAGATATCAAATTCACAATGGGAACAGTACCATCTTGAACAACGAATGTTCTTTGCACAGTATCTAATCTATTATTTGATGTGTCATTTACAAAAATGGTAATGGTATAGGTTCCAACAAAAGTTGTGTCCGTAAATGAATTACCATAATAATCGCTTCCTTGAGGAGTTAAAGTAATATTTTTTACAGTAGTATTAGAATATAAAATCTGAGCAATAGCAGTATCAATACCAACATTATCAGTTGCAAGAACAGTAATTGTTACAGGATCACCGGTTGAATAAGTACTTCCAATAAAAGGAGTAATAATAGAAACGCTTGGATCAGCAACATCAGTTCCAACGAACCAAGTTGATTCACTATCATTTACATTTCCACTAGTATCATTAGCAATAATAACAACACTATAATTTCCAATTTCATAAGGCACAACATAGGATAGATTATATTTATTTCCAGTTGCAAGAGTTAATTCTATTTGTTCAATAAAAGTTCCATTAGGATAACTGATATTTGCAAGAACAGTATCAATGCCAACATCATCGCTTAGGTTTGCCGCGATTTCAATTGTTGAACCAACAAAAGGACTCGTTCCTAAAGGGAGTAAACCAGAGACAGCAGGATTTTCGATGTCATTCACAATAAGCCAAACTGTTTCATTATCTTCATTACCACTGGTATCGTTGAAATGATATACAATAGTATAGTTTCCAGGCAATGCAGGAGCAGTCCAATTAATAATATATTCAGGAGCAGGAGAAGGTGATAAATTTAGAATCACATTTGTTCCATTAGGATATGTTATGTTAACCCAAACAGTATCTATACCAATAATATCAGTTACATTAATGGTGAAATTAATTTCTTCAGTAATATTAACATTCGTTCCGTTTCCAGGTTCAGGAGCGGTTGCGACAGGATCGGAAGTATCTTCCGTAAAGAAATATGAAGTCACAGTATCATTAACATTACCGCTAGTATCATTAACAAAGAAAGTAATATTAAATCTTCCTAGAAGATTTGGAATTGTAAATGTTTCATTGTATCGATCGCTTCCACCATCGGTCAAACTTAGGTTAATTGAAGTTCCATTAGGATAATCAATAGTCGCATAGATAAAATCTAATTCAACATTATCAGTTACGTTTGCTGCGATTTCTTTATCAGTTCCGATTTCTTCGGTCGTTCCAACAGAAACTAAATTAGTAACAACAGGATTGACAGTATCAACAACAACGAAATAACTTGTTTCAGTATTATTCTCATTACCACTAGTATCATTAACAAAATAAGTTACATTGAATCGCCCAATCAACGGAGGAGCAACAAAACTATTATTGTAAATAGGAGCAGGAGAACCAATTAAAGTAATATTAACAGAAGTACCATTAGGATAATCAATTTGAACAATAACAGTATCAACATCAATTACGTCAGTAATGTTTGCAGATAAATTAATCACATCGCTTACGTTGAAATTTGTTCCAGCGCTTGGAACAAGATCTCCAACAAGAGGAGGCTCAACATCGTTAGCAATAAAGTTCGAAGTTATGGTATCATTAACATTACCATCAGTATCATTAATAATAAAAGTAAGATTATACTGACCAGTCACATTAGGAACCAAGAAAGTAGTATTGAAGATATCACCAGGACCATCTAAAGTAATATTTTCCGAAGTTCCATTAGGATAATCAATCTGAACAATAACAGTATCAATACCAACCAAATCAGTTGCATTAATAGTTATGTTAACAAGATTGGTTAAATTATAATTAGCACCAGGAGAAGGAGAAGGACTACCAACAACAGGAGCAACATTATCTTCCGCAAGGAAATAACTTGTAATAGAATTATTCTCATTACCACTAGTATCATTTACGAAATAAGTAATATTATACTGACCAATAACATAAGGAATTGTAAAACTATTATTATAGACAGGAGCTGGAGCAGCTGACAAAGTGACATTAACACTCGTTCCATTAGGATAATCAATCTGTGCAATCACCGTATCTACATTGATTTGATCCGTTGCATTTACCTGCAAAGTTATAGTATCATTAACATCGTATGTTGTTCCCGCGCCAGGAAGAGGAGCACTCACTTCAGGAGCATAGGGATCTTCCGCAGTAATATATGTTGTTTCAGTAGAATTTGTATTTCCATATGTATCATTAACATAGTAGGTAATATTATACTGTCCGAGAATCAAAGGAACTACAAAACTATTATTGTATAAATCTCCACCAGCATTTGTTAAACTAAGATTAACACTTGTTCCATTAGGATAATCAATCACAACCCAAACACTATCAATATCAGACACGTCTGTCGCGTTCGTTGAAATTTCAATTGTTTCTGTGATGTTTCCAACATAACCTGCTGGAGGCGCACCAGGAGTAACAAGAGGATTAACTAAATCATCCGAAATGAAATAACTTGTTTGTGTTGAATTAGTTGTACCATAGGTATCATTAGCATAGTATGTAATATTATATTGTCCTGCTAAATCAGGAATTGTAAAACTATTATTATAAAATGGAGCAGGAGCGCCTGTTAAAGTAATATTTGTTGATGTGCCATTTGGATAATCAATGACAACCCAAACACGATCAATTCCGAAAGCATCTGTTGCATTAACAGCCAATTCTATTGTTGTCCCATAGGGATAATTTGAACCTGCTACAGGAGAAGGACTGGTTACCGCAGGAGCAGCAGCATTCGCACTTACTTCAACAGTATCGGAATCACATAATAAATCAATAGTGTCATTCTCACAAACTTCAACCGTAATATTCCAAAAACCATCCGGTATTGATGAAGTCCAATTATACTTTGTTTCTAAACTTGCAAAATCATCAACAATTATTTCTGTGTGAGTTGTGTTATCAGCAGTAATATTCATAACCATGTTATTTGATTCGTTATCAATTGTTGTCCAGTTAATCAAATAGGGTAAGCTGGTTATAACTTCGCTAGCAATAGGATTATCAATTGTTATTGTAGGAGCGAAATTAATTCTGAAATCTCTAATAAATGTTGAGTTAGGATTATCCAGAATATCATAGCAAGTTGTTTGAATAGAATAGTTTACGTTGTGATCACAATTGTTAAATGCCTTTTCAGCAAATGTGTTTGCCGTATCATTATAGACAGCCATAGAATAGTTTGTTGCGTTGTAGGTAACATTTATGGACCAATTAATAAGAGTTCCAGTATCGACGGCAATATTATCACAAAGTTTCAGAGTCCAATCCCCATAGATTTCTTCTCCATCGAAATTAGATCTATTTTCAAACCAGGAATCAATCCAAGCAGCAATGCCACCAGGACAACTACCAACACAAAGAGCATCTAAAGTATTTGAAGGAGAATATAATCTCAGTTGTACATCATTAGCAAAAGTGTGGTCTATATCAACCCAAACATCCAAACCTGAAGCAAGCATTTCACCATAGTAAGGAACTGAAATAGAAGATTCCACAAATACAGGACAACCATCGTCAGGAATAGCAAGAGCAGGAGCTTCGCTTAATGATTGAGTAATCGTATGAGGATGATTTGTTTCTAAAATACATCGAGTTACGTTTTCATCCGCAGTCACATTAACAATAAAACTATCGATTTCATATCTAGTATCATCAATAGGTGTTGGTGAAACAAAAGCAACACCAGGAGATTCAGAATCAACATTGAATGAAACACTGGTCGATGAATTTCTATTTCCTGAAGTATCATTACAAGAGAAATTCACATCATAGCTTCCAGTTAGCAAAGGGTGATTAATAGTAAAAGTATCAGAATCTAATTGAGTCATGGAAATATTTGTTGCGAAATTATCAATACTAAAAATACAAGCATCTAATTCTTCATCTCCTGAAACTCTAATAGTAACAGGCGATCCTACGGTTGAACCAGCAGGAGGAAGATTAGGAGTTAAAAGAGGAGATATTGTATCCGCAATACTTATGTTATTAGACATTAACAAAATACCATCTTCAGTTCCATCGTTAGGAACAATTCCGCATTGCCATCTTTCAAGTCCATACAATTCTTCTGAAACAAACAAACTTGGCCCGTTAGTGAACAAAGATTCAATTTGCATAGGCGTTAATGCTCTATTATATACAAGGAAATCATCAAGAGTTCCATTAAAATGAGCTCCACCAGGAGTATTAGTACTATTTTCATAAATACCTAGTTTGAAATCTCCTTCTCCAGCAGTTAAATTATGCGATGACCAAGCTTCCAAAGTTCCATTAATAAATAATGAAATATTATCTTCATCAATAACAAGAGCTATGTGATACCAAGAATTAATAACCAAAGGCGTTGGATAGGCAGTAACATCAAAGTCTCCAAAATTATCATATACTGCTAAATTACCATTTAACTCATAGAGATTCCATCCAGTGTCCGCTTCCCAGGTTTCATCAGACATGACATTCGGATCAGAAACAGCAATTTGATCAAACTTCGCCCAAATAACATAGGTCTTAATATCATTATCGTGATAATGTAATTGCGAATCATTTCCAAAGTTGATGGTTGCATTCTCACCATTAAATTCGTAGGCTCCAGCTCCGTCCCAACCAGCAGTTCCATTCCATATAGCATTACCTACGCTTCCATTAATTTGCGGAGGATATGCATAGTCCTTAGTATGAGTTGAATTACTTCCGCCTTCGAAAGGAGTGTTCAAAATAAACAAAGATGAATTATCTAAATACCAATTATAAATATTTTTTACATCATCACCATCAGCATCATAGGTTGATTGATTGCTACAGGTAAGATTTTCAGTATTCAAAAAAGTTCCATAGGTTGAATTCAAAATAGGCGCCGTGTGTGTAGGAATAGAATTATTAGATAATGAAAGTGTTGAACTGTTTTTAGCAAGACCGTCTTGAGATAAATCGTTAGGAGTTACTTGACATTTCCATTGTTCCGAAGAAGATGTTTCTTGAGAAACAAGAAGGTCAGTTCTATTTTCATAAAGTGCTTCGATTTGTTCAGCCGAAAGAGTTCTATCGTAAATACGAACTTCATCTATGCTTCCATTAAAAGCATAAACTTCATCGTCATCGGAATATCTACCAATTTCTAAATCAGAAGCAGGAGTATAATCGATGGATGCTGCTGCTATGGTTTGATTTGCTTCTTCAACACCATTTACATAAAGTCTCATAACAGATCCATCATAGGTTGCTAAAACATGGTTCCAAGATCCAGTTGTTATTGTGCTCGCTCCGCTGCTCAAATAAATTGCAGCAGATCCAGTAGGAACCAATCCGAAGTAAACTCCACTGGTTCCATCTAAATAAAGACCATAGCCTGATTCAGTTGCACCAGTATCATGAACATTACTAATAATACCATCATAGGCATCTTGCGTATTAGGTTTTATCCAAGCTTCCAAAGAAAGACGAATACTTAATCCCTGCACAGGTAGAGAAACATAATCACCGGCACTCACACCGAATTCATTTCCTAATCCGGAATCGAATTCGTAGGCACCGTTTCCATCGTAGCCACCGGTCGCATTCCAAGTTGCACCGTTTACGGTTCCATCGTTTCCATTTCCAGAATAATCTTTTGTATAAGAATTATTACTTCCACCTTCAAAAGGTAGTTGATAAACTGCAAATGAAATTCCGCTTTCATACCAAGTATAAATATTTTTCACATCATCGCCATCGACATCTGCGCTTGATTGATTATAACATGTTAAATTATCTTCAGGAAGATCTCCTCCGGTTGAAGAATTCAAAATAGGATTGTTATGTGTTGGAAGAGTGTTTGTTAATGTGAAATTTGTTCCAATAGTTGCATTTACATTTCCTGCAGTATCATTTGCAATGAAAGTCACAATATAATCTCCAATAATATAAGGCAAAACATAGCTTGCATTGTAATGACCACTGGTTTCATTTGTTAAAACAATTTGAACAACCGTTAGATCAGGCCAAGTAATATTTGCAAGAACAGTATCAACATCTCCATCATCGGTAACGTTTGCTGCAATGGTAATTGAACCATTTCCAACATGGTAACTTGTTCCTGCAACAGGACTATCGGCAATTACGGTCGGAGGAATAGTATTTGATACGTTGAAAGTTGTTGATTCAGTATTATTCCAATTATTGTGAGTGCTTGTATCATTTGCAAAAATAAGAACAGAGTATTCTCCGAAAACATTCGGCGTAACAAATGATCCATTGTATAGATCATCCGCATCTCCATCAAGAAGAGTGATATTTGTTACGGTTGTATTTGGATAGGTGATCTGTGCAATAACAGTATCAACAGTTCCATCATCAATCACAGTTGCATTGATAAGAACAGTTCCTGCAACAGGATATTCCGCAGGTGTTGGTTCTACGTTTGTTACGTTTGGATTTTCATCATATTCTAACCAACTAAATGTTGCTGCTTCTTGAACTCCAGACGCAACTTCAGTTGAAGTTTCAAAAGGAGATGTTTCAAATTCAGAAAAAATAGATCCGTTCCAAAATAAACCAGTAAGATCGTCCGCATCATCCATCGCAATAGCAACAATATCATCGGACAAAGGATCTTCAGTTAATCGCAGAGAAGCAATATCTCCACTTGCGAAATCATCTGTTGTTCCTTGGTTAGTCCAAGTGTTAGCTTTTGTAAAAATAGTATAATTAATTCCTGAACCAGCATTTTCTACCCATGCAAATACTGCTTGACTTCCATCGGATTCCCAAGCACAATCAACGTTTCCATTGTTTAATCCTGAAGGTTCTGATGTTGTATCTTCTGCAGGAGGACTTGTTAGGAAACCACCACCATCCCACATTCTCATCATAATATCATTAACAGAATCTTGCCAAATGACACCTATATGATCGGACGAGGAATCTGAACAAAGTCTAACAACATCAACCGCTTGACCTGAACCAATTGTATTTTCACTTCCCCAGGATCCAGTGTACGGTCTATATCCAACTGCAATTCCAGTTCCGTAACTAACAATTCCCTGACCACTGCTTGCTTCCCAGGCGAAATCGAAATTAGGTTCCGTTGATGAAGATGAAGAACTTGTAATTGTTGAAACAGATCCAAATGAACTTCCATCCCAAAGAGCCGCATAGATTGTTGATACGGATGTATGCATTAAAAGCATAATATCATCGCTTCCAGTTTTTCCAACAAGTTCAACCCATCGCACAATAACAGATGCAGGAAGAGTTAGAGTTGATGCTCCAGAATATGTAGATCCATTCCATGTTCTATAACTTACAGTAGTATCTGCAACTCCACTTGTTTCATAAACAAAGAATGCATCTCCGCTTTGATCCTCATAGGCAAGATCAGCAGATTGATAACCAGAGTTAGGAATTCCCGTTGTTAGTGTTTGAAGATTTCCCCATGTTTGTGTTATTGTGTTAAATATTTGTGCTCGCGCATTATTTGAGTTATCAATTGTTAGCAAAGCGATTTCTTCCCGTTCATGGTTTGCTTCACTCATGGTCCATCTAATATCCCCTCCAGTCGCAAGAGCCCCTGTTTTTTCAAAACCAACATAATCAAATTCGTTTAGAACTCTATGTCGAGGAGTGTTTGTATTTAACTCACTATAAACTAACAATCCTTCTATGCCCGTTGAAACAGTCACAGTATAATTATCAGAATACCAATCATCCAGACTTGCGTTATCATAGCAATGAACATTCCAAATGAAAGTTCCATCTGGAAGATAGTTTGTAATATTTGTTTCCGTATCATTTGCAACATTGTATAGTGTTGTTTGTGCTGCCCAGGTTCCTGTTTCATTTGTATATAATGTACAATTTGCAACCGTAGGATAATAATCTTCATTTGCGGTGAAATTAAAATCAATTGGAAGACTTGTTTGTGTTGATCCATTCGGAGGATAGTCCAAAGTAATAACAGCAGGATAACCATTTGAATTTGTGAAATTAGTTTTCTTAGATTTATTTTTTTTATTATTATTATCTTTCGCAAAAATAGTTACATCGTATAAACCAGAAACTCCTGGAACAATAAAACTATTGTTATATTTATCTCCAACAGCATTGTTTAATGTCAAGTTGAAAAATGTTGAATTAGGATATTCAATTTGAGCAACCACTTCAGCAATGCCTGCAGCATCTGTCGCATTCGCTGCGATTTCAATTGTTTGTAATGTGCTAACTCCTAAACCTGCTACAGGAATTAATCCGAACACGCTCGGTGCGGTTGCATCGACAGTAAATGTCCAGTTTGCTACTGCAAAACTTTCTTGACTCGTACTGTCATTAAATAAACAATTCCATTTGTAGACTCCATCGGAAACTCCACTAAGTGAAAAACTTACTTGATCTGCAGTTCCACTTGCAGGTTTTGTTTCTACTGATTGCCATCCACTAATATTATGATAAAGCGTTGCATTCGCAAGTGCAATATCGTCGGTTCCATTACATACAAGATTAAATGAACCTGTTGTTAGCGATTCTCCATTTGTTGGACTGATTAAAATAGAGACAGGAGGATTGTCAGTTGCAATTCCAATGGTAAAATTTGCCGGTGAATTATGATATGATGAATAAGTGTTTGATCCTGCGAGATCTATTGCTCGACATCTTAAATCAATATCTGTCTGATCTGAAATTCCTGTTAGGTCCCAGAAGTAAGATCCTGTTGTGTGATTACCAACAGTTGACCATCCGCTTTTGTTAATATCAACCCAAACATTTGTATAAATAATTGCGTCTGTGAAACTTACAGTCTTATCTACAGAAACTGCTTTAATTCTAAAGTCTTGGTTGGTGCTTGTTTGCCAAGCGCTTAGGATTGTTGGATTTGTTGTTGTTAGACTAAAATTATAATTTGTTGTATCTAAACCTGTTCCTGTGTATGTTGTTGGAAGATTAAATGATCCAATACCAGTCCATGTTGCGCCGTTATAAATTTCTAAATACAAATCAGGATCTGCAGTTGCTTGATTAACAGATGCTCGCGGATCAAAACTATCTACTTCGACTGTTATTTTTATGGAATCAACGGCAGCAAAATTACTTGCAATATCCGAGTATGTTACTGGTGTAAGATTAGCATTGCTTGTTGGAAGAATTCCATTTATTGCAAATTGAAAACTAGCACTTCCATCATTACCTGAACTTGATACGGTTGCAGTTCCTGTTGCTCCCGCCGTTGCTTGAGATTTTGTTCCCCAGGAACCACCAGCATTATTACGTGTTGTTCCAGCTTGTATTTCTGCAATTTCAGACCAGCCGGTTCCTGAAATACCAAATGTAGCATCTCCACCATCAAATGCGAATACATAGAATGCTCGAGTATTTGCAAGCGTTGTTGTTACGCCCGTAATAGGATGCGTACCCGCATTTCCCACAATAACATCAGCTCCAGCAAGATGTAAAGGACTTGAAGTTTTAACATTATTTACTCGCACATAATAACCCCAATAATCATCGGATGATTGTGCTGGAACAGCAAGGCTTGCTCCTTCAGTCCCGTCAGCAACTCGATAGTATGCTCCAGAATGAGCATCGGATGTGGAAGTTCCTGCTTCATTAATTAATGTCCATCCTGTGAGCGTATTAGCCCACTGAGCAGTATTTCTATTATCATCACTTCCTAGAATTAATAGTAATAAATCTCCAGCAACAACTCCTGAAGGTTTTGTTAAAGTAAGTGATGCTCCTGGCACTGCAGTATTTGATGTATAGGTTTGTATAACTGGAACTCCTACGGTTCCAGGAATAGTAAATGTGTAATCGGTCGAATCCGTCACAGTATCTAATCCTGAATAGTTCGCATCAATAACATAGGTAATCGTATCTAGTTCAGTATCCGTTGATCCGGAACATCGTAGTGTTGCATTTCCCTCAAATGTACTTGAGCAAGTTCCACCATCGCAGGAAATTGCGGTTGGTGTTGTTGGTGGCGAATTAGCAGTTAGAACATTAAAAACCGCATCATCATAGTCAGTATAGGTTGCACCATCACAGGCACTTGCAATTGCAGAAGTAAATTTGTTAATAGCTCGAACAGCGTGAGTTCCTACAACAGCATCACTAACAAATGTTTCTGAAAAAGTATTATATCCTGTTGCTCCACAGATTGGATCTCCAACGGTTTTTCTCTGCCAAGAAATTGATGACGTGCTACTTGTATAATATAATGCGTGTCTGTCTGAGAGAGCATCGTAACAATAAACAGTATAATTTACTCTAATAGTATCTCCTGCATGAAAAATCGTTCCGTTCAAAGTTTCAATAGTAATATTTTCTACACTTTCATCGCTGTGACAGGTTCCCGTAGTTACAGAATCAATACAAGCATCGATGGTGTTAGAAGGATTAATTTCAGGTCCAGGAGCCAATTGATTAGCAGCGCATTGTAACAACGATGAATTAACAAAACAAGGAGAATCACCGCTAGCTCCACAGTATGGTGCAGTGTATGTTGCGCTGTAAACACCGTAGGCAGGATCGACAGGACTTAGTTCTAGAATATATTCTTCGCCCGCAGTAATTTTCTTGTATTGAATCCAACCACCGATTGTTTCACAGACAGTATCTTCTTTTGTTGTACCATTACAAGTTGTAATTTTTTCCGGACATGTTTGTGTTGCGAAATTCCATGTTGGACATTTGTATAACCATCCATCAACTGTTGGTGCTCGAACAAGAGCGGTCGCTTCTGTGAAATCAAGTGAGGAAGGATCGATCGCGTAGACTTCTTCGAATCCCATTTCAGAAATTGCTTCTGGGTTAATGGTGTCCAGTCCCAGCTCCATGTCTTCTTCCAAAAGAAGATCTTTGAATCTGATTTGTTGGATTGCATTGTTTTGCGTTTGAATCTGCAAAGGAGTTCTCGTATCTAATTTTTCAGCAGCAACCGATAGAGATGGCGTGGTTTCTAATACAGCCTGTGTGCTAAAAGAATTTTTATTTGGTTTTTCTAAAGCTTCGTAATCATCAAGTAAAACAAATCCAGAGTTCAGTTCCTGACCATCTGCATTTCGCAGAGTGAAATTAAGAACTAAACTAAGGTTTGCAATGGTTTCATTAATGGATTGATTAATGGTTTCGTTAATGGTAAAATTGATTGTTTCATTGACAATAGGAATAACTGGAATAATTGTTTCATTAAAAGAAAATGTTTCATTAGTGCTTTCATTAATTGGTTCAGTCGTATTAATGACAACAGTTGTATTCTCTTCTTCAGGAAGAGGCCCGATTAAAGTTTCATCCGTAATATTATAATACAAAGGAGTCCCGTTGGTTTCGTTGAAGTATAAAGAAATATCCAGAGGATAATCAACAACAGAAAAATTTGAATCATTATCATCAGTGATTGATTCGTTCATAATAGGAATAATTTGTTCTAGAGAATTGTTTGAAGAAAAGCTTTCGTTGAGGAAGGATCCGTTTGTTGCAGCAAGTGAAGCCACACTACAAATTAATAGAAATAAAACTATTAGTGCTAAAGACGACTTTATCCCTCCCTGTTTTTTTGATCTCATGTAATTAGATCCTCGCCCGAACAGTAATTTTCGAATGCGAATTTATAAACAATGTAATCATGTAGAAAGAGCCAACACTCAATATTTGCATACAAATCATAGCTAAAATAAATAGAGCTATTTGTAACTAAATAACCTTGCGTTTAACCACCCATTAAACCCCTTCGACGTCATTATATATGAAAAGCTCCTTTATAAACATAACGTTTTATTTATAAAAAAACAGTCTAAATAAGCATGGAAGTAAATTGAAATATAGAAAATGAAAAGAAATAAAGAAACACGTCTAAATTAATGGATATCTTCGAAGATTTCCTGTGATGGATATACTTCTAAACCTTCAGGAGTAATTTCAAAAGAAACAATCTTTTTGTGATGTGATGCTCCTCGCAGTTTCAGAATTTCAATAGCTCTCTCTCGGATATTTCCGCGTTTAATATTGTATAAAACTACAACACCATCTGCAAGGAATTCTTCAACTCCAGTTGTACTATAGGTTGTTGGAACCTGTGATGTTTCAGTAATTAAAAAAACAGTTGCGCTAATCTTTTCAAAGAAACGAAATAACTGTTCGATGTAAATACGATAGGAATCTTCTTTCCCAATAAACGCAGATGCAATCGCAGTTAAGGAATCCACAACAACAATTTCTGGTTTGAATTTAACTGGAAAAATAATGGGATCGATATCAATAAGTAATTCTCCTTTAGCTTTTAATAAAAGAGCATCTACGCTTCTTGTAATATCAAAAGGATTAAATCTTTCAATATGTAATTTATTATTTTTAATAAGCTCATTAGGTTTAAATCCTAATTCTTCCATGTGTTGAACAAGTCGTTTTTCTGATTCTTCAAAACTTACATAAAGACATTTTTTACCTTGATGCGCATTATTAGAGAGCATTTGCAAACATAATATTGTTTTACCAGAACCAGCACCACCAGCTACAAGAATAGATGATTCTCTAGGAATACCTTGCATAAATAATTGATCAAGACCTTTAATTCCTGTTTTAACATATTTTTCTTTAACTGGCTCTTTCTTTTTTTTAGAAATAGCTTTAGCTTTGGCTTTCTTAACTTTAACTTTCTTAACTTTAACTTTCTTAACTTTAACTTTCTTAACTTTAACTTTCTTAAC
>CAYRYC010000002.1:0-59192 GCA_964428445.1 uncultured Methanosarcinales archaeon | reverse complement strand
CAGGAGTCTGGATTCAACCGAGCAAAGTGAGAGTTGTGCCGACAACTTTGTTGGCGAGCATGAACCGGAGGTTCAAATACGTTCTAGATTCTAAGGTATTAAATTGAAGAGAAAGTGGCGCTGCGGCCCGGATTTGAACCGGGAATTCCAAAGGAACCGGCTCTCAAGGCCGGCGCAATACCGGGTTATGCGACCGCAGCGTTATATACGCTAGAGAGAACTTGCTTTATTTTTAAATGATGCGTTTTTACTTATCGGCTTTGTAATCAAAAAATTTACCTGGTGTTGCGATTTCTTGTCGGTTATATTTTCCAGCATAGCCATTTGCAAGATTTGCTATTGTTTTATGAAATCTTACTTTGCAGATTGGTTGGCCATGTACAAATGTGTGATTTTCCATTGCTGTTATTTCCATGACGGCTCTGTTTCCTTTATTATCTCCAAATAATGGTCCAAAGAATGCTGCGTAGTGTGCTCTGAAATTTCCAAACTCGTCTGAGCTATGCGCCATTTCTCCAAGATATCCTTCTGCAATTCTAATAAATTCGCTTGTTGCAAAAATATAATCTTTGCCTTTTTCGAATTCGAATTTTTCAGTAGGTTTTATTGGTTTAAAGAAATATTCCCAATTATTGTGTTCTGGTTTGAGATATACGACTTTATCGGTATTTCTTGCTTCAAAACCTATGTTTCCGTTAGCATCGTTATCTTGTAGGTTTATTCCCATGATTACTTGATTTTTATCGAAATATTTTTGATTAGTTAATTGGTTTTGGTCTTTATCGTAAAGAACTTTTTCTTCTTTTAATGATTCAACTTCTTTTGTGCATGTAGTATCGTTAATTCTAAGATTGTTTAATGCAAGTACTTCTGGAAGTTTAGTATTGAATGTTTTTGGTGTTACTTCTATCCATATAGTTCCTTTACTTCCTGGTAGAATTTTTTCATATCTTCCTGCATAATCAACAAATGCTTTTACATGGTCAAATAATCTTCCCATCGAGCTTACTCCGCTAGTTTCTCCAAGAAGATGTGCAGGTAATTCTTTAACTATTTTTATTGTTGGAATAAGATATGTTTGTCCTTTTATGAGTGTTGGCTCGCTTGCGGTAGAATATTCTTCTATTTTTTGTTCTTTGAGTATGTCTTTTGTTGTTCTGTTAAATGGAAGTGTTGCATTTGCAATGTGGTATACTTTATTTCCATAGGGAAGGTCTAAACCGTCTTTTGTAATGAATTCTTTTAGATTATGTTCTGAACTGAAAAATCCATCCTCTATAAGATTTTTAATTTGATCTTCAAGATAATATGCCATAGGTTCTCAGAAATAGAAACTCACTTTTAATAATTTCTCTTGTGTAGAAAACATTACTTCATTTTCACTTTTTTTTTAAGTGAATTTGCTTGTTTTTTATTCCTTCTCTTAGGAATAATACTCCTGTGATAAGAATTGGTCCGACGAGAAGAATGTATGTTAAGTAATGAGCTTTAAATCTTGTCATAAAAAAATAATACGCTCCAATTAGAATATAGATTGGTCCGCCAATGAGTGGTTTTTTCCAAGCAACGAGAAGAATTCCTACAAGTATTATTGTTGGAATAAGATGAATAATAAATTCTAGAAATGATAATGAATCGAATGCGAATATTGTTATGAATGCTGCCATAAATATTCCTATAACTCGCGGAGTCCAATATAAGCAATCTTTTTTCATTTTATTTGAAGAACCTTGCTTCGTTTAATTTCTTTTTTATTTCCTCAATGTCATATTAATTATGAGAACATTTTTAAACATTGGTTTTTAATGTGGTGTCATGCCTAAGCATAAATTAGAACGAAGACTTGGTCTTTTCTCCGCAACCGTTGCTGGAGTTGGTACTATTATAGGTGCAGGAATATTTGTTCTTATTGGTTTAGTGGCCAGTACTGCTGGAAATTCATTATGGATATCTTTTATTCTTGCAGCTCTTGCAGCTATATTCACTGGATTAAGCTATGCAGAATTAGCATCAATGATGCCTAAGGATGAAGGAGAATGTTTGTATGGTAAACGTGCTCTTGGAAGATTTATTGGATTCTTTGCGGCTGTTATGATGGTTATTGCAACAATATTTGCAGCTACTGCTGTTGCTCTGGGTTTTGCAGGTTATTTTAGTTCTTTAACAGGAATTCCTTTTATTGTTTTAATTGCTGCTTCAGTATTACTATTATTTACTTTTTTTAATTGGCACGGTATTAAAGATATTTCAGTTATTAATCTTATTTTTACACTTGCAAGTATATTTGTTTTAATTTTCATTATTGCTCTTGCTTTTTTCAAAGGTAATGCTGTTAATTTAATGAGTATGCCCTATGGTTGGACAGGTATTTTCAAAGGAGCATCTTTGGTCTTCTTTGCATATTTAGGATTTGAAGGTATAATTAAATTAACCGAAGAAACAAAAAATCCCACGAAGACAATTCCTAGAGCAATTATTCTTTCAATACTTATAACAACTGTTTTGTATATTGCTGTTGCCATTGCAGCAGTGAGTATTTTAGATTGGCAAATCCTTGCTGCTTCCGCCGCTCCTTTGGCCGATGTCGCAGCAACCATATTAGGTAGTAAAGCATTTTTGATAGTTGGTATTGTTGCTTTGTTTGCTACGGCAAATACTATTTTACTATCTTTGGTTTATGCTTCTCGAGGATTGTATGGTCTTGGTGAAGAGTTTAAGAAATTGAAAGCATTTACTAAAGTTGGAATTAGAGACACGCCTACATTGGCAATTGTTCTAACAACAATTCTTGCTTTGTTATTTTTATTAATTGGCGGTTTAGAAATAGTTGCTGAAATGACAAACTTCTCAGTCTTTATTGTTTTCTTAATTGTTAATCTTTCTGTTATAGTATTGCGTTACAAAGAAGAAAAAACTAAACGACCTTTTAAGATTCCTTTGAGAATTGGGAAATTTCCATTAGTTCCTTTACTAGGGATTCTAACTGTTTTATTTTTGATGGTTAATGTTAAACCAATTGTGCTTTTACTTGGTACTGGTTTGGTTGTGTTAATGATTCCAATTTATTTCTTGATTAAGTAGTTAGATACTTCTTTAACACCAAAAGTTGCAGAAACAGGAATTTCGTTTTGAGTTACTATCTTATCTAATGAAAGAAAATGTTCTTTTGATAAGTTCAATTTAATTTTTGTGCCTTCAGGAATTGTTATGGTTTCTAAGTTATTTGTATTATATATTGTTATTTCTAATTCTGATTTGTTAATTTCGTTTTGTATTTTAACTAGATTATCGTAGCTTGTCATTAGATATGCGGTCTTTTCTTTTTCTTTATATTCGCAAAGAATGCTGTTTTCTAGTACAATTTTTTCTCTGTTTACTGTTGCTATATGTCCTGATGCATATTTTGCTTCTTCTGTGTTTTCCATTTTTGCCTAGTAGTCCAATTCTTCGTGAGGGTTTGGTCGTCCTGATTGTTCTTGAACGCCTGCGATAATAATATCGTCAATTCTAAGAATCATAACTGCAACGTCTGCTGCGCTTACCACTGCTTGAGTTTTTACAGGTAAAGGTTCTATAATTCCTTCTTTGAAACTATCAATAGCTTTTCCTCCCCAAACATTAACACCTGTCCATTTCTTTCCTTTATCATGTAAACTTTTTAATTCTGTAATTACGTCAATTGGATCGATACCTGCATTTTCTGCTAATGTTTTTGGAATGATTTCAAACGCTTTTGCAAATGATTGCACTGCGAGTTGTTCTTTTCCAGAAAGTTTTTGTGAAAAATGATTTAGATTTCTTGTAAGTTCAATTTCAGTTGATCCTGCTCCGCCAACAATTTTTCCTGCTCTTAATGCTGATGCAACGTTTCCAATTGAATCTTCTAATGCTCGAACTACTTCATCTGCGATGTGTTCGCTTGTTGCTCTAACAAGGATTGTTACTGCTCGAGGATTTTTACATTCTCGAATGAATGTCATGTTTTCGTCACCAACCTTTTCTTGGCTTACGGTTCCTGATTTTCCGAGATGTTTTGCTGTTAGATCGTTAACATTGGAAATGATTGTTGCTCCTGTTGCTTTTGCAACCTGTGCTAGATCTGATTTTTTTACTCTTCGACATGTGTAGATTCCTTTTTGTGCAAGTAAATATTGTACCATATCATCTACTCCTTTTTGACAGAGAACTACGTTCGCTCCTGTTTTTGCAATTGTGTCTACAAGTTTTTTGAGCATCAGTTCTTCCATTTCTAAGAATTCTTGGAATTTTGATGGATCTGTGATTGAGATTTTTGATTCTGTATCTGTTTGTCGCATTTCAAGCGGAGTGTCAATAACTGCAATCTTTGCATCATTTACTAATTCAGGCATTGAGTTGTGAATTTTTTCTTTGTCAAGTACAACTCCGTTGATTAGTTCTGTATCTTGAATGCTTGATCCGACTTTCTTTTCAATTTTAATATTGTCAATGTCAATACCGCCTTTGCTAATTTTCTTTAGAGCTTTGACAACGATATCTGATAATTGTTCTTTTGCATCGTCTGCAACTTTTCCTGTCATTGCAGTCATTGATAATTTTTTTAGAACGCTTGAATCGTTTGCAGTAAGTTTTTCACTCATGTTATTAAGAATAACTTGTGATTTGCGTGCTGCTAATCTATATCCTTTTATGATTGTAGTAGGATGAATGTTTTGTTCGATAAGAATTTCTGCCTGTCTTAGAAGTTCGCCAGCAAGTACTGCTGCGGTTGTTGTTCCGTCTCCAACTTCGTCTTCTTGAGTTTTTGCAATCTCAACGATCATCTTTGCTGCTGGATGTTCAATGTTCATTTCTTTGAGAATTGTTGCTCCGTCATTTGTGATAACGATTTCTCCGAGTGCATCAACTATCATTTTGTCCATTCCTTGCGGACCTAAAGTTGTTCGAACTGTTTCTCCTACGAGTTTCGCAGCTAGAATGTTCATGCTTTGAGCTGTTCGCCCTTGATTTCTTTGTGTGTTTTCTGCAAGAATTGGATTTTGATTTGTCATGCTTTTCCCCAAATGTCGAATATGATTTGTATTTATATACCTTGTGAACCGGTGTTACTATAGAGAGAATACACTAGTGATTTATGAATTTTTCTCTGTTTTAAACAAAATCTTTATATATGCTTATGAGTCAATTTAACTATTATTTGAGGTTTGAGATAGATGGCAGGATACGATCAAGATGATTATGAACTACTTCCGCACCAGGAATTAGAACGTTTACGAGATGAAAATTCTCGATTACGACAAAATCCTTTTAAGGATAGAGCAGAGCCTAAAGACTTACAGGGATCTGTTGACAAGCTAACTGAAGCGATAAATAAATTTATCAAATTACTTTCTGATACTAATCATGAGATGGTTAAGGAATTCAAAACTTCTTCTATTCAGGAAAATTTTAAAATGATTTCTGGACAGAATGAGAAGATTGCTGAAGGAATTCTAACGGTTGCACAATTAATTCAAGCTCCTAGCCAAGCACAAGTAGCAGTTCAAACTGAACCAGAACCTGCTCCTGTTTCTGAACAGCCAATGGCTCCACCAATGCTTGAGCCTGTTCCGCAACAAGCTCCTACTCCACAACCATTGCCACAAATGGCTCCTCAACTAGCTCCGCAAATGGCTCCGCCAGAACCTGGATCTATGCCTCCTCCGCCTGGACCTGCAGGAAATGATCTTAACCTTCCTCCTCCGCCTAAGAAAAAAGGACTATTCAGATGATCCCAATTCTCAAAGAGCGTTTGTTTGTTTCTTTAGCAGAGAACGCAAAAAAACTGAGTCATAAAAAACATTTTCATTCTGTAAAATTAGATGTCTCTTTGAAAAATGCTCGTCGTGTTCGTAAGTTTCGTCAACAAAAAGTTGAAAGGGAACAAGCAAAACATCTTCAAGATGCATTATCTCACGAATCAGTAAAACATCATACGACAAAAAAGAATTCTTCTAGACAAATTGAATTACTTAAAGCTCATTTATCTATATACAAAGATAGTTTTGAAACTTTTACAAAAGAACATCATGAATATACAAAAGTTAAAAAGAAATCTGATCAACTTGCTATTTTAGAAGCTATTAGAAAAGAACTTATAGGTACTTCTAGACAAATTACTAATCTTGCTAAACATAAAGAGATTAAAGTAAAAGAGAAGGATGAGTTGCAAGGGATTGTAAAGAGCTTGAAAGAGCTTGTTTCTCAGAAAAGTGCAGCAATAGATAGTAAATAATAAATACTTTGTTCTACTTAGGTATTTTATGACTGATCCTAAAATTTACTTTGTTGGCCAAGAGTTTTCAAATAACAATGATTATATTGTTATGTTGGAACTTAATTCTCCTGATAAAATGTTGAATTGTCGTGCTTCGTTTTCTGGACTTGATTCTCTTGCGGAAGAGTTGCATAAAGAAGTTCAAAAGAAATCTAAATTTATGTTTTTCTTAAGTTATTCTACCGATGCACAGAAGGTTTCTTACAAGAAATTGAACGAGTTGAATTTGTATATTCTTAGAGAAAAAAATATTTCTGAAGAATTTATAGATATGGTTTCTAAAAAAGTTTTTAAGCATGAAGGAGAATTTACTATTCCTTCTTCTCATTATAAACCTTTTACGATTAAACAGTTTAAAGAATTAAAAATTTATTTTAATCAAATAGATAAAGAGAAAAAATATGAAACGATTTTTGAATTCGCTCCTCTTGATATTAAGAATTAACCCATTGCAAGATCCATTTTTGCAATTTCTGCGCCATTAACTCCTTCGAGCTTAGACATTTCTTCAGTGATTATATCAAAGTCTTTATCGTCGGAAACGTCATACATTCCCATGATAATAACTTTTTTTAATCCGAAAGCTACTGGTTCAATGCTACTTTCCATGTTTCCTTTTGCACCATGGGTTCGAGCTATTTCAAGAGCTTTTTCTTTTACTGGTTCTAGATCTACATCCGGTGATACCGGCATAATTTCGAATGTTATAATTGCGTTTGCCATGTTAATACCTCTGGTTTTAATATGGTCTCAGAAAAACTTTTTTGTTTTTCGCATGACCATTTTACATACCTTGTTTATAGTAAAAAAGAAGAAACCGCGAATGTTCGCGATTTCGTGCTCTGCTAGGGAGCACTTTAGATTGTAATTAATTTGGGCCTACAAAGCCACATTCAGGACATTTGTATTTTACTACGATTTCTCTTGCTTTTCGTGTTCTTCGGATAGTTGCTTTTCCGCAGTTTGGGCATGGGAAGCTTGTAGATCCTACGTCGTTAGCAAGGGAAGTCCCTGTTGTTGTTCCGTGTTTGATGTTTTCGTTAGTCATCGTAGGTCCAGGAAACGCCATTTCCTTTATAAAGTTACCTTGTAGCCATATTTCATTTATAAGCCAGTATACGTTTATCACTAACAAGTAGTAAAAAAAGCGAAAGGTTTATATAGTAGCTCATTCAGATAAAATATATCTGGAGAGTGGTGAATCTCCGGGGAAAAGAGGTATAAGATGACACAAAATCCAAAGCAAGAACTAACTGAGAAATTTGAAGAAGATAAAACAGAAGAAACAGCTGAAGAAACTGCAGCAAAATTAAAATTCGATGATCTTCTAAATGATGTTAGAAAATCTTATATTGATAAAAATTGTAATTATTCTATTCCTAAAATTACTGATGAAGATTCTGCTGAGGAAAAAGAAAATTTCAAGAAGGTAGCAAAAGCATTTCAAAATGAAATTTATAATAGAGTATCAAGTTTAGTAAGTGAAACTCCTTGGCAATTAGATAGATATATTAATGGTTATAAAGAGTTTGCCAAAGATCATTATGAGGGAATTTCTCTAGTTGAAAAAGAATTTTTCGAAGAGCATTATGAGGGAATTTCTCTAATGGAAAAAGATTTTTTTAACTCTGCAGAAAAAGTATATAATTATGCAATTAGTATGAATGGTGCAGATGGTATTGACATTCTCGATGATTTTTTGCAAGCGCAAACAGATTTGGGCGCTGGCGATTTTATTAAACATTCAGAAGCTATAAAAAATAATCTCATGGCTAGACGTTCAGAAGCTTTCTTTGAAGAATATAAAGATGAAGTAAAAGAATTAAGTCCTATTGTAGGATCCTCAGCACGTCCTAACGAAGAAGTTGCTTATTTATTTCGAGACATGGTTGGAGATATAAGAGATACCTATGCTGCTTCCGGTCTAAGAGTTCCTCTTAACTCAACAATGATTTTAGGTTCTGTTCTAACAAATTTGTTTGATGAATATATTGGAGATCAAAGAGACATTTCTAGTATTCGTAAAGCTGAACTAGAAAGAAATGAAACTTTTGAAACACTGACCGATCTTGATTATGATCTTCGTCAAATTGCAAAGGAAGAAAGCCCTGTTATATTAACATCAGAAATGAATATTGGAGCAAATGAAGTTCCGTATGTTCTTACAGTAGCTTATTATCCTAGACTATCAAATATTGAAGCTAATCTTCGTCTTAATAAAGATAAATGTTCTGAGGAGTACTTAGCTAATATTGATGTTGATAAAGTTAGTATTGATAAAGATAATACTGAAAATGTTAATTTTCGAGTTGATGCGCCTCCAGAATATGCAAATGTTCATGTTTTAGGTGAAGGTGAGTTTGATTATAGAGTTATTGAAGATCCTAAACATTTACCTCATCCTGAATTACGAAAGATGTATTTTGGTGCGGCAGAAGCATTAAGAACCAATCTTGAAAATGAAAATCCTTCTATTCAAAATACAATTGATCAAAAATTAGAAGACAGAGCTGAAAGAGAATTAACTCGAGCTCCTAGACCAAAACCTTCAAAATTAATGTTTGGTATGGAGGTAGTTAATACTGTATATCCAAAACAAGGTTATTGTTTTTTTGGAGATGTTTATGACCGAGGAAATTCTGATCTTGAAGAAGAAGTTCAAAACACTTCATCTCCTAAAGTATCTGAAGAGAATGTTGTTCAAAGTGAACAAAAAAAAGTAGAATTATATGTGGTTCCTCACTTGGCAGAAAATACTAAAGTATCTGCAAAATTCTATGCACCGAAAAAAAAGGATTTGAATAGGTAAATAAAATGGGAGATCATTGTTTCGATTCTCAAAATAAAGATTTTTTTGATTCAATTAATGATTGGGAAACTTTTTATGAAAGCACATCAAGCGAAGCTAATTCCATTTTTGATTTAGAAGGAACCTATGAATCTCGTTATGATGGTAATATCATAAAATCTTCATATAAAGAATCTCAAGAAGTTTTGAGTAAGATGGTATTTTGGTACAGAAACTAATCGTATTCTCGCCAGACATGTCTACATTTCTCGCACTTGAAGAATTTAGTTTCAGGTTCGTCTCCTGATCTGGTCTGTCGCATCCAATATCTAGCTTTATCGTGTCCACATTTGGAACAATGAGCATCTGTTAATGGATAAACACTATCTTGATTTTCAATAACTTCTATCTTGTCTTTTTTATCAACAGATTCTTTGATAGTTTTTTCTTCTTTAACTGCTGAACTATGGCCACAACTACAATAGTTCTCAGGTTCTCCTTTTTTCCCAGTACGGGTTTTAAGAAGTGCTCCACATTTTGGACAAAACATCATTTTTTTACTCCTAATTGAATATCCTGTACTTCCTCTTTAAATAATTGTCGTAAATCCATTTTTTGAATGGATTTTAAGATGATTATTTGCTGAAATTCTTGATTTCTTCAAATAATTGTCGTGAATCTTCTTTATTTTTTCAAATATTTGTCGTAAATCAGTAAATTTTACAGTAATTCTTAGCATGCCTATTTTAATAATCTTATGAAAGATTTTACTATGAACGAATCTTTACTCCATAAACTTTCTCTAATAATAAGTATATTTGGTTTCTTATTTCTTATTATCATTTTCCTCCTGGCAAGTCCAAAACAACTTGAAAATGCCAAGATTCCGCAGGATCAAGAAATACAGTTCTCTGCTATATTGAAATCCATAAATACAGGTCCTTCAGGATCAACACTTCAACTCCAAAGAGAGTGTATAGAAACAGCTTTTATCAAGTCAGAAATCCCTGATGATTTTCAAGGATCTGTTGTAATTGTAACGGGGAAGCTCTCCGGTGATTTTTTTAGTGTTTCTTCACTTGAACTATCTGATAGATAGCTTTAAAAAGACTCTTTAATTCCACATTAAAACTATGAAACGGCCTAAAATTACAAATCGTCACTGTCCTTTCTGTAAAAAGCACACAGAACAGAAAGTAGTACAGGCTAAACGACGGGCTAGAAATGCTACTCGACCTATGAGTTTTGGATCTACACACAGAGTTCAAAAGAGAGGAGAACGACGAGGAGCAGGTAATCTTGGAAGATATTCTAAACCTCCTAAGCCAAAAATGGTTGGGAAAAAGCTTACCAAAAAAACCGATTTTAGATATGAATGTTCTGTTTGTAAGAAGCAATCTGCTCAATCAAAAGGATTTCGAGCTAAAAAAGTAGAAATAATTTAGTTTTTAATTTTTTTCTTATTAGTTCTTTTTCTTCTTATTCTGTCTCTATTCCTTTTATTTGGCGCAAATCTTTATAAACAACTCTGGGTTTCTTGAAATTCAATCTTAGCGTTCCACAAGTTGTGGCACACGAAACCTTTGCGGTGAAAGCTGCGCGGTCTTCAACGATTAAGAAATAAAATAAAAAAGTGAAAAAATGACAAAAGAACCAAGTTCAAAGTTCATCAAAGTTAGATGTCCTAAATGTAAAAACGAACAAATTGTATTCGGTAAAAGTGCTTCTGAAGTGAAGTGTTTAGTATGTGAGAAAGTTCTTGCTGAACCTACTGGCGGAAAAACTAGAATCAAAGCTCGAGTACTAGAAGTTCTAGAATAGACTTCAATTTTTTTAAATTTTATTTACTTAATTTAAGGTAATACTATGTTAGACGTAAAAAAAGGATTTCCATCGGAAGGCGACATTGTTTTTTGTACAGTTACTAATGTGCAATACAATTCTGTTTTTGCAAAACTTGATGAGTTTGAAAACAAAAGCGGCATGATCCACATTTCCGAGATTAGTCCTGGTCGTATTCGAAACATTCGAGACTATGTAAAAGAAGGAAAAGTAATTATTTGTAAAGTTCTTAGAATCCATAAAGATAGAGGCCACATTGATCTTTCTTTACGTAGAGTAACTGAGAGTCAAAGACGAGATAAAGTTGAAACTAGAAAACAACAAATAATTTCAGAAAACATTTTGAAATCCTACGCTCTTCTTGATAAGAAAAAACTTAAAGATGTCTATCAAGCAATCGCTGATAAAATTCTTGAACATTACGAATCAATATATTTAGCTTTTGAAGATATTGTTGAAAATGGTGTTTCTCTTACAAGCATGGGTTTTGATAAAACAGAAGCTAAAAAGCTTGAAGATATTATTAAAGATCGTATCAAACCAAAACAAGTTGTTATTATGGCTGCACTTGAAATTGAAAGCTATGATGAAAATGGTGTTGATGTTATTAGAGATATTATGTCTGAACTTATGAAAGTTAATGATAAACAAATCGATATTCATTTCTTAGGTGCGGGAAAATTCAAAATAACAATTAATGCTCCTGAGTATAAAGAAGCTGAAGATATGTATTCTGCTTTTGAAAAAATTCTCAAAAAAAATTCCAAGGGAGATATTACATCTTATACTTTCGCTCGAGCCTAGGTGATTATAGTGGTAAAACTGAGAAATACTATTTCGCTGGTTTGCGATTTTGGAGTGAAATGAGAAAATGGCAAAATCAATTCTAATTTGTTCCGAATGCAAAGAATACACAATGGATCAGAAATGTCCTAAGTGTGGCAAGACAACTATCTTTCCAAAACCTCCTAAGTATTCTCCTGAAGATAAATACGCTGAGTATCGACGTAAGGCAAAGAAACAGGAAGAATAAACTTTTTAAACTACAATGCATTTTGCTCTTTTTATGGGATCTGATAGTATAGGCGAAGAACATTTTAATCCGGATAAAAAGGAATCTAACGAGATTAATATTTTTCTGATTGATATTGATACTGCTGTTAATTTGTCTATTGTAAATCCGACCTCTTCTTCAGAAATGCCATACTTAGCTAATTTATTTAACATTGATGATGTGCTTGATATTGATGAAATATTTTCTGAAAAGCAATCTAATTATCAAGCCATTCTTGTTGATCCTTTTTTTTTAGATTATCGTCGTTCAGGAACACATCAATTAGTAAAAAATTTTATTACTAAACAAATTTCAGAATTTCCTGTAATACTTTATTCTCTCTCCATTGAACAACAACTTAATGAAAAACCATTTTCTTATGAGAAAAATGTTCATTATGGTGCGTATATTAACAAAGTTTATTCTTCACCTAATTTACAAGAATTATTGGGCGAAATTATTGCTAAACATAAAAAATAATTTTTTGATTGAAACTTCTGCTTGATGATAAATTTTTCTTAGTGTTTTTCTTCATATGTCTTCACACTTCCGTAGTCCTTCCGTCTTCACCACAGAAATCTTTATTAACTAAGCTTCCGTTCTGTATTTTATGGGGTCTTGGAAGTCAAATATTAAAAAAGGATTTAGTTGTACGAATCCTGTCCTAATCGAAGGTTTACCTGGCATTGGTAATGTTGGTAAGTTAGTTGTCGACTATATGATTGATATTTTAGGGGCTCAAAAAGTTGGTTCTTTTTTTAGTTATGATTTACCTAACAGTGTTTTTGTAACTGAAGATGGTTCAGTTCAACTTCCATCAATTGAATTATATCACATGAATAGAAACGGTCAAGATTTTCTTTTACTCGCAGGTGATGCTCAACCTTCTCAAGAAAGAGCAAGCTACGAATTAACAAACGAACTTCTTTCTATTGCAAAAGGATTTGATTGTAAAAACATTATTGCTCTTGGAGGAATTGGTCTTCCTGAACAACCAACAGATCCTCAAATTTTTATTGCAGGTAATGATAAAAAATTCGCAAAAGAATTTAAACAATTTGGTGTTAGTAATGAAATCTTTGGTATTGTAGGACCTATAGTTGGAGTATCAGGATTATTATTAGGACTTTCACAAAATCATCAAATTCCTGCAGTATCATTATTAGGAGAGACTTTTGGTCATCCTATGTATATTGGAATAAAAGAATCTAGATTAATGCTTGATGTTCTTAATAAAAAATTTAATTTGAAAATTAACTTTAAAGAATTAGATGATGAAATAGATTTAATTGAAGAAGAACTTGGTGAACAAGAAACAACTGATATGTCTGCAACTAAGAAAAGAGTTCGAAAACAAAAGCTTACAAAAGATACAAATTATATTGGCTAGTTAAACATGGTGAGATTGTGGTATATACTTGGGATCATATTAGAGAAGGACGTCGAATGTTTTCTAGACATATGAAAGTTCGAGGGAAAAACTTTCAACGTTTCAAAGGTAACGATGTTCAAATTTGCCAACAAATTCTTGATAAACTTTTCAACGGAACTTATTTCAAAACTAGTCTAGGTCATTATCCTGGTTTCTATGCAAGAGATTTTGGAATGATGATTATTCCTCTTCTTGAACTAGGTTATAGAAAAGAAGTTATTTCAACACTTGACTATGCTTTAGGCATTTATGAAAAACAAGGTGGAATTAAAACATTAATCAATGTAAACGATAAAGCAATTAATTTTCCAAATGTTTATTCTATTGATTCAGTTGCATATATGTTTAGAGCAATTGGAATTGTCGATGACAAAAAACTTACAGAAAAATATAAATCTTTTTTACAATCAGAACTTGATACATTTTATAACAAAGCAATTCATAAAATTTCCGGCGAAGTAAAACGTCATGTTCATTTCGGTGGTATGCGTGACCACAGTAAAAGAGATAGTTCTTGTTATGATACGGTTATGGCTGCTGTAATTTCTCGAGAAGCAAATTTTTTGGAACTAAATAATCCTCTTGATCATCATGATTTCGAAACACATCTAATAAAAAATTATTGGCTTGATCGTTATTTTCGTGATGACAGATCATCTCATATTCTTTCTGCGGATGCAAACATATTTCCTTTCTGGTTAGGAATAATTGACAACGAGAAAATGTTATTGGAATCAATAATTTCTATAAAAGAAGCTAACTTGGAAAAACCCTTTCCAATAAAATATGTTTCCCATAAAAAACAAAAAGGAAAAACTATTCTTGCAGAAAAATTAGTTTCTAATTGGGAAGCCGATGCTATTTGGCCGATGAGTGGTCTTCCTTACATTGATATTCTTGGTGACATTGATGAACTAGCTGCAAAAAAACATTTGGATCAGTTCAAAAGACTTATTGAAGAACACGGAACTTTTTTAGAAGTCTATGATCGCTATGGAAAACCTTTTGTAAGTCCCGTATATAGTGCCGATGAAGGGATGATATGGGTAGCTCTCTATCTTTATCTAAAAAAACGTTTCAAGTAGATTTATCGATTAATTTAAAAGATTTCTTTCTTTTCTTATGTTTATGTTACCTAAAGAGAATTGTCGAGAATCTGAAGTTTTAGATCTAGATGAAGTGAAACTATTTTTTTCTCAACAAAATTATGAAGTTCTTGAAATAAATCAGTTATGGCGTCATGTTCATGGAAAATTAAAAAAAGGAGATGATGTTTTTTTCTTCAAGTTAGCATCAACTGAAGAAATAGGTACGAGAACTAAAAATGAAGTCTCTTGGAATAAGGCTCTTCATGATGTTTTTAGTTCTTCCAAGGTGAATTTTTTTTCAGTTCCTAGAATTATTAAATCAGGATTATATCAAAATAAATTTTACTATGTCGCAACATATTATGGAGGTGATTTATTGGCTTCTAAAAATCCTCTTGCGACTGAGGGCTTATCGAAATGGCTTGATAAAATTACTGATATAAATATATTTTTTAAATCTCTTAAAGGAGTATCTCTCATTCGAGACAATGAAATTAAAAGTATTCGTTATGATTATTTATTAAAATCGAATCTTTGGTTTAATGAATTTGGCGATAATTCTTTAAATCTACTTTTAGATGAAGTAAAAAAACTTTCTCTAGACTATGAAATGGGTTTGAATCATGGAGACTTTGTTCCTTGGCATATGATTGGTGATAATAATAAAGTTATTTTAATTGATGGTGAACACGCTAGCAACAAGTATCATAAATATCATGATGTTTGTTATTTTTATCATAGATTGTGGACTGTGGCTGCAAATCCTGGTTTAGCAAATTCTTATTTAGATATGGTCTACAATAAATTATCTTCTTCTGAAAAAGATACTTTTTTTGAAGATATGAGGCCTATTCTGGCATGTCGTGCTTTGTGCGGGTTTCGCGATGCTAAAGTGGATGGAGTTGTTGATTTCAAAAGCCACAGAGATTTCAAAAATGCTCTTCTGAACAATTCTTTATTTGATTATTTAAAGAATTAAGCTTGAATTGTTTCTACGTAAGCTTTATAAACTTTTGAAATGTCAGTTAAAACATGCCGCGAAAGACTAGTAAGAAGAAATCTGTCAAAAAATCTGTTAAACGAGCTAGTAAGACGCAGTCGAAAGCAAAAGCTTCCTCCGCGGTTCGGACAAAGTCCAAACAGACCATAAAAAAGAAAACTGCTAAAAAGTCCGCTAAGAAAGTAAGTAAAAAAGTAGTTCCAAAAGTTATTGAAGAAAATCCTCATTCTCTTAGAAATGTTAAATCAACTAAAGATATTCATATTCCAAAAAAACTTATTGATCAGGTTATTGGTCAAGAACACGCAGTTAATATTATGAGAAAAGCTGCTATGCAAAGACGTCATGTATTATTAGTGGGAGAACCTGGAACTGGGAAATCTCTTATTGGTCTTGCTCTTTCCGAACTTCTTTCAAAAGAAAAACTTGTTGATATTGTTTCATTTGCTAATCCTAACGATGAGAACAAACCTCTCATTCGAACAGTTCCTGCAAAGCAAGGTAGAGAATTAATTGCAAAAGCAAAGATGAGTTCTTCTGGTGCATCAAAGGGACAAAATATTTTTTTCCTTGTGCTAGCAGTTGTTGCAGTTCTTTCACCATGGTGGATTAGATCTCATTATCTTGCAAGTGACGGAGCTGTAGCTGCAAACATTTTATTCGCAGCAACTTTCCTAGGAGGCATGGCCTTCCTTGTTGCTATTGTTCTTATGATGAACATGGGTAAAAAAATGATGGGTGGAAAAAAAACTCAATCTCCAAAAATGGTTGTTGATAACGCAGAGCAAGAACTTGCTCCTTTTTTTGACGCAACTGGTGCACACGCAGGTGCTTTACTTGGTGATGTTCTTCATGATCCTTTCCAGTCCGGTGGACTTGGAACTCCAGCCCACGAACGTGTAGTTGGTGGTATGATTCACAAAGCACACATGGGTGTTTTATTTATTGACGAATTGTCAACACTTCATCCTACAACCCAACAGGAATTGCTAACTGCAGTTCAAGAAGGTAAATTTGCAATTACTGGTCAGTCTGAAAGAAGTGCTGGTGCTATGGTTCGAACAGAACCTGTTCCTTGCCGATTCCTTATGGTTGCTGCGGGTAATTTAGAAAGTATCAAAGGATTACATCCTGCTCTTCGAAGTCGTATTCGAGGATATGGTTATGAAATTTATATGAAAGAAACCATGGAAGATACTCCTGAGAACAGAGTTAAACTAGCTCAATTTGTTGCACAGGAAGTTACTAAAGACGGTAAGATTCCTCATTTCTCAAAAAGTTCAATAGAATTTATTATTAACGAAGCAAAAAGACGAGCAAGTAAAAAAGGTCGATTAACATTACGACTTAGAGAACTTGGTGGTCTTGTGCGAAGCGCAGGAGATTTAGCTATAGAAGAAAAAGCGCCTCTTGTAAAACCAATTCATCTTGAACGAGCAAAGCAAGTTGCGCGTGGTCTTGAACAGCAAATTGCTGATAGATATATTGAACATAAAAAAGATTATGAAGTTATTGTAACAAAAGGTAAACGTGTTGGAAGAGTTAATGGTCTTGCTGTACTTGGAGATGCTAGTTCTCTTTCAGGAATTATTTTACCTATTGAATCTGAAGTAACAAAAGGTTCTAAGCATGGTAAAGTTTTTGCAACCGGTAAACTTGGAGAAATTGCTAAAGAAGCAATTACCAATGTTAGTGCTATTATTAAGAAATACTTTGGTGATGACATTAAAGATGATCATGATATTTTCATTCAATTCTTACAAACACATGAAGGTGTCGAAGGAGACAGTGCAAGTCTTGCAGTTGCAACCGCAATCGTAAGTGCTCTGAAGAATATTCCTATCAGACAAAACTTTGCAATCACTGGTAGTGTTAGTGTTCGAGGAGATACTTTGCCTGTTGGTGGAGTTTCCGCAAAACTTGAAGCTGCAATTGGCGCAGGCATTAAGAACGTCATTGTTCCACGAACCAATCTTCAAGATATTGTTATTGATGATAAGAAACTGAAGAAAATTAATATTATTCCTGTAGATACAATTGTGGATGTCCTTGAACATATTCTAGATTGGCGTGGAAAAACAAGAATTCTTGAGCATATTAAAACATTCAAATAAAGATACGATGTCGCTCTACAGTGAAATTAATTGTTTTGACTAAGCTTTAGCTTAGAGGATCAAAACAATATTAAGATTCATTCTGCAGAGCAGATGATGCTAGTAAACTGTGTGACATAAAAAATAAAAATGTCTCTAGAGACCTTTTTAGGCTTATTCTGACTCTTGTTAGGGAAACATTTATATGTGAAAACGTTCTGGATATTTCTATATTGTGTGTATGAGGTTATTATTCATGAATCTGAAGAAACTTTCCATTATCTTTGTACTTGTCCTTCTTACTAGTATGTTTGTATTTTCTAGTGTTCTCGCAGTTGATGAAGTTCCAATTGATGATGTTAATCTTGTTGGCCAGGGAATTCTTTCTGGAGCTGTTCAAGGTGGTGCTTCTAGTTTAAGTAGTTCCTCTAGTTCTTCTAGTTCATCTTCTTCTTGGTTGCAAAGAGATATCGATGCGTTAGAAGTAACCGCATGGGGTTCTCTTGGAGCACTCGCGGTTGGTATTGGGGCTTTATTCCAAGGTGACTTGCAAGGATTCGTTGTTGGTTTATTAGGCGCTCTTCCTGTAGTTGCAGTATTCATGCTTGTATTTGCATTAATGAGTTTTGTTGGAAAACACACGATCTTCAGAGCTGAAGAAGGAAGCAAACATTCAAGTATGTTAGCAATTGGTTTTGCACTTATTGCTGTTGGTTATCCTGTAACATTCACATTCATATTCAGTTTCTTTGGTGTAACTGGAATTACTGTTATATTCTTTTTAGCAATTATATTCTTTATCTCGCAGTTTGTGATTCAACAACGAAAACATACAATGCAAGATCAAAGAGGAAAACATGAAGCAAAGAGAGATCTTTATGCTGTTAAGAAAGATGTTAATAAAGAAAAACACGATCTTCAATTAGGAAAGAAAGCTCTCAAAAATGAAAAGAGTGATATTAAAGCATCTGAAAAACTTATTAATAAAGAAATGTCTGAAACTAAAAGTGCTAGAAGAATGATCAGACAAATGAGAGAGGCTCTTTCAAAAATAGGTAATCCTGCTCTTGCTTCTTCAGCAGATGTAACGAGACAACTTGTTTCTAAAATGGCTCCTTTTGCAGGTGTTATAAAAAAAGAACATCAAAATGTTGCTAAATTATGGGGCGAATTGCAAAGTATCAAGAAATGGGAATATGTAGGATTTAAGTTTGAATCTGATGAAGCTACAACTATCGCAGATATGGAAAAGAACTATAGAGATCAATTATCTAAACAGAAAGAAATTCATTTTCATAAAGCAGAAATCGCTCAGGAGGGCGGTCATGTAGACGCAAGATTAGGGAGATACATGGAAGAAATGAAACATTTCGTAAGAGAAGAAATCGGTCCATTCCAAGCTAAGTTTCAGGAATTAATTAAGCAGGAAGAGAATCTTGCGAGAGAAACTATTATGGATGAAAATGAAGTTTTAACTTTAACAAAACAATTATCTGCTGATTTAACTTTAGGTGTTATAGATAAAGCAACGGGGCATCTTAATGAACTAGAAGCGCATCTTGATCATTTAAACAAAGACGAAATGGAACTTAAATCTATTATGCATCAAATAGAAGATCTTAATAATCACAAAATAGATTTTAATAAAAAACTCGCAAAGCTTGATAAAAAAGTTCTAGGAGGCGAAAAGGGCCTTTGGAAGCAGTTAGCTGCAAATACTAGTGAGGCGCATGATGCGATTAATGATGCTGGCACCACTCTTCACAAGAAGATTTTTGGTTAATAATTTATTCATTTTTGTTATTACTTTTATTTTTGAGGGGAGAATTAAACAATGATGTTAAAAGATACACTTGAACGAAGTCCGAAAGGTGGCAAGTGGTTATTCTATGCAATCATCGCTATCTTTGTTATTGGAGCTATATTCTTCGTTAAAGGATCTGGAGCAACAAACTTTCCAGAACATGAAGTTAATTCTGACATTGAAAGTTTAATCAATGGATTTCAATCTATTTTCTATGGAGACATAAATGGTTTCTTCGAGGGTCTTGTTAACGGTCTTCCCATCATTGCATTATTTATAGTGTTATTCACAATAACTCATTTCCTTTTTACAAAGGTATTGAAAGACATGTTTGGTCAAAAGAACATTGCAACAGTACTAGCTCTAGTCGTAAGTGCATACGGTTTCTTCGATCATAGAGTATACAATTATCTTCTTTCTCTCAACGCATTTGCAATAGGTTTATTTGTCTTCTTCGCATTACTCATAATGATATGGGGTTTCAGTGATAAAAGCATTAGAAGAATGGATAAGGATTTTAAACATCAACTAGAAAGACGTAAGCATATGGGCGGAATAAAGAGAGGAATGCACGATGATAAAAAATCAATCCGAGATTATAGACAACGAGTTAAAAATATGAGTTCTAAAGATAAAGAAAAACTCTACGAAGAATATGTAGAAAGAAAAGAACAAGGGTGGAACTAATGGGTTTATTTTCTAAACTTTTTAAAAAACGTCCTCGAATTTATTATATTGAGATTAATGATGATGAGATTAATAAAGAGTTGTCAAGAATAATTGGTCAAGTGCAAAAGCAAATCAAGGATTTCAAAATAACTCTTGGTAAAACAACTCTTGACTCAAAAGAATCTTCTTTGGAGAGAATGTATCAGCTTCTTATTACTGCAAGACACAAACTAAAAGATATTGAGATTGATGTAGATAAAATAATAAACATAGAATTACAAAATTCTAATTATTTCTCTATTAAAGATCAGTCCTTTCTCAAGGATAAAAAAGATCAGATTTCTATTATTGCAGAAAAGATTGATGAATTTATTAATATAATTCAGCAAAGACCTTCTGCAGAAGAATTCAAACAAGAACTTCTGGATCAATTAACTCATAAGCTTAATCAAATTTCTGTGAGTATGGATAAAATGATTGCTGATGATTATAACCTAAAGGCAATCTATAAAAAGATTAACGATCTCTGATTTTGAATGGATCTTTCAAAGGCTAAAAAAATTCTCCCAACACCAGTTTATACTGAATTAGATAAACAAGGAATTGCTGTTCTTCGACCTGCTCAAGAAAAAGCCATGTCTGCGGGTTTATTTGATAAAAAGAATCTTCTTGTTTGTACTCCAACAGCATCAGGGAAAACTCTTGTTGGAGAAATGGCTATGATTAACATGCTTTCTAAAAAAGAAAAAACCATTGCTGTCTATGTTGTTCCTCTAAGAGCTCTTGCTAGCGAAAAGTACAAATCTTTTTCAAAGAAATATCCTCAGTTTAAAGTTACTTTAACTAGTGGTGATATGGATAGCGATGATAGATATCTCGCAGAATATGATTTAATTATTACCACAAGTGAAAAACTTGATTCTCTAATTCGTCATCATGCTCCTTGGCTTTCCATGGTGAAATGTTTGGTTGTTGATGAGATTCATTTACTAAATGATTCTTCCAGAGGTCCGACATTAGAAATTCTTCTTACTATTCTTCGTTCTCAAAATAAAGATGTTCAAATTATTGGACTTTCTGCGACAATAGGCAATCCTGAAGAACTGGCTTCTTGGCTTAATGCAGAGTTAGTTGTTGACACTTGGCGTCCTGTTGAGTTAAAGAAAGGCGTATTCCATGAAGATACTATTCATTTTGAAGAATAAAAGCACTGACTTGAGGCATTAACTTTGTATTGAATTGCGAGTGCAGATGAGCAATAGGATCAATACAAAAGCAAGTTCATACTGCGAAGCAGATGGTAAGTCCTCTCAGTGCGAAATAATATTTTATGAAGAATAGGCAATTTTATATAATCTAGAAATGTAAATAAAAAAATGGCAAAGAAAAGTTTGAATAAAACTCTCAAAAAATACGTCAAGTATCCTGGATATATTATACCTGGTATATTTCTTCTAGTAGCTCTATTCCTTCTTCTTAATAATCTCTCAGAATGGGCTTTTCTTAGTATTGGCTTCGCTGTTGTTCTAGCTGTTCTTGTCCATCATGATTAATCTAGCACAATACTTTTTTATATCTGAAACTTGTTTTAGGGTTTGGAAACCGGTGGTTTTTAAAACTCTTGATTCTTTCCTTTAGACATGGATAAGGAATCTATAGAACAGTACAAGCAAGCTGGTAAAATAGCTGGTCAAGCTAGAGAGTATGGTGTTTCTCTTATGAAAGCTGATTCTAAAATTAAAGATGTTTTAGATAGTATTGAAAAATTCATACAAGATAAAGGAGCAGGCATTGCTTTTCCCGCACAAATTTCTTTGAACAAAGTTGCAGCTCATGCGTGCAGTGATCTTGGCGATGAAACAGTTCTAAAAGAATCTGATGTCGCAAAACTTGACGTTGGTGCACATATTAATGGTTTTATTGGAGACACAGCAACAACTGTAAATTTAGATGGAAAATACAAAGAATTAGTTGCAGCAAGTCGAGCAGCTCTCAATGCAGCATCTGAAATGATGGTTGTTGGAACTAAAACTGGAGAGATTGGCGCAACAATCCAAGAAACAATTTCAGGACTTGGTTTTCAACCAGTAAGAAATCTTTCAGGCCATGGTCTTGGTCAATATCAAATTCACACAGATCCTTCCATTCCTAATATTAAACTAGATACTAAAATCGAACTAAAAGAAGGAATGACTGTCGCATGCGAACCTTTCGCAACCGATGGTAAAGGAATGATTGCCGAAGGCGGAACGGCAACCGTATTTAGCCCTCTTGATTCTCCTGCTAGAGTTCGATCTCCAATTGCTCGAGAACTTCTTAAGAAAATTAATTCCTACAATGGATTGCCTTTTGCATCCCGATGGCTGGAAAAAGAATTCGGCGTTGGTAAAACTCGTCTAGGTCTTAAGGAATTAGAACGTGCAGGTCTTGTTCATGGACATCCTCCTCTACGAGAAGTAGGTAGTGGTATGGTTTCTCAAACAGAACATTCTTTCTTAATAACTGATGGAAAGCCAATTATTACAACAAAATTGGATGATGATTAATTATCTCAAATGTAATTCTAAAACATCTTGATCTTTTAATTTATGCTTCAGCATAACTTTTTGACCATCAAACTTAGCTCCTAGTCCCCATGTCCGAGCAAACTTAAATTTAGAAACAAAATCTTTGTGCAGTTTTAAACACACATCTTTTATTGTACAGTTTCTGAAAACGATTAATGGAATTTTCATATCAGCTTCTTTTGTAGGTTCTTTTAGATATATTCTAATAAGATCGAGCTTTTGGAAAATTAATTCTTTGAGTTCTTCTATGTTGATTTTTTCTACAGCACTTATTGCGATGTCTGCTTTATATTTCTTCATTACTTTTTTAAGTTCTGTTGGAGAAACCAAATCGCATTTGTTTACAACAGTTATTCCTACCATATATTTTTTATTATCTTCGATACAATCGATAAGTTGATCATCTGTGATGTTTTCTCTAAGAACAACGTCTGCATTATTTATTCTGAAAGTTTTTAGAATTCCTTTTATTGTTTCTTCATTAAGATGTGTTAGTTTAACCGTGGAACCCATTCTGATTCCATCTTTCCCTGTTCTTACAATTTTAACATCTGGTCGTATTTGATTAACTCTGATGTTTGTCTCGTATATTTCTTTTACAATTACTTTATGTTCTTCTGGTCGAGTTGCATCGAGAAGAATTAAACAGAAATCTGCGCTTCGCATACTTGCAAGAACTTCTTTTCCTCGTCCTTTTCCACTTGCTGCTCCTTTTACAATTCCAGGAACATCTAGGATTTGAATTTTTGCGTGTTTGTGTTGCATAACTCCAGGGATACATGTTAATGTTGTGAATGCGTATGATCCTATTTCTGAATCTGCATCTGTTAATGCATTAAGAAGTGTGGACTTACCTGCGCTTGGGAAACCTATTAGTATTACAGTACCGTCTCCGGTTTTACGTACTTCCCATCCTGCTCCAACTCCTCCGCCTTTTCCGACGCTTCGTCGAGCTTCATTAACTTCTTTGAGTTTTGCAATCTGGGCTTTGTACTGTCCGATAGCTGCTTGAGTTTTCTTGTTGTATTTAGTACTAGAAATACGTTCTTCTAACTCCTTGATTTTAGCGTCGTTTTTTCCCATTTTTCGTTTCACTCAAAATGGCAAACTCCTTTCGGATTTTCCCATTGTTTGGACCTTTGTTCAAACCGCAGAGGAAGGTTTCCTTTCGACTGCGTTTCATAGTTTATCTTATTATGTCTTGTAGAATTAGCTTTCTTTATAAAATTGGTGGAGAAATCCGTTTTTGGTGAGCTTTCTGCCCATTTTAATTCCTTAAATGATTATTTGGAGAGTAATGAAAATAAGGATATTTATTAACAGAATATAATGTTCATGAAATCCTTTTAATTTGAAAATGGTTTTTAAATTGACCTTTCTTGCATCAGCAATCATTGGAGTAATAAAACCAACTTTAAATTTCTTTTTCGAAAATGGAGTTAATGCATAAACTTTGTGTAATGTTATATAGTCTAAAAAAATATGTGATGCATAAGGAATCAATACGAGAAAGAAATAGTATTGCTTAAGAGTGTAAGTTAATAGTATTGCTAGTGGTAAACCAATAAATAATAGTCCAAATGGTTCTTGTACTATGGTTCTGTCTCCTTTTTTTTGTTTCAATACAAAGATACGAATTATAAAATCAAGATCTATTAGTAAAGCGAAAATTATTGTGAATAGAATCATTTCACTAATTGATGCAATATTATGGAAGAATAGGTATAATAAATTAAATGAAAATAAGAAGTGATTAATCCAGTTCACTGCAAATCACCAAGCCAAATGTTTATGAGCTTTTTTGTAAACTTGATAGGTAATTCCTGAGTATAATACTGCTCCCTTAGCAGCGCCTTCTCTAGCTTCTTTATTATTTTCATCCTTAAAATCATATTCTTTTTCTTTACCTTTATCTTTTTTCATATCTTTTTTCTTTTCGTCTCTAAACATTGATGTGAATAATTCGCTAAATCCTGAACCTATTTCTAAGAATGGTTCTAATGGTCCGAATTTTGAAAACTTATTTTGTTTCTTATGTGCTTTCAGATCTTTTTCTTCTTGTTCTTCTGCTTCTTTCTTTTTCTTTACTTTCTTTTCTAGAGCCTCTTCTTCTTCTGCTTCTTCAAGATATTCTTCTATATCTTTTCCAAATGCATCAAAAGCTCCGCTTATGTGTGCATCAAGACCTTTTAACATTGCAATGTCTTCTTTTTGCCGCATTTTTTTGAATGCTTCAATATCTGTTTTGTGCCATCCATATGCTCTGAATGTTATTTCAATTGATCCTGCATGAGCAACGTTTTGTTGTCCGTATTGCGCATTGTAGGTCATTTTAGGAGTTGTTTTGTATTTGAAATTTGCAATAATGCATTGATAATGTCCATCTTTTTTCTTTATATCTTGAGGTTTTTTGGCTAGAATTTCTATTTCCGATCTTGCATTATCGAATGCACTAATAATATCTGCACTATCTGTTAATCCTTGATCTCTTTCAAGTCTTCCAGCTGTTTTCATGTATGGTCTTATCCATGCCATGTAAAGTTTGATAACGCCCCAGTGTTGTCGTAAATATTGTAATTGGAATTTTCTTTTTGCATCGAGTTCTTTTTGTGTTTTCTCTTTCCATATGATGTATAAGTATAATTTTCTTCTAAGAACTGTTTTTACGGATTCGTTAAAATCTTTTACACTACCTTCATCAACTACTTTGTTAATATCTTTTGTTGTGTAAACATGAGTGTTTAAGAAAAGATCAGGAAGGATTGTATATCCTACTCTTTGTGCTAATCCATAGACTGAATCAGGGTTTTGAGTTCCTCCTTCTACTAATTGAATGTATAAATGTTTTAATGAAATGTCTGCACTTTTATTTTTCTTCCAACTATTATACATTTCAAGACGTTCGTCTATTATTCTTAACTCTCGAACTAGAGGGAATAATTGTTTTACTAATTGTCCTATTTGAACTAAGTATTGGCTTGCTCTATCTTGTTGTATAGAAAGTCTTTGTGCATTGCTACCAAACATTGCGCTTGATTCTGCTGCACTAAAGATATCATAAATTTTATCGATTTGACTAAATCCGCAATCAAATCTTAAGAAGTGTAATGTCCAGAAATAACTTTCTTCTAAACTTGCGTTTTCTTTTTCTATATGTAGTTTGTAATAGATTTCTGGTTCTGGATAAACATTTTCTTCACTATCGTCTGCCGTTTGATAATCTTCTATTCCTTTCTCTAGGTTGACAAACTCTCCTCTTTCAACTTTCCATCCTAAATCTTTTCCAAAATGCTCGAGCATTTCTGATTGAGATGCAAATTCTTTCATATCCGCCATAGTCACAACACTACTTTGAGTGTGGTCCACACCCTATTTACATCTGTTCTACTATTTAGGATTTATAAAGCTTTACTTGTGGGCTAATTTCTTAGTCTCAGGCCTTGGTGTAGGATTTGCTATACTGCAATAGAAATAAGGGGGACCCAAGGTAGGTAAATAGCTGTTTTGGGGACAGAAATCGAACGATGAATACTGCACAATAGCCGAATCTGGACATTTCCACATGAAATGAAGGTTGCTTAAAAGTTCTAAGTAATGACGTGTAGAATGATAAAGAAAGAGAATTAAAAAATAAAAAATGAAGAGATTTACTCTTCTTTTTTAGCTTCTTCTGGAGCTTCAGCTTTTTTCTCTACAGGAGCTGGTGCTGCTGCTTCTGCAGGCGCTTCAGGCGCTGCTTCAGGCTCTGGAAGTGGCTCGATAGGATCTTTTCCCCATTTTACAACCGCTAGATTAAGTTGAGAAGTACCTTCATAAACTGTATTTCCTGCAACTCGTCTTCGAACTCTTTTACCTTTTCGCTTGGTATTTCGAAGTCCAACTCCGCCTGTGATTAAGACTTTCTTAGGAGCATATCCTTCGACGTCTTTACGCATAGGAGTTCCTGTTTTGTCGCTACCGCCCTTGATTTCAAGTTCGTAACCAGGAAGTTCGATAAAATCTCCGGAAACCTTGTCTCCGATTTTTTTACCCATATAACTCTGAAGTTGTTCAGGAGTAATTGTCTTGTTGTAAGTTTTCTTTGTTTTGGAATCTCCAATATTAATTTTTATTTCTGCCATTGTATTTACCTTTCCGAAGGATCACGCCAAGACCTGGTGGCTTTAGAAGCCAAACCACAGCACATTGTGCCCTCAGTTGTAGGGTGAGAAAGTCTCTTTCTCTTTATAAAAGTAATTATTCAGCTCCTTTCATAGCTCCTGTATTCTTGTATATTTTATTATGTGTTGTTACTGCTGAGCTTTTATTGTTAAAAGAAGATTTGGCATAAATTCCTATTTCGTTATTTTTCCAGCATTTTCTAATGGCTCCATGAGTAACCCAAGGATTTTTTTTTGCTGCTTCAAATTCATCTCCTTCATGCATATCGTACCAACTATTTACTGCTCCTTCAAGTTCTGAAGGAATAAGTTTAATTTTTTTCATCTCTTTTGGCAGAGTATGATCTACTTCGAGATCTAGTTCTTTCCATTTTTGGTCATATGTTGAAACTGCATGGAGTCCATATTTTCCTGCTAGATGAACATTACCAAGATAAGTCACATGAGCTTCTTTGATATGTTCCGGGTCTACTTGATTTCTTGCCATTATTTTCTCTAAATACGCATATTGTTATAAATTTTGCTTATCAAAGCCTTTTTATACTCTTAATTTAGCTAAGTGTTCATGGTGGATGAGCTTGTTCCGAACCCTGACACTTCTTTTGAAGTAAATGATCAAGAGAATAAAGGTAAGCTTGGCTTTTTTACTATCTTTCTTATCACTATAAACTCAATTGTAGGTACTGGTATTTTCTTTCTCCCGGCGATCGGTGCGAGAGAAGCAGGACTTTTTGCAATTATTTCTTGGATTATTATGGGCGCTATTGCGATTTATTACAGTATGATTTTCGCAGAACTTATTGGTCTCTTTCCCAAAGAAGGTGGAGTCTATGAATATGCAAAGATGGCCTTCGGTCCTTTCTGGAGTTTTGTTCTCGGTTGGATGACGCTCATCGCAGCAAACGTTACTATCGCTATGCTTATTGTTGGTGCGGTAAAATACATAGGCCCTTTTCTTCCAGATGCGATGTTAATTGCTGTGAGTATTGCTTTTGTTTTTTTATTTAACTATATGGCATTCAAAGGTTTAAAGACAAGTTCAGTTATGCTTGTTGCGTTCGCTATTATTACTATTACTTCTGTTTGTGGAATTATGATCCCTGGACTCATCAATTTTGATCCTTCTAATTTTGTTGGTTGGTTTGCCCATTCAGCATTTTCGAATTTAGAATTTTCATTCATGGGAATCATTGGAGGTATATCTGTTATCTTTGTAACTATATTTCTTATTGCAGAAACTTTTTTTGGTTGGGAAACTGCAACATTCCTTGCAGAGAAAGTTAAGAACCCTAGAAAAGTTATGCCTAAGGTATTAATCAGAGCAACAATTATTATCGCTGTTGGTGTTTTATTGTTTGTTATTGCTTCATCATCTCTTATTCATTGGAGTGTTCTGGGAAATTCTCTTACTCCTTTATCTGATCTTGCAACTGTTATCTATGGAGCCGTCATAGGTAAGTGGTATGCTCTTCTCGTTTACCTTGCAATTATGGGTAGTGTGGCGGGTTGGATTGTTGCTTCACCAAATCTTATTATTGCATTGGCAAAAGATAAATTATTTATTCCTCAACTTTCAAAAATTCATCCAAAAACAAAAACTCCTTACAAAGCAATTATTTTTCAAGCAATTTTAACAAGTATTTTAGTAATTGTTGGCGCAGGAAACTATGAAGCTCTTCTTCACATACTTGTTCCTCTTGTTCTTGTTCTTTATTCAAGTGTTGTTCTAAGTTTATTGGTTGTGAGAAAGAAATTCAAAGATACTCCTAGGCCATACAAAGCTCCTTTAGGAAAGACAGGTCCAATAATATTGATTTTATTTGGTCTTTCTCTTGTTGTATTATGGGGATCAAGCGCAAGCCACGCAATATCGACACTAGGTATTTTATTTGGATTCTTATTTTTTAGTCTACCTTTATTTTTATTATTATTTTTCCATTACGATCCTCAAGCAACCATTCGTTTCAAAAACGAAACAGCAGTTGTTTCTATTTTCTTCGAAAGAGTTTTCTTTCCAAAAAGAATTCATAAAAAAGTTCTTGCGAATGCAAAAATCGAAGGGAATATTGTACTAGAATTAGGTGCAAGTAGTGGTCTTCTCAGCAGAGACATTGCAAAAAGGCATCCTAAGGAACAAATTATTATAGAACAGTCTGAACATCTAAAAAGAATTATTCAAAAACGAGCAAAAGGAGAACACAACGTCACTGTTTTAGTCGATGAACATTTGATTTCCCGAGTTCATCCCGATGTGAAGAATGTTGATGAAATTTTTAGTTTCGGTCTTTTGAGCGATTTACAATCTGAAGAAGTATTCCTTAAACAACTTGCAGACCTTCTTCCTGAAAACGGAAGAATTCATTTTTTTGATTATGTTGATTTGTATAAAATAATTCCAAATAAAATGATTCTCTCTGACATGGAAGCTCTTAAAAAATTATTCAGAGAAGCCGGCTTTGCTGTTATCATAAATAAGTATAAAGGTTTATTTTGGAATTATTTGGTTATTGATGGAATAAAAACAAACGATGAAGAAATTTCATTCATTTAATTTTTTAAAATAAAACAAAGATTTTAAATATCATAAAATTTTAAACATATCGTGAGGTAAATAATATGAAAATTGTACTAAAAAAGAAACCTAAAGGGGCTACACTTATCGAAGGATTTCCTGGTTTTGGTCTTGTAGGAACTATTGTTACTGAATTCTTAATTGATCATCTTAAATGTGAAAAAATTGGTGAATTTATTTATGACGATTTGCCAGCAACAGTAGCTATTCACAAAGGAGAATTAATTTATCCTATGTCTGTATTTTACAATAAAAAATATAATGTTTTAATTCTTCACACCATTCTTGATGTTAAAGGTTTTGAATGGGAAGTTGCAGATGTTGTTGCAAAAATGTGTACTGATTTAGAAGTAAAAGAAACAATTTCCCTTGAAGGTGTAACTGGAAGCATCGAAGGAGATAAAATTTATTCTTTCCAAAACAAAAAGTTTGAAAAACTAGGTGCAGAAAATGTTAGTGAGTCTGTTGTTATGGGCGTTACTGCTGCAATGTTAGTTCGACAAAAAAATATTTCTTGTTTGTTTGCAGAAACAAAATCAACTATGCCTGACAGCAGAGCTGCAGCAAAAACTATGGCTCTTCTAGGAACCTACTTAGGTATTGATCTTGATACTGCTCCTCTATTAGCACAAGCAGAACTCTTTGAAGGTAAAATAAAAGGAATTATGGAACAAGCAAATAGTACTGCTAAAGAGTCTCAAGCTAAACAAATGAGTTATTTTGGTTAAACTTAACCCATAGCTTTTTATATTTCTTTTTTCCTTGAGTTTACGATAGGTGTTGGCAAATTCTTTGCCAAGCATCTTTTTGAAAAATGACTCTTATAGATTATACTAAAATCCTTGACAAAATAACTCCGAGTAGTGAAGAACTTAAAATAATTAAACAAGCAACGGATAAAATAGTTTCTATTATTTATTCTTCTGCGAAAAAGAATAATATTGAAGTAGATATTGTTCCAGGAGGATCAACTGCGAAAGGAACTTTCCTTAAAGGAAATCATGATGTTGATATTTTTGTCAGATTCAAAACTGAAAAAAATAATATTTCAAATGAATTAGAAATTTTTCTTAAAGACTTAGCAAAAGAAGAAAAAATTACTGTTGAAAGAATTCATGGTTCAAGAGATTATTTTAATTTTGTATACAAAGATCTTCATTTTGAACTTGTTCCTGTAAAATTAATAACTCTTTCCACTGAAGCAGATAATGTTACGGACATGTCTCCTCTTCATGTTTTTTGGGTGGAAAAATATCTAAACGATGAACTAAGAAAAGATATTTTACTTGCTAAACAATTTTGCAAAGCTCAAGGAGTTTATGGTGCAGAAAGTTACATCAATGGAATCTCCGGTCACGTTCTTGATATTTTATTAATTCATTATGGTTCATTTGAATCTTTTTTAGAAAATGTTTCTCGTTGGGAAGAACCCGTTGTTATTGATCATGAAAAAAAACACGAAGATGTTTTCAAATCTATGAATAAAGCAAAACTAGAATCTCCTTTGATAGTGGTAGATCCCATTGACCAAATGAGAAATGCATCTGCAGCAATTTGTGAAGAAAAGTTTGATAAATTAGTTTTTGCAGCAAATGAATTTTTAGCGCAAGCGTCTGAAGATTTTTTCACAATCAAACCTTTTGTAATTGATGAAGTTAAAGAATCAAAAGAAAAAAATGAATTATTTCTCGCATTAGAAATTAAACCTTTAGAAGGACATAAAGATGTTGTTGGAACAAAAATTCTAAAAATATTTGAATACATTCAAAGAGAAATGACCGAGTATGGTTTTACTATTAATAGATCTTCTTGGAATTTTAATGATCTTTCCCATATTTATTTTTTTATAGATAGTAAATCTTTAGAAAAAGAGTATGTTCGTAAAGGTCCTCCTGCGAAAGTCACCGAAGGAGCTAAACAATTTAAAGAGAAACATGGAGATTCTGTTTTCGAGAAAGATGCTTATTTACATGTTACATTAAAAAGAGAATTTATTGAAGCTAGTGATTTCTTATCTTGGATAATTAAAGAAGAATTCTGTAATTCGAGAGCTATGTCTATAAAACTGTTGTTATGATGACACAGTTTTTTTATTTTTACTTATTAATTTGTACTTCGAGTTTTTTCATAATGCTATCGAGAGCAATGAACAAATTGTACTCTACAAGATCTGAATTGTAGATTGTACCATTTACATCCACTTTTCCTTTCATTTCGAACTTGGAACTTTCTTCGTTCGTACGATGCACTTGTTTTAAACTCAGTGTCAAATTATTAATTTGTTCTCTGTCTGAGAATCGTCGAGCGTAATTCCCTACGATTTTTTTTATAACCACCATCTCGGCATAATCAAGCTCTTTAAAACCGATTAAAGTGATGTTTCCGCCTAATTCAATCATTTTATTGCCTTTTGCTGTTTCTGTTTTGGCAGAGATTACTAGTCTCTAATGTATTATAGGTGTCTGTTTCTTTTAAACATTGTGATTTTTGACAATAAATGCTCTTAAATTATGGTTTTGGCTTTTTTACTACTAAAAATTGTCTAATTTAAATTTAAATAAAGCAAAGCTTTTTAAATGACATTTATTTGATTTATAACTGATATTTGGGAGATCGATGGGTGTGGTGACTTATAATTACTAGCAAAAAAGCTTCAGCGGTACTAGTTTTAATTCTAGTGACTTCTTTTCTTCTATTAGGAGTTTCATTTCTAAGCACAAATATAAATCCTTTATTTTCATCATTAGGTGTTATTGGCTCTGTAACTTTGCAAGATGCTCCTTTAGATGAACTTACTTTTAAACTAAATGAAACAATTTCAAATATTGTAAATGTTTCTGAAGATATTATTTTAGAAGAAGAAATTGTTGCCACTGATCCTGTTACTGATGGAAATGTAACTGTACCCTTATCGGGTCCCATGCTTATTCCTGAAAATAATACTGCTCCTAGATTTGTAGGAACTGTTCCTACGATTTATATTGACAATCCTCTTGGAAATGCATTTGATCTTTCTTCTTACTTTGTAGATGATGAAACAACTGTTCTTTCTTATTCTCCTTCTTTGAGTATGCGTTTTGATATTACTTTTATTGATAATTTAGCAATCATTGTTCCAATAAAAAGTTTTGTTGGAACTGAAACTATCAGATTCTATGCGACAGATGGAGAATTTGTTGCGATGAGTAATTATTTTACCATTGAATCAACTGGAGGAGTTATTGTCGAAGAAGTATTTAGTACGCAGGCTACTGTATACATTACTAATTGTTCAGAACTTCAAGATATGAATTTAAATCTTGCAAATGATTATATTCTTTCTAATAATATTGATTGTATCAATACTACAACTTGGAATAATAATGGAACTGGGTATAATGGATTTTTGCCTGTAGGAAATAGTACAAATAATTTTGTTGGTTCCTTTAATGGTGATGGTTATACTATTAGTAATTTGTATATTAACAGAACAATTGAAGATAATGTGGGGCTGTTTGGTTATGCTAATAATTGTATTATTTCAAATGTTTATTTACAAAATTTTTCTTTAAAAGGACGATCTGCTGTTGGATCTCTTCTTGGTCGTGGTTTGTCTAATGTTTCTATTAATGATGTGTCTTCTAATTATTCAATTATTTATGCCTCTGAATACCAAGCAGGCGTTATTATCGGGATTTATAGTGGTGTTGCTGATAATATTCATTCTTACAATTCTCAAATACAAGATGGGTATTATAGTGGAGGTCTCATTGGTTTTATGCTTGCAAGTAGTAATTTAACAAATTCTTATGTTTATAATATTACTATTGCCGTTTCTGATATTTGTGGTGCTGGTGCTGTTGGTAGTTCTAGGGGTTTAATTGAAAATGTTTCTGTAGAAAAAGGAACTATTTCTTCTGCGTCTCCCTCTGGTGGTTTGGTTGGGTATCTTGGTTTTACAGGTACACCTAAAGCTCATGGAATTGTTAGACAATCATATTCTGATGTTTTAGTTTATTCTACTCCGTCGTCATATGTTGGTGGTCTTGTAGGTTTTATTTTGAATGGTTCTATTCATAATTCATATGCTTTAGGAAACGTTACTGGAAATATTAATGTTGGTGGTCTTGTTGGTAGAATTGGTAATAGTGATTCTTATGTTAATAATTCTTATTCATCAGGAAATGTTACTGGTAATAGTGATGTTGGTGGTTTAGTGGGATTTAGTGCGGGAACAGCATTTGTTTCTTTTTATGATAACGAAACTTCAGGACAATCAGATACTGGAAAAGGTTATGGTAATATAACTTCAGTAATGCAAAATCATTATTTATACACTGATAATGCTTGGGATATGGATTGTTCTGATCCGAATAGTATTTGGGGTATTAATGATAGTGCTGGCGTTTATCCTTGTTTGACTTGGGAAGATGGTTGTGAATGTTTATTTGCTTATCCTGTTTGTAATCCTGAAGATCTAAATAATGGTTTTATTTTAGATGATAATAATTCTGATACTTATTATGAGATTGATTCTTGTTGTGAATTGCAGCACATGGAAAATAATTTAAATTATAATTATACTTTAACAAATAATATTGATTGTTCCAACACGACAAATTGGAATAGTGGAGCTGGATTTGATCCTGTTGGAAATAATTCAATTAAATTCACAGGAACTTTTGATGGTGATAATTATAATATTAGTAATTTTCATATTAATCGTCCTTCTGGATTTTATGTTGGTTTGTTTGGTTATCTCGAACTAGGGACTATTAGTGATGTTGGGATGGTTGATGTTAATATAACTGGACAAGATACTGTTGGATCTTTAGTTGCTTATAGTACAGGAAATATTTCTAATTCATATGTAATTGGAGTTTTGAATGGGCTTTTAAATTATGTTGGTGGCTTAGTTGGTTATGTTAATAATGGAGAAGTTCATAATTCTTATTCGCGTGTTAATGTGTCTGGACATTCTACTGTAGGTGGATTAGTTGGTTATAATTATTATGGAATTATTAACGATTCTTATGTAATTGGAAATGTTGTTGGTTTTGATAATTTTATTGGTGGTCTTGCTGGAAGATCTTATGGAGGAATTATTAATAATTCCTATGCAAGTGGAGATGTTGCTGGTAACAGCTATGTTGGTGGTTTGGCAGGTTTTGTTTATCAAGGTAAAATTTTAACTTCTTATTCAACGGGAATTGTTGATGGAAGCGGAAGTAATGTTGGAGGTTTTGTTGGTTATGGAAGTTCAGTAGGTTACACAGAAAACTTTTGGGATATTGAAACAGCTGGAGTTTCTGTTGATACTGGAAATTTGGGAAATGTAAGTGGAATTACAGGAAGTTCAACTATTCTAATGCAATATCACCAACAATATACTGATGCAAATTGGTTTATGAATTGTTCTGATCCGAATAGTATTTGGGGAATTAATGATAGTGCGGATGTTTATCCTTGTTTGACTTGGGAAGAAGATTGTACTTGTGAGTTTGTATGTTCTGTTGTTTGGAATTCTTCTCAACTAGATTATCCTCAAGGTGTTTATGAACTTTCAACTATTTATCCTGGTAGTTCTGTGACTCTTGATACTTTTAATATTACATTCGTAAATGTAACTGCGGAAGATGATTCTGTGTTGCGATGTTTTGTTTACAAAAACCAAACCGATCAAATTGAACTTAATCATACTGTTGGTGTTGGTGAACTTTCAAGTCCTGGTAATATAACTTTATCATATACTATTCAACCAGGTGATTTTGATGGTTCTACAACACAATCTTGGTTTGTAGATAATTGTACAATTACTGATCAGAGTCTTACTGTTATTTCTTATAATGATGACGATTATCCTGTTTATGTAAAAACTACTGATTGGATTGACAACGGTCAAGCTAAAGATGCAGCTAATGCATACCAATCGTGGAAGAATGGATTAAGATGGTATTTTAGTCATAATGATGCAAACCAACAAGATGTTAATTTTGCTTTCTATAAATATTTAGGAAGTGCGACTTATGAAGGTCTTTGTAATGATAGTATTGATAATGATGGTGCTGGCGGTACTGATTGTTCTGATACTGATTGTCAGACATTATTTTTCCCTGATTGTTCATCTCATGTATTAGATCCTGGTGCGGGATTTGGAACTTTTGGAGAAATTGATTCTATTGGTGATGAATTTTCAACACAGGCTGAAACCTGTTCAGGAAATATTTGTACTGTTACTGGCGGTATTGGTGGAGCTACGGTTCGTTATACTCAAAATGTTTCTCAATCAGGAACATTCAAAGTTCAATATGAAAAAACTATTTCATCAGTAGCAATTGTCGCGATGACTGCAAAGAGTGTTGGTACGCCTTCGTTTGATGTTACTGATTCTCAAACACAGTTATATAATGGAACTCCTTCAACAGGATTAGCTTATAAAATTTTAGTTCCTGACTCTGCTCCTTATCGTGGAGCTATGGCTTCGTCTCGACCTAATGCTGGAAGTTCTGCAACCTATAGTGGATCTCTCAGTCAAGTTACTAATATGTCTTTAGTAGGTGAGAGTGATAATACTTATACTGTTAACTTTGATGTTTATGTTGGAACTGGTCTTGGTGATGATAATTTAACTATAGATTTAACTTCAGCTAATCCTAAAAATTATTTTGAAAATGATACTGCATTAAATACTGACACATCAACTGTTCTTTCAGGAACTGCAACAAGTCCTAATGCTTGTAATGATGGTGTAAATAACGATCTTAATTATGATGATTATGATTGTCGTGATTCTGATTGTGTTGGTGTTCAAATTGGTCAAACTAGTAATGCTGATCCTATTAGTTGTGAAAGTCCTGAAACTACTTGTTGGGATGGTTTTGATAATGATGGTGATGGTAATGTTGATTGTGCAGACTCAGATTGTAATAGTAGAATAGGAGCTTATTATGATGCAAGTGGAGAAGCAGTAAAATATTATAACGCTACTTCTGAAATTGCATATTGTGAATATAGTTCAACTGCAGAAGGAACAATAAATTACACTTCAACTCCTAGTAGTTGTAATGATAGTTTTGATAACGACGCAGATATTGCTTCTTATGGTGTAGGAATTACATGTGATGGCACCTATGCTGATTGCCGATCAACAGGAGCGATTGATTGTTTTGATGCGTACTCTTGTTGGGGACGTAATGAAAGTTTATCGTCTCTTGGAGGAATTTGTGCATACCGAGAAGATCAATGTACTGATGGAATTGATAACGATTTCGATGTCGATTTAATGGGTGGAAGTGCAAACTGGAAATCTATTTTAGTTCCTGATCCTTTATTTTCAACAACCGGTGCAGACTGCGATGATTATGATTGTTATGGGACAAGTACTTGTAGTGCTTCCATTTCATATATTACTGAATATGATGGTGATGGTGCTACTTGTTGGGATGGGATTGATAATGATTTAGATGCTTATGTTTGGATTGGAACAAATTATATTGCAAATGCATCAACAGGATTTGATTGTGATGATCCTGACTGTCTTAATGTAATTAATCCTTCTAACTCTTCAGAAATTTGTATTGCTTCAGAATTCAAATTAGGATCTCATGATTTATGTAGAAATACTTTAGATGATGATTTCGATTCAAGACCAATAATGTTTGGTCTAACATCCAGTTGTGTTGATAACACAAATACTTCTGGTTTATTCGCAACAGCTAACTCTGTTTTATCATATTCTGATTGTTGGGAAATTTATCAATCCTGTGGACCTTGTCCTAGTATTGAAAATTATACTTATGGTTCATGTGCTGATGGAATTAACAATGATTACGATGCAGCAACGAATGGAGATTATTTAACTTCTGCTACTGTTGGAATTGATTGTGCTGATGCTGATTGTGTTGGTGAACTTGGTTCCTATGGTGGAGGAATTTGTGTTGCTTCAGAAACTTCAAGTCTTGCTTGTGGTGATGGTCTTGATAATGATGGAGACGGAACTGTTGATTGTGCTGATTCTGGTTGTGATACTGTCACTAGAGATGATGGAGAAACTTGTGCAACAAGTGAAACCACAACACAATGTGGTGATGGTTTTGATAATGATGCAGATGGTAATATTGATTGTGCTGATTCTGGTTGTTCAGGATCGACAGCTTGTCCAAGTTACGATACTTTAAATTCTCATTCAGCTACGCCTGCTTGGTCTTCTTGGACTGACACTGGTGCTGGCGATGTTGAGTTTAGATATTATGTTAGAACTCACAAAAATATTCCTTCAGAAGAAAATTTTACTATTCAATTTAGAACAAAGAGCGGAGCAGATCATTCAAGTTCTCAAGTTATTTTAGGATTAGGAACTTTGAGTAATGGCGTTAGTTTCCCAGCAACAACCGGAGAAATTATTTTAAGCGGATTATCTGCAAGTGACTTTGCTTGTGGTGCAAGTTGTAAAGATTGGTCAAGTAGTGTATTAACATTAACTGATAGTGGTACTGATGGTCTTTCAGCTAATGGTGGTGTTTTAGCTTTAACAGTTACTTTCCCTGTAGATGGAACTGTTAGTTTAGGAGCAGAAACATTCCCTGTTTCATCAAATACTGGTTATGGTGGAATTGGAAGCGGTCAAACTGCAAGCGTAACTGTTGTAGAATCAAATATTCCTGTCGTTCGATCAATGTCTGTCGGTCCTTCAGAAGTTTATTATGGAGATGATGTGACTTTCTACGTGGCACCTTATGATGAGGATAGTAATATCTATGGTTGTGATATGGAAATAGATACTGTAGGTTCTTCATTTGAAACTGATTGTGTTTATTCATTTACTCCAACAGATGATTATGGTTCAACAGATATTTGGGTTAATGCAACTGATCGATATGATAATCTTGGAGATACAAATGCATCTTCATTCATGGTAAATGTTTTACCAATTGATACAACTTCAGATTATGAATTATCTAGAGCATACTATAATGATACAACTACTTCTTTAGTTTCTGGCGATTTCGAATTTACAACTGGAAATGGAGATACGTTTAATGATTGTACAATTAATATTCTTAATGGTTCAAAAGATCTTCAAGGAACTGAAACTGCAAGTGTTGTTGGAACAAATGTTGTAACTTGTGGAACAACAATTGACATATCCTCTCATATTAACGTTTCTGTTGATGGAATATATTTTATTTATGCAAACAATACTGATAGTGATTCTGATGAAGTTAACAGTTCCTACAAAGTATTTTATATTTGTAATAGTTTAACAAGCAGCGGAGTAACGGCTGATGGATTAAATTGGACTTGTGCGAAAGCAGATCTTGATAATGATGGTTGGACTGAAGGTATTTACACTACTCTTTACAATTCTTTAGGAAATGTAAATCTTGCATGCGATAGCTGTCCGAATCTTGTAAACACTGGTTTAGATACTGATGGTGATGGTATTGATGACGCCTGTGATTTCGGTCTCTCTATTATAGAAGCGAAAGCTATTCCTTATGCTACATTTGTTAATGATACGATTGAATTATACATTGATGCTCACGAATTTAGTGATGTTTGGGTAAATCTAACAAAGCCTGATAACAGTTCAGAAATTATTTTACTTGTTGATGAAGCAAATATAAGCTATTTAGATACTGATCTTCTTGGAAATTATAGTCTTATTTTCTTTGCAAACAATTCAATTGGTCAAGAAGTAAACGCTACTGATTATTTCGAAGTGTTTAATCCTATAACCCCTCCATTTAATGTAACTGTTATTAATTCATCCAGCGATGGAATTAACAGTACTGTTCGAGCTTACTATCGAAACGCTATTGTTTATGCAGATTCCCGAGTAGATGGAGAATATTCAACAGAACTAGCTGATATAAATCACGATGTTGAATTTATAGCTTATAATGGAATGTTAAGAGCATATATTGAAGAAGTAGATATTGATCTTCACAACGGTGAAGAATTTGGTATGGATGAATATGACAATGGAGAATTCCTTGTAAAATATGGTCTTGAAACAAGTTATGATTTTACTCAAGCAACAGTTGAACTTTCCTATGAAGGAGCATCCGGTATTATTGATGAAAATTATCTTGAACTATACAAATGTGATAATTATAATTTTACCACGCAAACATGTGATGGAACTTGGGATGATGTAAGTTCTCAAGCTTCGCAAAGTACTGCTGGAGATTATTTCGAACTTGTTGTTACTTCTTTCTCAGGATTTGGAATTTTACAAGGACTTATTCCTGAACTTGACGGTGGTGGAAGTGGTGGAAGTTCTAGTAATAATAATGCTCCGCAAATAACTGTTATATCTCCTCTTGGAGAAATAATTACTGTTGATGAAACTTTTTTACAAATTATTGTAACTCCTCGAACCGCTGTATGTTGGTTTAGTATTGATGGATCTACTCAACAAGAATTATATCAAGAAGGAAATACATTTTATACTAAACTTATTGGTTTAACTGAAGGCCCTCATACTGTTGATTTTGAGTGTGGGAAAACTGCTACAAGTTCTGATAGGTCAAAAGCCTCAACATATGTAACTATAAAACCTACTTGTTATCCTGGCGAACTAGCTTGCGATGGCAAACTATTATTTGTATGTTCAGATAAAGGAGACTTATGGCTTACTCAGAAAGTTTGTTCTGCTGGTTGTGATGTTGAAACTTTATCTTGTAATTCCGAATTTGATAAATTCATGCCTTCTCCTAGAGATCATGTTAATGTCTATTTACGAGGAACTGCTTTAGCTCTTCTTATTGGTTTAGGAATTCTTTTATTCTTTGTTCATCAGAAGAATGTCGAGATGAAAGAAAAGATTGAAGCTATTAAAGATATTGAAGATGAAGATCTTGAGAAATTAGGAGAAATGAAATCCTGATGAAACATAATTATATTATTCCTGTTCTTATTGGACTTCTTGTTGTGGTTATGTTTTTCTTTCCAGAACCCGAAACTAATTTTATTTATTATTTAGGAACAGTTGTATTTTTTATTCTTTTAATTATTGTGGTAGCAATATTGCAAAAGAAAAATAAGAAGAAATAAATAATAAAAAAAATAAAAGCTTAGGAAAGAACTAATGTAGTCTATTTCCGTGAGCTTTTTGTGTTGGTCGAACTTTTTCTGCTCCAATTCCTTTGTTTCTTAATCCACGGCTTTTCTTACCTGAACTAGTAAGTCCTCTGAATGCTCTTCCTTTTTGTAAGGAAATCCAGTTGTATTTAGGATCTTTTAGAATTGAAGGGTTTGTTCGATCAATTAGAATGATTTCGAACCACTTGTGCTGTCCATCTTTTGCAATTAAGTAAGAGTTTAGAACTTCGCAGTTTGTGTATTTTCGAGATGCTTTTTCCTCAGCCATTTGTTGGTATGATTTACCTACAACTTTTTTCTGAGTGTTTGCTTTTGGTCTTCGTCCACCTTTAATATCTGGTCTTCGGTGACCTCCTCGAGTTGTTCGTTGTCTAACGATAATAATTCCAGGTTTTGCTTTGTAACCAAGACTTCGAGCTCTGTCGAGTCGTGTTGGTCTGTGTAGTCGAACCGAAGATGGTTCCTGTCTTAATTCAACGAGAAATGCTTTGTAATCGTCACCCATGTTTTTCTTAGGTTGTTTCCAAAGTTCTCGGATATGTTTGTATATTCCCATTTTATGTAGCCTCCATTTAGTTAGCTTATTTAATCCTCGTTCAGGCAAGCTACGCCCACATTCTCGGATCGCTATGTAGATATGTCAGAAACAATGTTTTATTTATAAATATAACTCTAATAATGCACTAGATTTTATAAATTCAGCTCCATTTGTCTGTATTAATGGCTAATTTAAGTAAATTATTGTTAACAGGTTTAATTATTGCATGTGGTTTTGGTTTCTTTCAGAAATCTTATGCTCAAACTGCTCCAAAATACCCTGAAATAAAAGGTCAACCAATCAAATTCGTTGATGATGTTGGAGACACTATTTCCCGACCGGATACTATTATGACTTATTTTACTTTAGTTGATCGTGATTCTGATGATTTCTTTGATGAAATTATTATTCAACAAGGAGTCTTGGTTGATCCGAAAAGCCTTAACTCGCCAAGAGAACTTAATATTATTCTTTCGACTTTAGATGATTCTGTTTTTTATGAATTTTCAGCTACTCGAGCTTCTATTGAAGAAGGTCTTTATTCATTTTCTGAAAGATCTACTTGCAAAGATATTTTTTCAGGTCTTTGTCATTTTAAACCTTCTATAAAAAATTTAACTCCTTATTCTCTTTTACAAAATACTTATAAAGCGAATGATCTTGTAGTTTCAAATTGTACTTGTTTTTCTACAAAATTAGATTCTTTAGATGTTTATTATAAATATGTTTCAAATGAACTTTTTGTTGACTTTATTCAAACACAATACAACTTGTATTTGGAACAAATTAAAAAATAGTTCTTGAAATTTACTTCACAAAAAGACTGTACTTCTCATCGCCTGAGAGCTCTTTAATTACTCTTTTTAGAACAAGTTTTTCAGGATCGATGCTCTTTATTCTCTTCTTCATATCTGCAAAGCTCAGGAACGGATCTCCTCGTCGTTCTTCCACTATTTCCCACATTGCTTTCTTACCAAGACCTGGTAATAGCTCTAGAGAGTGCATTCGAGTTGAGAGAGGTTGACTTTTGTTAAAGAATTCAATGAAATCTTGCTCTCTTTCTTTCATAATAGCTTTGATTGCGTGTTCAAGTTCAGCTTTTGCTGTTCCTGTTAGTTTGTCATAAGGGATTTTTCCAATAACATGATGGATTTTTTCTCTTTTCTCGTCTCCTACGTAGACTTCATCCAGTGATTCTAGGAATATGTCTTTTCTAGGGACTAGTTCTAAGAGGTTCATATTGTATATACCGAGAGCCTGAACTATTGAGGTTTTGAGATGACTAGGTCTGCTGTCATTAGCATAACCATTTTGTAAGAAGTCTAAAACTAGAGCCTCTTCTTCTCTTTGTTTCTCTGGTATCATAATGTCTCCCTAATATCTCCTATATCTAGCTCTATGTTTTATATATTTATCGAAAATTGAAGCTTTAGTTATTCTAAGCTTCAAATTCGAGAAATATGTCCAATCTAAATCTTATTGTTCATATTTATCGAAAATTAGAAGCTGATTTGCTTCAAATTGTTATTCTCAGCTTCTAATTTGAAAAATATATTGCAATTAAGATTCATTGAATATATTTATCGAAAATTGAACAAAACAGTTATTTCGCCCTTTTATGCTCAAAAAAGTATCTTTTTTGGCATACTGAAAATTAAACAATTATTCATATATAACCTCTGTTTAATTTTCATTATTTTTTAATTGGGCGATATTCATCGAGTGTATCGACGATTTTCTGCATGTTTTCTTTAGTAATTGTGACGTTGTAGCCACTAAGAATAACTTTAAGATGTTCTGCGCTCTCAGGCATTGTATCGATTGTTTTAACGATATGGATGTCTTTAAGTCGAGGAATCTCTAGAGCTGCAATTTTTTTAGCTAGCTCCTTTGTTTTGGTAAGAGTTGCTGAAGGTACTTCGTTTACGTGATCTAGTGTTTTTCCACCACGGAATGTTAGTTCCTCATCACGTTTTTGAACTTTCTTGAGAATATCTTTTACTTCTGATACTGTGACTGGTTTTTGTTCAAGAACTTCTGGTTTTACCATTTTTCACTCCTTTCAAAATGTTAATCTGATGAACAAGTTCATAGTTTTATTTTATCTACGCCTTGTTTAAGTGTACTGGATGTACAACAACGGTTTTATCTTTTCCGTCTTTGATTTTAACTTCGTAACATCTTCCTACTACTTTACTTATAATTCCGAATTTTCCGTAGAATCGTGGAAAGTACATTCCTTTTTGATATGCTGGCTCTGCTGCTAATCGTACACTGTCGCCTACTTCAAAGGTTTGCAGGAATCTTCGTAGACTAATTTTTCCATGTTGTCTAACGTTTTTCCGTAATTTGTGTCGCGTGTTCCGTCTGAAACCACCTACTCTGTCTACCATAGGTTGCGAGAAATCATATTTTGTTTATAAAGATTGTCCTTTGGTGTATGTGATTATTAATTGCTTCTCAACGATCATAGAAGCTAATTCACATTTTTTAAGTGTATTTTTGTATTTTGGCTTAGCTATCTTGTTAAGAATGAAGTCTATTTTAGTTTCTTTTTTAATTTTATATTCTCTTTTTATTCCTGAAAAATTGTACAGGTCTGATTCTCCAGGCAAAATTTGAATTCGTTTTTTAATAAATCCTATCGCTAATTCTGTAGAGATATCTTTCATTTGAGCGAAACCTTTTGTATCTACGGGAACTTTTTTTTCAATGAGTTCTTCTAACTCACTAATTACTTGTTCGTATGAAATTTTTGTTTCTGTGACTAGTTTTTTTCTGTATAATTTCATTGGATATTGTTGTAAGTAGAAGTTTATTATAAATTTATGCTAAGAAAAAGATAAATAGAAAAAGGATAAAAAAAGAAAAAACCGGGTCGAAAATACTAGTGTATTTCCTCTAGGCTTTTGACAAATAATATTTCTCAAACCCTTACAAGGTTTGAATTAAAATTCAAAAAATCAGTTAAATTACTTTAACTGCGCGTTGTATTCGCCTTTATTGAGAGCTTCAATAGCTTCTTGAGCTTTTTTACCATCAATGGTAATACTCATACTTCGACAGGTTCCCATGATTTCTTTAGCCATGTTTGCCATATTTTTTCCGTAAAGAGCATCTTGTTTCATACGAACAATTTTTAGAACTTGATCAAAACTAAGGTTTCCTGCTGTATCTGTTAACTGATTAGCTCCACCTTTTTTTACTCCTGCTTCTTGCTTAATTAAAGCTGATGCTGGAGGAGTTCCAACTTTGATTGTGAAATCTTTTGTTTCTGTATTTACGCTAACTGTTACTGGAACTTGCATTCCTGCGAAGTCTGCTGTTTTTTTGTTAATTTCTGCAACAACTTGTCCAATATTAATTTTAAGTGGTCCAAGTGCTGGTCCTAGAGGTGGTGCTGCTGTAGCTTTACCGCCGTTAATCATTACATCTACTTTTTCAATTGCCATATTATATTCCTCGTATAATATTTATGGCAATTGCTCAGAAATCTTTATAGATTTCGCATGTATTGCCATTTTATATTATCTCCCGCGCTTTCGCGCGTTGGATGCTTTCATTTCATCAAACGTGAAGAATTGTTTGATCTACTCTGTCCGCGACCGGTTAAGTCTGAGAAGTGCTTATTTGTTTATAAATGTGTTGTCAATATTTAAAAAGATAACTTCATTTTGCTTTTTTATGAATCCTAAAGTGATTAAAGAAATTCACAGTGTTGCTAATACTTTAGCTAAGAAATTACAATCAAACCATATAAAAATTGATTATTCAGATTGGTCTTATAAGGGGTGGGCTGAGAAAGGATTTTCTCTGGCTAAATGTCTTTATTGGTTATTTCCTAGTATGGATTTTTTTATGTTTGCTTCTGAAGTAGCAAATACTTATGCTTTGGAAAGTGTTATTCAGCAAAAATCAATTGATCCGACTTTTAATATGTTTAATAATAAATATACTGCCGAAATTATTGATGGTTATCATTTTTTATGTGATCAAACATTTGATGGTGTTGTTTTGTCTAAGAATGAATCTGTTGCGGAGAAAGACGTTGCTGATTATTATTTTATTCTGGATGTTTCTGGTGTTCCTATTGGGAGTCATAGAAACGAATACAAAGAACATGCTAGAAAACTTAACGGATCTATGGCTAGTTTACAAAAACAATATCCTGAAAGTGGTGTTGGCGCTATTTGTTTTTTAACTTCAGATAACGCGAACCACAATGTTGAGTTTGGTCTATTAAAAAATTCTGAAAAAACTTCTGTAGTAAATTTACCTTTTAGTTCAAGTTCTTTAAAGAAATCCTATGATGGTTTTAAAAGATTGCATAAAAATCTTGTACTAGAAAATTTTAGTTATTAGAGTTGATCCATAAGACTTGGACCTTTCTTCTTAACTGGTGTAACATCGTTTTTCGCAGGAGGGATGTATGTCTGTTGTGGAGAAGGAGCTGCTGGAGCTTGGAAATTTGAAGCTTGGTATTGTTTATTTTGAGGGGTGCTTGTTGTTGTTTGTTGCTCTTGAAATTGCTGAACTCTCTGTTCTTCAACTTTATAATTATCTTTAATTTGATCTTGAGCTTTTTCCCAAACCTGTTGAAGAGCTTGGTATGTGTTATCAACCCGTTCTTTGAATAGATCGCTGATTTCACTTTCATAGCTTCTAGTTTGACTTATTGCGTATTGCATGTCAAAGAATTTCTTCGCGTCATCCTGTGACCAGTTTGCTTTGTATGCGAGATTGTAAAGTTCATCAATTGTTTGTGTGTTTGCTGCGACGGTTAGGTTCTTAGCACTTACGGAAGCGTATTGATCAGAAATGTTTTGTCCTAAAGGATGTTTTTTAGATTCTTCAGTACTTTTAGAAACAACATCTTCCAATGCTTCTATTGTTTCTTCGCTTTCTTTATCTTTTTCTTCTTCTGTTCCTGAATCAAAATTTTCTACTTGTTTTCCTGTAGCTCTAATTAGTTCACGAAGTGCCTTTAGTTCTTCAATTAATTGTCGGATCTCTTTCTCTTTAGGTCGAAGTTGTTTAATTATTTCTTCTTCAGTCTTTTCGAGAGCACGAAGGTGCATTCGAGGATCCGCTTCTTGTGGTTTTGTCATTTTATTAAAAATGCCAAACCAATGAAAATTAAGTTTTCATGGTTTTGCCATTATTTCTTTTTCTTTTTACTTGCAACTTTTTTAACAGGCTTCTTCTTAACTTTATATCCTTCGTATAAAAAATAAATAATTCCCATTAATGTTGCAGGAATAATGAATATGTACTGTGCAACAAGAGCAAGTTGTTCTATTATAATTGATAAATTAAGATTGTTAATAATATAAAATGGAGCAAGAGCAATTACAGGTATTATTGAAAGAGCTATTGCTATTAGTTTTATTATGATGAATGCTCCAAGAGTCGCTTTAAATTTCTTTTTTACTCTTTTGTATGATTCTTTTACTGCATAAATACATTTTTTCTTTTCAAGAACTACTATGAAAGGAGCAAAGAACATGTATGTTCCTACAATTATAGATGCAACTACACTTGCAACTATTGCAATTATAGCAAATGTTATGTGCATTACTGTAGACGAAGCGGCTATTAGTATGAAAAGCCAATAAATTAGACTTATAGGAACCAATACTATGATTATTGTAAGTAGCATTATTAATGTAATAAGAATGTATGTTGTTAACAAAGGCAAGAAACTTTTTTCTATATGATGCCAAGCTCCTTTTTCCAGATCGCGTTTTCCTTTCAAAACCAAAGGTACTGCTAATGTATATATCATGAAAGCAATTAAACTAACTATGACGATTGTTACTAGAAGAATTATTCTCCATGCTACGCTTTCTTGCATGAAATTAAGAAGAATAATTGGTATTGTCATAAGTAGTGCAACAGTAACAAAAAGTTTCCAATCTTTAAAGAAAGTTGTGAATCCTTTTTTGATCATATTATCGTATGAAATGTTTTGTTTCATGGGTCTTCCACCGTATATTTCATACGCTTAGTTCTTTATATATTTATCTCTGAATTTCAGAGAAAACTCAGCTTACTGTGTTCATTAACATTCTCACCCGGATGTCTCTGATGCTCATCAGTGTCGTTCGCAACTTTTCCATTATGACTTATGGAAAAGCAAGCTTATTACTATTCGCAACTTTTCTCTTTATTAAGAGAAAAGCTTTATTAATGAATATTCCCTTCCCTGTGCTATGTCAAACGATGAATCAAAAGAAACCTGCGAGACTCTCCTTAAAATACACTCAGGAAAGGATTTTGTCCTCTTAACAAAGAGAGGTAATTCTGCAATTCGTATAGCTATGCAAGCGCTTGCCCATATTGGTAGATCAAATGTTCTCTATCAAGAAGAAGGCGGTTGGTTGACATACAAAAAATTCATTGAGAAAGCAAATCTTAATCCTATTATGTTAACAACCGATGATGGTCTTATTATTCTAGGAGATTTATGTAATCATCCTCACGATAGTGCTCTTTTAATTAATTCAATGGCTGGCTATGCTGTTCTTCATGACATGGATGAAATTTCTGGTGAATGTTTTTCTCATGATATTATTTTAGTAAATGATGTTGCTGGAAGCATTGGAACTCCTAATGCAAAGATAGGAGATATTATTCTTGGAAGTTTTGGAAAAGCGAAGCCTGTTGACTTAGGAACTGGCGGTTTTATTGCAACAAACGATCCTGAATTATTTGAATTCTTCAAAAAAAATAATGATGATTATGAAGAATCTGAAATTGATTTTAAAATTCTTGAACAAAAACTAATGGATTTAGAAAAGCGAAGAACTTTTCTGAGAGAAAGAGTAGAAATCATAAAGAAAGATTTGGTCGATTGTAAACTGGTTCATCCTGAAGGTCAAGGTTTGAATGTTATCGTTCGATTTTCCAATGAAGAAGAGAAAGAAAAAATTCTTTCCTACTGCAAATCAAGTAAGTTGGAATATACTGTTTGTCCTAGAGAAATTAGAATTCTCGATGATGCGATAAGCATTGAAGTTAAGCGATTAACTTAAATTCATAAATATAACTTGAAGTGCCTTCGTTTTCTTTTTGCAATACAATTTTAGCATCATATCCTGTTTCCTTAATTACATTCAAAGGATTGTTCTCTTCGTGAAACATTGAAGAGAAAGATAGAAGTATAACTCCATTTTTATTCAGATGATTTTTAGCTTCTAGTAAGAATCTTTTGCAAAGTTCTATTCCTCCGTCCATGTTATTGCCAAATATTGGTCTTGGAGCTGGAGAATAGGTGTGGTTGAATACTATTAAATCAAATTTTCTGGAATCAGAAACATTTTCAAATAAATTTCCTTTCATAACTTCAATGTCAGAATATTTCGGATTTAGTTTTAAGTTTTTTTTACAACATTCTATTGCTGGCAAATGATTATCTATTGCAAGAACGTTTTTTATTTTATATTTTTTCATAGCAATAGCAATAATTCCTGTACCTGTACCCATATCTAATGCTGAATCTGCTGAATAATTTCTTAATGTTTTTATTAAATCTAGCGATGCAAAACCAATGTCTGGAGGAAAAACATCTTTTCCTACTTCAATTTTTATATCTTCATAAGAATAAGAATAGGGTTGCTTCATCAGGATATTATCAAGTAATTTTCTTCTCTTTTTTCTAAAGATACTTTTTACATTTATTATTGCCATTTTCTAATTCTTTGATTTTATGAAAGGTCCCGTAAAGCTTTGCTTTAAGGATACTTAAAATCAACAAAAACTTTCTCTAATATAAGTTTATTGGAAACTTTCCGGATTACTCATCGCAGACTATTATTAACATTAAATTAATATTACTTCTATGGGTTTGGAAAATATAACAAATGAAGAAGCGCAAAAATTAAGCAAACAGGCTGCAAGAATTGATATTATGGATGCTTTTACAGGTCCAATTTCTTCTCTCTGTATGTATTCTGATAGCGAATATTTATTTAAGTTCGGAATGGCTCTCAGTATTGCTGAATTATTATTCGTTAAACTTCCTTTTTTAGCAAAATACGCATACAAAACAGGCGACACAAGAGGACTTCTTTATTTGGGGATTAAGGAAGCTGCTGCGAATTTAACAAAGATAGGTGGATTTCTAGACATGGTCCCTGCCTACGTTCTTAGGGCGAATTATGTTCTGCGGAATAAGCTTTAGATTTTTTTCAATGCTTCGTTCATTGAATGTGGATCGATGCCTGCTTTTTTTGCAATTTTCTTTCCGTAACCGCTCTCTGGGATACCTTCCCATATTCGGTATTTTCTTTTATTATCATCAATATCTGAAACTCTCAAAAATATAACATTTTTTTTATTTTGATGTTCTTCCCATGTTCCTTTGTCATGCGTAATAAAAAACGAGCTTATATTATTATAGATGAGTGCGTCTGAGATTCCTTTGGACACCCATGTTTCTGCTTCTGGTTCTGTTCCGCCTCCGATTTCATCTCCAAGGACTAGCGAGTTAATTGTTATATTTTCTTTCATATATGTAACTTGGTTAGCTCCGTTGTGAAAATGTCCTGCTCCTAATGTATCTCCCATATCGAAGCAAGGAAATATTTGATCTACTGGTGATAGTGAGAATTCTTTAGCAAATGCGTATAGACCTGCCATTGCTAAATGAGTGTTTAATCCGATGGTTTTGAGATATACTGATTTTCCTCTACCGTTAGCTCCTAGAATATATGTATTTCTAGCATTATCTCCCCAATGAACATCGTTCGGAATATTGAGTTTTTCAATTTCTGAATAATCCCATGTTTTTTCGAAAAAATGCGGATGATATGCTTTTTTTAATTCGCCTTTTCTTTCTTCTTGCGGTAAAAATTTTGGTTTGCATGAAGGAATTCTTTTTCCATTGCATGTGACCTCAAAAGGTATTGCTAATGCTTTGTAATATGAAAATTGTTTTTTTAATCGAATTACTTCTTTTAATTGTCCCATGAATGGTTCTAGTTTTTCAGCACAATGATAATTCCATTCGTAATCGTACTCAAATTTTAATTTTTTTGAATTATGAGGGTCTGGTTTTTTTATTATTATTGGTTTTTTTCTAAGTTTTTCTGCAATAGGAAAATATGGTTTTAATGCTTTTTTTGCTTTTTCAGCAAACGCAAGAATATCTTGTGTTGCTTTTGTATCGTTTGGTAATGATAATATTGTTTCCAAAGCTTCATCCATATACAAATATTTTGTATTATTTATGGCTGCTAATCTGATTTGACTATCTGCTTCTCGAACTTCATCGTACCAATCTGTGCTAATTAGTGCAAATTGATATCTTGGTAATTTTCGAGATATCTTTTTCATTGTTTTTTGAAATGCTTCGTTGTCAAGAAATTGTTCAAGAATATCTCTACGATATATTGCATCTTCTACTTTAAATTGTAAGAGAAATGTGTTTTCTAAAGGATAAAAATCTCTGGTCCTGTATGTATTTTTAATTCTTTTTTTAAAACCGTTCAGTGTTTCCTCGATTCCTAAATCTTCTCTGGCTTTTCCTATACTTTTATCTATTCTAGTTAAGTCAGGACACTTAATTAATCTTGTTTTTTTTGCCATATAATTTCACGAATTTCAAGCTAACACCTCTTAGAAAACCTAATTGTAATGCGTTTTATAATGGTTTTTGTTTCTAAACGCCTAAAATAAGCTCTAAATTAGCCTAAGACAAGTTCGCCTTCCGCTCCTTTAGCTGTCAATTCTGACAACTAAATTTCCAATACTTTTAAAAACATCTTATTAATACTCTCACACTATACAGCGCAAGCTTGTATGCGCACGTGGCCAAGTGGTAAGGCATCGGGTTGCAGCCCCGAGATCCCCAGTTCAAATCTGGGCGTGCGCTCTCCCTTTTTTTTGAGGAAGAGCGTGTCCACACTTGTCCGCGTGCGAATTACTTTTCGAGGTGTATTCCATGACTTTAAAACTATATAATTCGTTGACAAATCAAGTTGAAGATTTCGTTCCAGTTATTACTGGAAAAGTTCGAATCTATAACTGCGGTCCAACTGTATATAGTTACCAACATATTGGAAACTTCCGGTCATTTGTACAGTGGGATCTTCTTCGACGTTATTTAATTCACAAAGGATTAGATGTAATTCAAGTTATGAATATTACTGATGTTGGTCATTTAACCGATGATGGTGATGATGGCGAAGATAAAATGGAAGCCGCTGCAAAAAAAGAAAAAAAACATCCTTTGGAAATTGCAGAATTTTATACGAAACAATTTTTAGAAGATTGGAAAACTCTTAATCTTATGGAGCCTGAGTTCCGACCTAAAGCTACGGAAACAATTCCTGAAATGATAGCGATGGTCGAACAATTGCTCAAAGATGGTTTTGCATATGAAGCTGGCGGTAATGTTTATTTTGATATTTCTTCTTTTCCTGAATACGGAAAACTTTCTGGTAATTCTTTAGACAAACTAACTAAACGAAGAGTAGATCCAGATCCAAATAAAAAATCTCCTCATGATTTTGTTCTTTGGTTTAGTAATTCGAAATTTGAAAATCATATTCTCAAATGGGATTCTCCTTGGGGAGAAGGTTACCCTGGTTGGCACATGGAATGTAGTGCTATGAGTGCAAAATTCCTAAGTGACGCATTCGTCGATGGAAAATTCCATCCTGAAAAATTCGAAACAATTGACATTCACACCGGCGGAGAAGATAATAAATTCCCTCACCACGAATGTGAAATTGCACAAACGGAATGCGCTACAAAAAAATTATTTTCAAAATATTGGTTACACGCTGCTTTCATGATGAGTGAAGGTCAGAAAATGAGTAAATCAATTGGAAATGTTTACAATGTCTTTGACCTTGTCAAAGAAGGATTCGATCCTCGGGCTATTAGATATCTTCTTTTAGCAACTCATTATAGAATGCAGATGAATTTCACAAAAGATGGAATTAAAGCAGCAGAAACTGCATTGTCTAGAGTCGATGAAACTCTTAGAAAATTAAATTTTATAAAAGAAGAAAGAGCATATTCTGAAAGACTTTCATTATATGCACATGGGATTCTTTTAGGTGTAGAAAAAGAATTAGATAATGATCTTAACATAAGCGGTGCATTAGCAGCTCTCTTCGAAGGTGTAAAAGAAATTAATAAAAAACTTCAAGAAGATAAAGTCGGTAAAGATCAAGCAGAAGAAATTCTTGACATTATTTTCAAAGCAGATACTATTTTTGGTTTATTTCCAAAATCAATTCTTGAAAAAGAAGATCTTCCTCAAGAAATTGTTGATATTTTAGAAAAACGACGAGAAGCTCGAGAAAATAAAGATTGGGCTGCAAGCGATTCACTTCGAGACGAGTTAACAAAACTTGCTTATGAAGTGAAAGATACTAAAGAAGGCCAAGAATGCCGTAACTTAGTGAAAAATATTAATAATTAGATGAGAGATTTTTTTACTAAGTTGTGAAAAGAGAAATTTTTGTCAAAAAACCTTCGTTTTGAACTAAACTGTAGAAACTCTTATAAATAAAATCTATATTCTTCAATCACTCGCATGATTATTCTTGCGGGCCTGTGGTCTAGTGGCTATGACAGTGCCCTTACAAGGCATTGATCCCCGGTTCGAGTCCGGGCAGGCCCATTACCCTTTTCCCAACTTTGTTGGACTCGTTTCTTCTAATTCTTTACACACGTTCTTTGTATCTTCCGAATCGTTGTTTTCGTCACGCAGTATGAGTGGATTGCTTGTTTTTGGTGATTTTGTTTACGCCTGTGGTGTCGCTATTTTGTCCGAGTGATTTTTTTGGACTCTTGGTGTTTTCCCAACATTTTTGGATTCTCGCTGTCCGAGTTTTTTCTTTATATTATCTTAACTATTTTCTTTTTGAATTGATTCAGTTGGTTACAAATTGTATCTAACTCAAAATGTTGTCTTCCGATGGTAATTTTTACAAACCGAAAAGTTTATATATCATTTAATGGATAATTATATCCATAATATGGATAACTCAAATAAATTGTTACTTTTCCTGGGAAAAAATACTTCTAAGGCCTTTTCGATGAACGAAGTAAGTAAATTATTAAATATTCCTTATGCTACATTTCATAGAATTGTAAGTAAATTAAAAGATCTATTAACGAGCGAAGTTGTTGGTCAAACTAAGTTAATAACAATAAATAAAGAAAAGGATACTATAATTGCACACTTAACGATAGCATCGGACGAAGAAAAGCAAGAATTTCTAAAAAGTCAAGTACAAATTAATCAACTTTCAAAAGAAATAAACACTAATGATGTGGTTTTACTTTTTGGCAGTTACGCGAAGGGAACTCAAACAAAAAATTCAGATATTGATTTACTTATAATTAATACTAGAGGGGATCGAACAGTATCTTTTTCTAAGTATGAGTTAATATTTAATAAAAAAATAAATCCTATTTTTATAACTAAAAAAGAATTTAAATTAATGTTAAGCGATAAAGAAGAAAATGTAGGAAAACAAGCATTAAAAAATCATATTATTCTAAATAACCCTCAAAAATTTTGGGAGGTAACAATAAATGCATTATAATAAAGAAAAATATGAAGAACTATTTAATCAATTTAAAGAAGAACTTAAAATTAAAGAATCAACTCAGTCATTTAAGATAAAATTATTCTTAGAAAAAGCAACAAACAGCTTATTAATTGCAAAGCATCATAAGGAAATACTGCCGAACAAAGATCAACCTGAAAAAATACATTGGAATTATTGGGCGATAACGATAAGTTATTACTCGATGTTATATGCAACTAAAGCAGCCATTCTTTCAAAAGGATATGAAGTAAACGATCATTTTGCAGCACAAATAGCATTAGGATATTTGCTAGTGCCTGATAAAATAGAAAAAGAAGATTTAGAATTACTAGATCAAGCACACAAAATATTCGAAGATGAATATATAAAATATTTTAGTGATGCAAGAACAGAAAGCCACACAGCAAGGTACCGAGCAAGACCAAGTTATACAACTAGAAAAGTAGATGAAATAATTAGTAACGCAGCAAAATTTGTACAAAAAATAATTTTAATACTGGATTTATAATTGTGTTGTCCGAATTTGTTGCCAGAGTTCCTCTGGGACTGTGTTTTTATTTGAAAAACATTTATTTTCTCTTAAATTGTTTCCATGAAATAAATTTTCTTTTATCTTTTTCATCTAGTTTGCAAATGTTCACATAGTTGTTGAAAAAATTGAGAAATTCTTGTCTAGAAAATTCCAAATTTGGTTCTTTTGCAATTAGTTGTTGAAATTTAACTCGACATTCATTTCTTTGATTCTTGTTGTGGTAACATTTTCTGAAGCAATTTGTTCGCTGATACCATTCAACATAATATGATATGCTTTTCTTTTTGTGTTTTCCTTTTACGTTTGCTAGGACTACTTGTATTTCATTATATGATATTGAATCATCTTTTATTCTGTTTTTAATTTCTTTTAATTTATTTTCTGGAGATGTAATTGCATCGAGAATTTTTCTTACTTTGTGAGTTTTCATAACTCTCTTTAATTGTAGTTGGTGATGCTGAACTAAATTAGCAATATGATCCCATACGGTGCTTTCTTTAATACTTCTTTTTTCCGCTATTTGTTTAACATTTAGCCCTTTATTAATAAGTTGTAATGTTTTTTGTTGACTAAATTCTATTTTGTCGAAGTCGATTTTTTTATTGAAATTTTCATGCTTTTTTACTGAGGTAATTTTAACTTCTGGCTGAGTTGGAAATGCTATGTTAAGTTTGCTTGTCATTCTTTTACGATATTTGTAGGTGTTTGCATGAGATGCATATGCAATCCATCCCTCGTATTTTTCAATAACTTTTTCTCTGTCAATTTTTTCTCTAGAATAATCTTTTTTCATCTGCTCCATTTTCTTTTCAAATTTACGCATATTTTTCTTGACCAGAAGTTTGTGATGATAAAATATTCTGAATCCCAAGAATCCTATTCCTTTCTCTAATTTGATTATTTGAGTTTTTTCAGGATGTAATACGAGGTCAAGCTTATTTTTAAGAAAAATATTTATTTGTTTTTTATATTCTTCAAGAATTTGTTTTGATTGGTGTAAAATTGCGAAGTCATCAACGTATCGAATGTAGTGTTTGGCTTTTAGTTTGTGTTTTACATATTGATCAAGTTCGTTTAGATATACGTTGGCGAAGAATTGCGAAGTTAGATTGCCTAGAGGCATTCCTTTGTTGTTTTCTTTTCCTTGATAGTTGTTGAGAATTATTTTTATGAGTTCTAATGTGTTTTCATCTTGAATTTTTTTATTTAGTATGTTTATTAGAATTTTGTGGCTTACGGTTTCGAAATAACTTTTTATGTCTGCTTTGAGAACATAACATTTTCTTGTGTTGTTTTTTGATACTTTTCTTTTGAAGATATCAAATCTTTTTATTGCGTTGAGTGTTCCTTTTCCGATTCTATTTGCGAATGAATCGTGGATGAAGTTTTTTTCAAAGCTTGGTTCTATTATGTTGCAAATTGCGTGATGTATTACTCTATCTCTGAATGCTGATTTGCTTATTTTTCTTGTTTTTGGATCTCTAAGAATAAATGTTTTCAATGGTTTTGGTTTGTATGTTTGCATTAACAGTTCATTTCTAAGTTCAAATAGATTTTCATGCAAATTATGTTCGAAGTCGATGACGTATTGTTTTAGTGTTTTTCCTTTACGTGCCTTGAGGAATGCTTTTTCTAGATTTTCGTAACTGCACAGTTTTTTATAAATATTCATTATTGGGTGTGATTCAAGGTATTTTATTAGTTCTTATGGTTGGGAGAGATAACAAACAAATACTACTTAAAAGTGACAACAAAATCGAAAGGTTTAAATACAGTAACTAATCTTCTTAAGTATTATAATATAATTCGAGGTAAAAAATAAAATGTCAAATTTAGAACTAAACGATCAAATCGTCCCATTTAAGGACTTCTACGGAGCAAATCATAAAGAAATGCCTAAACTTATTGCAGAAGGAAGAGTTCCTCTTTTATCAGCTGGTTTAATGCAAGAAAGATTAAACTCATTAGGTACATCAACTCAAGATGCTTGGTGGAATAATTATTTTGATACTGGAGATGGAATTTTCTATCATCCGGAAGGCAGTGCAAAAATTGTTCTTGGAGCACAAATAATCAAAGACTTAACACCAAACTCCCCTCTTTCAAATGGAGCTATAGTTTTAGGAGATAGTATTGATGAATCAATTGCAGTGTATAAATCATTAGATGCTGTCGAGGAGTTTTCAAAAAAAGACATAGAAAATCTAAAACTAAGATCAGTTCTTAGTCCTGAAGAAGCTAAAAATCATCCTGTGTGGATCGCACTTGCAGGAGGAGATAAAATTCTTCTCAATAATTATGTTGATGAAACATTCAGGTTAGGAAAAGAACAATACAGCAAAGAAAAGATGATGGATGTATATTTTGGTTCAGCACAAAAAAAAGCTGTTGGGCGCCTGTGGTGTGTCGGCAGTCTTGGGTATGGCTCCAGTGCTAGTGGCAATTATAGTGTCGATGGCAGGAGTGGTGGGCGGTTCGTTGGGGTAGCGCCGGAGGCGCTTGGTGCGCGCGGTAATACGCCTAGTATCAGCACAATTACTAACAATGTGCATGCTTACCTTAAAAATACTGATGTTGTTGAAGGAGCAACAAAAAAAGGAATTACAAAAGCTATTCAAGATAGCTACAAGTAATTTCTTTTAGATACTTTTTTATATCTTTTTCTTTTTACTTCTTTTTGTCTCAGCTGATTCATCATTCAAAATAATTGATGAATACATGAATTGGTTTGGAACTACACGTCATTTCACTATGGCAGTCTAACTGTCCTTAGAAATTAATAATTTCTGGGACTCCAAAAAGCATCTGCTTTTTGTCTGTTATAAAATTCAACCACAACGGTTTTAAAAAATCTTGAATTTTTGAACTCCTGAAAATTTATAATTTTCATGAGAAACGAAGTGGTGGTGAACAAATATTGAGAAGGTGAAATGGCTACTGTTGGGCGCCTGTGGTATGTCAACAATCTTAATAATGACTCCAATGCTAATGGCAATAATAATGTCAATAACAATAATGGGCGGTTCGTTGGAATAGTCAAGCTAAATTGGCTGAGACACCCTATCTTATTCCTCCGAGTTTTTTCTTTATATTATTTCAACTATTTTCTAAGAATTCATTTATTTTGATAAATGTTATTTCATTTTTTTTTCCGCGATTAGCGGCACCAGAAATTACTGATAATTTCTCAGTGCCTTCTTTTTCTGGGCTTATTAAGATGTGTTTTGTTATTTTTTTGTGTTCTTTTTTAAATTCGTTGAATGCTTCTGTTTCTCTTTGAGGTATTTTTGTTGTTGCTGTTACTTGTATTGCTTTTTCGTTTGTCACGAAGTCTATTTCTACTTTATTTTGCCAGTAAAATATTTCTTTGTTTGTTTGTAATAATTTTATTGCTATTGCATTTTCTAGGAGTGTTCCTTTGTTTTCTCTTGTTGTTGTTATTGTGTGTAGTCCGTTGTCTATGCAGTAGTATTTTGGTGCGTATGCTCCTATGTATTTTGTTTTTGCTGAATATGAGAAATAAGGTATTTCGAAAACTAAGAATGTGTCTTTTATGTGTTCTATGTATTTTTGTGCGGTGTTTTTGTCTATTCCTAGTTGTTTTCCTAGTTTGTTTGCGCTTATTTTTATTCCTGGGTTATTGAGGAAGAATTTTACTAGTGCTTTTATTTGTGTAGCGTTTGATAGATCGTATTTTTCTAGAATGTCTTTTGTTATGATATCGTCAACATATTGTTCTAATAGTTTTCTTTTTATTGTTTCATTTTTTGCAAGAACAACTTCAGGAAAACCTCCGAATTTTAAATATGTTTCAATTGATTCTTTTGAGAATTCTTGGAATTCTTTGTAGTTTAGTGGATATATTTCGAATGTTATGTTTCTTCCTGTGAGGACTGTGCTGAGTTTTGGCGCTAGGAGTGATATGTTTGATCCTCCGATAATAAATTTAATATTTGTTTCTTTATCGTAGTATGTTCTTAGCCATTTTTCAAAACCTTTGATTCGTTGTATTTCATCAAGGAAGAAGTAGGATTGTTTTTTTGGGTCTCTTATTGAGATTATTTTTTCTAGAAGTTCTATGCTGATGTGTTGATCGAATCTGAAATCATCAAAATCTAAGTAGAATGTGTTCTTTTTAGGGAGTGTTTGTATGAGTTGATGCATGATGTGTGTTTTTCCACATCGACGTATTCCTTTGAGAATAATTATTTCTTTTCTTTCTAGCCAAGGTTTTATTTTTTTGAGATATTTAGTTCGTTTTTTTGATTCTAGAATGCTTGTTGTTTTGATTATTTCTTTGAGTTCTTCTGTTGAGATCATCTTGTTGTTTGAGAGGTTTAGTTATTTATAAACCTTGTTGTTTCATTCACAACCTTTATAAATAAACCTTTATTTTTGGCGTTTTTTTGATGAAACTTGTTTTGTAGCTTGCGTTAGCTGAGGTCGGGCAGGCCCATTACCCTTTTCCCAACTTTGTTGGACTCGTTTCTTCTAATTCTTTACACACGTTCTTTGTATCTTCTGAATTGTTGTTTTCGTCACTTTGTTTGGGTGGATTGCTTGTTTTTGGTGATTTTGTTTATGCCTGTGGTGTCGCTATTTTGTCCGAGTAATTTTTTGGGACTCTTGGTGTTTTCCCAACATTTTTGGATTTTTTATTTCTTTTTTCATATTTCTCCTTCTCCGAGTTTTTTCTTTATATTATTTCGACTATTTTCTTTTTGAATTGATTTTTTTGAGTCACGAATCACGTGTGATTGGTGAGATAGCTGATGTCCTCATTATCTTGACTCATTATATAAATCATTCAAGACGGATTGAATTATCAGGTGATATATTTTGGAAAATAATGATTATGTTGATGTTAACAAGTTTGCCTCGCGTTTAGCTAGTAAGCTTGAGAGCATCAAAATCGATCCTGATTTGAGTGATTCTAATCGCGATTTGATTCTTAAATACATTCGAGATTCTAAATTAGGTAAGACTATTCGCATTGGTCAGAAAAGAAAAATCGGTAATGCTCGCAATTTGCAAGCCGCTAGTTTCTTGACTAGAATGGCTAAAGATTGGTTTAAGAAAGATTTGGATAAAGTAGATATGA
>CAYRYC010000001.1:0-115325 GCA_964428445.1 uncultured Methanosarcinales archaeon | reverse complement strand
TTTCTTTTTCTTTTTTTAAATCGTATCCTGATTTAATTTTGAAGTTTATTTTTTTAAAATAATTATTATTATTTTCGAATTCTTTTTTATTTTCGGCTATATTCATAATTAATGGATCGTACGCTTTATCTTTATTCAATAATTCATATAATTTAACCCAATTAAACTTCGCACATTGATTCACTAAAAAAACAACCTTTATTTTTTTGTTTTGTTTTGCTTTGGATTGTATTTTTTTAACTATTTTTTTAAAATTTTTTTGTCTTTTTTTAGCTATTATTTTTTTAGCTATTGTAGGAAACAGAACTCTTGTTTTTATTGCTCTTGTTAATTTAATAAGATTTTTAGTATTGCTCACTGTTTCACCCGATCAACGGTTTTATTCTTCTTGCAGAATATTCCTTTCAATAATCCTATTGAATATCCCAGATGGATACAAAATAATAAAATGCTTGTATTGAGATAATAGAATGATTTCATTTTAATAACATTCTTTAATCCTGTTAATAGAAGAACTAGAGCATATAAGCCGAATAAACCAGCAGCTAACATTCTAGTTTCGAAGAAAGGCAATATTCCTAGAGCTATTATTGAAAGAAATAAAGCTGTTGGAGCAAAAAACATTTTAGATCTCCATAGAGTATCTGGATGTTTTTTTATTATTTTTAATCTCCAAAAACCCGCAACCAGCATTTGTTTCCAGAATGCTTTCAAATTCAGTCTTTTGTAATAATGAGTTATTGCTTTTGGTTGTTGTAATAGATCAAAACCATTTTTTCCAATTCTAAGGTTCATTTCTGCATCTTGACCTTTAATAAAATAAGGATTATAGAATTCTTTTTTCTTGTTTCTAACAGACCATAGTGCTTCTCTTCTATACATTATTGCATAGGCCGTATTTACTTTACGTAGTTTTTTACAAACTTTATAGCTGCTTCCCCCTCCTCCGATCGGAGAAGAAAATGCTAATGTTGTAGCAATACCGAATTTTCCTTTACCTGCGTTGTTATGAATGCTTCCAACACCGCCAACCTTTGAGCTGCTTTTTTCAATGGTCTTGAGAAGAGTTTCTACCCAGTTTTTCTTAGCGTATGTATGTCCATCGATAAATCCTACGTATTCTCCTTTTGCTGCATTGTAGCCAATATTTCGAGCTTCAGCGGCACGTCTAGCAGGATTAGTAAATAGTTTTATTTTTTTAGAATGTTTTTTCTGTATTTTTTTTACAATAGAAATAGTATTATCTTCACTTTCTCCGTCAATAACAATAATTTCTATGTTCTTTTCAGTTTGATTAAGAAGAGAATCTAAACATTCTTGAATATGTTTTTCTTCATTTCTAACAGCAATAATTATGGATACTTTGAAAGAATATTTCTTCATTTTCTCTTAGGCACTCCAACTATTCTCCAAACAATCATTTTCCAACCAATTCCCAAACCAATTTTCACAGAAGTTCCATTATCTGCCCCTTTGTGTTCAGATGAATAAATCTTTTTGATTGGTATTTGTCTATATCGAAGATTCTTTGCTCTAGCAATCATTTCTGACTCCATGGAGTAGCCCGTTGAAGACCATCTGATTTGTCTATATGCTTTTCGATTGAATGCTCTAAAGCCTGATTGAGTATCTTTGATGTGGATTCCGTAGAGGATCATTGACATCATGTTCAATCCCCAGTTTCCAATTCTATAAACAAATGGTTGTTTTTTTCCAATTCTATAACTAAAGATTAAATCTGCTCCTTCGAGGAGTTTGAGAAATCGAGGAATGTCTTCCGGTTGATGTTGTCCGTCTGCATCCATGAGAATTATTTTTTCGTAGTTTTTATTGTATGCATAGTCGCATCCAATTCTTGCAACGCTTCCTTTTCCGCTGTTTTGTTTTCTATCGATGATGATTGCTCCTTCTTCTCGAGCGATTCTAGCAGTTTTATCTTTACTGCCATCGTTTACAACAATAACATCTCCCTGTGGACAAGAATGTTTTGCTCGTCTGATTATAGGACCTATTTGTTTTTCTTCATTATATGCAGGTATAACCACTGCAATTCCTTTACCCATGATAATCTCCTCTAATGATTATTCTCACGTCTTTTAAAAATTTGATGAAAGTTAGCTCAGTTTTCTAAGCCGACTTTATACACTATAATTCGATCACCGGTGAAACTGGTTTTATCACTAAGCATTTCGTAGTTGTTCATTCCAACTCCTTCAAAGAAGAATAGTTTTGAGAACGCCGAATCACTTAGAAGATCGTGTGCTATGATTGATTTAATCCATCCATCTCCTTTAGCAATGGTAACTTCGTAGGGGAAATCCGCATTTGGAATTTCAACTGTTTCATATCCGTTAGCATCTCCTATTGTTACTTTTTGCGGGGTGATTTCTTGGCTTCCAACCAGTGCTCCTGCACTGTTATAATTAGTGATAACTAGTTTTGTATTTCCAAGATTATTTTTTGGTATAACTACGCTATCAAGAACTCCTCGAACGCCGTTTTGATTTCCAAGTGTTTGTTTAACTGAACAAACTATTGAATTGTTTTCTTCAACACAGTTTTTTGCTTTTGGAGTTACATAGTTTGGCCAGGTACTGATCCAACTATCTACAGCTCTACTTCCATCCAACGCATTTGCATCGTAGTAGTTTTGTATTGCTGTTTCTTCATTGAGTCCTGTTTTTTCCATAATTAGTGCAAGAGCTGTTTCTTCGTCATTATTGACTGCGATATTGTAGATGTATGCTCTATCAAAATCCCAACCACCGAAGTGAGCCCAAACTCCTGCTTTACCTACCATGTCTTCAGATACAATATAGTATTGATCAAGAAGATCTTCGTTAGCGCAGTGTGTTTTTTCTAAAACTGAATCGCTTTCTTCTGCTGTTAATCCTGCATTTTCAAGCGTTGTTTTAGCATCTTCTTTTTCTTCGTAGATAATTGTGTTGATTAATTCTGAACTTTGATAATTGTCTTCTGTGTATTCTAGGATTCTTTCGTATCCTTTATTTTGTCCACAGTTTAGCATTCTAAGAATGTCTAGGTTCTGTTCTTCATCGGGCGTCATTAAACTTTTCCCAACCCAATAGATTCTTTTACCCTGATCTCCACCGTCAAAAGTTACGTGTTGTTCTGCAATATTTACGAACCAGTGTCCGAAATCCCACCAGCTTGTGATGATTCCATTTTCTGTGTCATTCTTGATGGTTATTAGCGAATCATACCATGCATCGTTCATGCTAGGCACTTCACTTTTAGCAACTTTATGTGCTTGACTTAATGGCGCAATAAATAATAATGCCACGACTAATACAAGAACAATTTTCATTGCAATGATCGTATTTTCTTGGCTAGGGAAAAGATTCGGTAATTTTTTCCAAATGATTCCGAAGAAACAAGCGAATGCAATTGCGAAAGGAGCTGCAAGCAATGCAATAAATCGCATACTCATAATTCCTGCTAATGTCAGTCCTATAAACCAAAGACCTACAAGTGCAATATATTTTACATCCATTTTTTCTTTTTTCTTTCCTAAGAATAATGTTAAGAAAGCTCCAATAAGTCCTATTGCGAAAAATAATTTTCCTCCAACGGAATTTATTACAGCATTAAAACTTCCTGCATTTAACTCTGCAACCGTTGTTAATACGTTTGGCCAGATGTCTGTTGTAGCAACGCTTTTCACCGCAAGAGCTCCTAGTGGTTTTATTATCGGTTGACTTATAGAAGATAAACCGTTTGAAAATCCTCCGGTTAATGCTCCGAATATGAAAAGACCAGCAAAAATAAATATTACGAATGCTGCTGTTGAAAAACTTTGAGTTTTCATAATTTTTTTATCGAATTTTTTGATTGTTTTCCATTCTCTAATTATTGTTGATACAAAATAAAGCGCAGCCGCTGCAAAAATAACTGTTCCTATGTGCCAAGCATTTGCCCAGAAAAAATCAAATGCAACTATAGATAGTGCAGTTCCTAATCCTAGGGCCTGTCGTTTCCACAGTTTTTCTGCCGTTAAACCTTCAACAAATAGCCAGGCTATGAGTAGTGGGAAAAAGACGATATATGCGTCCGTATCGGCAAATCCTGCAGGTGTTCGACCAAGCAGTGATGTGTTAAGTGCAACAACCATTCCTGCGATAAATCCAGCTAGATTTCCACCTATTTTTCTTCCAAGGAAGAATGCTGGAATAATAGCTAACGCGATAATAATAACTGGAATTAGAAATGCTGCTCTTTGTAAACCAAAGTTTGGATTGAAGATTTTTCCAATTTTATGGACAACAACCATTGCATATGATGGCGCACTAAATGGTGCTTTTTTACCTTCTCTTCCACCACGTAAAGAAAATACCTTTTCTCCATCGACAATAGTATCTCCTGCTTGTCCATGTTCTTCATAATTCTTAGCCATTGAATGCCAAACATAAGGATCGATTGCTAACAAATATGTATTATCATTTTCATTTTGCATTCGACTTTTGAAATATTCTGCTTGTTGTAAGATCTGGGGTTCTATCTGATCGCCTTGTAAGGCGAGCAATTCGGCAAATCGTTCATTCACCATTTCGTTTTTTTGTGCATCAGGAAGATTAGGATATTCTTTATTTATTTCTGTTTTCAAATTTCCTTTTATATTTTCATAGAATGAGTTTCTTGCCCAATCTTCGGTAACATCCAGTGATGATGGATACATACGAAAGAATGTACTTGCGAAAATTGCGATTATAATTAGCAATACTATGAGTGCTTTTTTGTTGAGAAATATCTTTTTTAGTGTAACCACACTATTTTTTTCTTTCTTTTGTTCGTGAGAACCGAATTTGTGTGCTTTAGTCATTTAGTGATCCCCCACAGATCTTTTAGTATATAGAACGATTTGTTATTTCTTTATATGTTTACCGTAATGAGAGCTGTCCTGAGAAAAGTTTTTTAGTACAAAATCTTGCTATTTTTGGTTGACGTATTAATTTAGGTGCCCAAGCCCATAAATCATCACGGTTATTTTGGCTTAAAACGGTTGAATTAGTCATATTTTTAATAATAGAGTCCCATTCGGACTTATTTGCTGTCTTAATGGCGTTATGCACTAGAAAATGTATGTATAATTCCTTGTTTAAATCCTTATATGGAGCTGTTTTTGACTGTTTTTGTGCTATATAATTTTCTACAGCTTTTAGTCCTAAAACAATACCTCCTCCTGTGGTATTCTTTGTATGTCCTGCAGCATCGCCTAAAAGCACACATTTTTTGTTGCTCGTTTTACGAAAAGGCCTATGTAGAGGGATGATTCCAGATTGTTGTTCAATTATTTTTCCTTTGAATCTTTTTAGAAATGTATTAAGTAATTGTTGCGGATTGTTTGGACTTTGTCCGAACCGCAGAGAAGCTTTGCTTTGACTGTGTTTGTTTGTTGTTGCAATACCAACTCTTGCAAAGTTTTCTTCTTCAGGAACAAACCAGGCATATTCTCCAATATGGGGAAAAAATTTAATTAAATTTTCTTGATCTTTTAATTTCATTCGAACTTGTAATCCTGTAAGTGTTTTTGTTACTGGTTTTATTTTATTTTGTTTTGCAACGCGAGAATTTGGACCATCAATACCAATTATTTTTTCACTTTTTATTATTTTTTCATTTCCTGTCTTTGTAGATTTGATGGTATGTTTGCCGTTTTTTGATTTTATATATTTTGTATTAAGAATAATTTTATTATTATTTTTTATTGCTTTATTATATAATATATTTTCAAATTCAGTATTATCTATTATGTAATTTTTTTTTATTTTAGTTTTTAGTTTTTTTGTAGGTCCGATGATTTCTGTTTGAGTAATTTCATTTATCGTGATTCTTTTCAATTCTTTTTGTGTAAGAAAATGTTTTATGTGGTCAGTTACTACACCTGTACATCTAATTGGTTTTCCGATTTCTTTTTTTGCATCTATTATGGTGCTATCTTTAATTTTACTTCCAAGAAATAATCCTATTGGTCCTGCACCAATTATAAGTTTTTCACTATCCATCATAGACTTGTTTTCCGATTTTATTTTTAAAATCTATGAATAATGGCTTTATGCTCAAAAATGATCTTTTTCTTTTTTGGCATCCTAAAAAGCGGTTTTAACCCTTTTTTGGATAATCAAATTCTCCAAATTTGTCAATTTTTGTTGAAATTACCCTAAGATTATTAAACCCTGATTCGTTTTCCTTGCTGCCGAAGCGTGTATTCACGCTTCCGAAGGAAAACAATGTTTTCACTACCAAAAGACAACAAAATGAAAACTTTTATAAAGCGGATTTCATTTACGTTGTTTTAGCGCTACTATAGATGTGTACATTTTCGTATTATTAACCGACGGGTTGGTATAGAAAAATGCAGTCGTAGTAAACAAAAATTTAATTTCGAAATAAAAAAATAGGGGACCTTAGAAAAATGATAAAAAAGATTAACAATTTTACAAAAAACTATATTCTTAGACCAGTACCATTTATTGTAACAACTGCTATATTAGCAGTATCTTTATTTACAGGTTGTAAAAACGATTCATATAAAGAAGCTGAAAAGAAAGTCGATTCATGGACAAATGTTGTAAAACAAAAGTCAAATTTATTGATTGCTGATAAAAATCAATTTGACGCAACTGAACAGAGAAGCGATTCATTGTTAGTTGATGCAAAACAAAAACTAGTTGAATTAAAAAATACTATAACTCAATATGAAGCAGATGTAGAAAAAGCTGATTCATTAACAGATGTTATTGATCAACAAAAAGTTTCATTAACAAGTGATGTAAATAATCTTATCTACGTGATTAAAGAAAAATCCGAGATTAAAGATAATATTATGTATCAGTTTTCAGGAGACAAAAAAGCTATTAATTCTACTACTAAAGATAAAACCATTTCTTTTGTCATTTCACAACTTATGAAAGAAAGCAGTTACACTACAAAAACATCAACAAAAAAAGCTGATGAAAATAAAACCTATTCAAATTGTCTAGATGCTTTTTTCTCTAACGCTTGTGATGTATTTAAAGGAATTTTATTTGGACCTTTTTCACTTTTAGATTATAGTTATTCAAATAATGATTATACAAGCAACACTTCAGATGATCTTGTTAAATCAGGTAAGGATTTAGCTGCAAAAGCTGTTAGTAACTCAACTAAATCTAAAGGAAAAGCAAATTCAAATAGCAATCCAGCTAACAATTCAAACAGCACAAATAGCAACTCAAACTCCACATATCAAAACACATCAATTGATGTTGAAGCAGCAAACATAACAGGTTTGCAGGAAACGAACACATTTAATTTAAACATGTTCAATTCAACAGCTACTGGTTCAAGCCTAATTAGCTCAAGTGTTCTTGATGGTCTTAGCGGATATGCAAACGGCACATCTACTAATACGGGAGATAAAAATTGCGATACATGTTTAACAATCAACGACGCAGTACAAGGATCTGTGAATAGCAGATATAAAAAATAAAATTAATGATTTTAAAAAACCACAAGGGGAAATAAAAAAATGAAATTCAAAATTGGAAAAGAAACAAAAATAGGCTTTGGAGTTCTTTTAGGACTTTTTATAGCAAATTATACATTAAACGCACAGAATACAGAAGGACTAACTCTTTGTATACCTGGTGCTGACACTACAATAACAAAAACCGTTGCTGATACAGTCACAGTTAAAAATGAAAAAGATTTTCTTATTCATAAAGAAGAAGGAACTTATTCTGTTGAAACAAAAGTCAAAAAGGCAGATCTTTCTGTAAAAGACATGGATGATAATGATCTTCAAAGAGCTTATACAGATCCTTTAAACGCTCAAATTATGGGTCAAGATTCAACAATCACGCATCTTAAAACATTGAATAATTATTTCAAAAACGGTGCTGCAAGTCTTAAAATTGGACTTAGCGGAGAGTGGGATAATTTCGATCCTGTTGTAGGTGTATCCTATGATTGGCGAGTTCCTATTGCTCAAGAAAATGAGAACTTTTCTCTTTACGTTAGCACAGCTGGTTACGGATTCGCTCCTAAATTAGAATCTATTACTTCAACAGCACCTGAATTAGTAAGAGAAGTTGCAGATGATATGCCTGGTTCAGGACTACATAGAATTACAGAATTTTGGGAAACCTCAACTACTACAGCTACAACTCAACAATATGCAGATCTTTTACTAAAAGGTAAATTCGCGGTTGGTAATTATAATATTACAGCTGGTGCAGGTATTGGAATTTCATACACTGTTGCTCCCGTTATAACAGAAACTAAAAAATTCAATTTTCATGTTGATAACGCTACAGGAAATGTGATTCCTACTAGAAATCCTCTGGTTCTACCTTCAGAAACTGACAATTCCGGAAAAGATTTTTTCGACATTTCAGGAGTTTCAGGAGAACTTATGGTTGGTAATAAAGATAGCAAACTAAACTTTGGTATTTACACATCAAATCAAGATTTCAATAACAACGACGGCCAAGGACACTCAGGTGTTATGTTCAATTACAAATTTTAATCGTATAAGAAAAAGGTGAAAACAAAATGAAAAAAATATACAGTATAATTGTGTTATTCGCAATTGTATTTGTAATCGCGGCGGGTTCAGTTTCAGCAGAAGTTGATCTGTTTTATCCAGGCGCTCAAACAACAACTGCTCCAGTAAACGCTGGAATTGATGTTGATTATGAATACTTTATTGATGACACTTACTCAGTCGGAGATCCAGTTCACGGAGTTATCGAACTTCTTGATTCAGGTTTCACTCCAATCACAACCCTTGTTGATGTTAATAGTAATGGATTTTACTATGCAGCAGAAACTGTTGATACAACTGCTTTAGCAGTAGGTAGCTACTACATTTTTGGTACAGCAACAGACGCATACGGTTCTTATACAGATTACTTACAATTTGATGTTATTGGTCCAGCAAACAACGCACCATACTTCCAAGGAATGAATCTTGCTTATTCATATCCTCTAAACATGGTAAATGTTGATGTTGTTGATCTATCATTATTTGGTTTCGACCTTGATGCAGATCCACTTACTTACACATTATCAGCAAGTACAACTCCAAGTGTTGCAACTTGTTCTTTAATTGGAACAACTGTAAACTGTGACCTTTGGGCTATTGGTTTTACTACTGTTGATGTAACTGTAACTGATGGAATCGATTCAACTACAGAAACAATCTCAATTCAAGTAACTCCTGCAGTTAACGCTGCTCCGGTGTTCGATCCATTATTTCCATTATTTTACAGCTTCCCAGAAGTTCCAAGTAATGCAGATGTTGTAGATTTAGCATTATATGTTACTGATCCTGAGAATGACCCATTAACTTATTGGGCTGATACAAGTGCTTCAAATCCTGCAGTAATTGCTGGATGTTCAGTAGTTGGTTCAGTTCTTAATTGTAATTGGGCTGGTGTTGGTACAACTAACATGGATGTTCTAGCTTTTGATGGAACAAGCATCACCACTCAAACTATCACAATTGAAGTAACTCCAGTAGGTAACGACGCACCAATTTTTGTTAACATGACTCAATTTTATATGTATCATGTTTCAACAGGTTCAGCTTCCGTAGTTGATCTTGCAGCTTTTGGTTTCGATGCTAATGGAGACCCACTTACTTATACAGCTACTTCAAGTTCAGATCCAACAATTGCAAATACTACTTTAGTTGGAACAGTTCTTGAGTCAACTTTCCCTGGAAATTTAGGTATTATCAATCTTGATGTTACTGTTTCCGACGGAACTGACAGTACAACTGTTACAATTTACATTAATGTATATGATTTTATAGGAAATAATACTGCTCCGTTCTTCATGAACATGGCACATTTCTACATGTACGATATTAATGCAGCACCTAGTGCAATAATCGACATTAACCACGGATTTGACGCAGAAGGAGATCCTCTAAGTTATTACTTAGACACTGGATTTACTAATCCAAGTATTCTTTCATGCGCTCTTGCTGGTACTGATGTAGATTGTGATTTTAACGGTGGTTTAGGAATTACCACATTCGATGCAATTGTGTCTGATGGAGTTCTTTCAAGCGTTGATACTATCTATGTACTAATCTATGATTCAAACGCAATTAACAACGCACCTTACTTTGATAACATGGCTTCATTTTACAGCTACCCGTTATTATTAGCTAATACTGATGTTGTTGATCTTGACAATCATGGAGCTGATTTAGATTTAGACCCATTAACATATTTCCTTGATACAGGTTTCACAAGTCCTTACGTACTTGATGCAAGTCTTGTTTCTGGTAACATGGTTCACGCAGATCTTTTAGGTCTTGGAACAACCACTGTTCGAGCAATCGTATATGATGGTCAATGGGCAAGCGAACAAACACTTACAATAGAAGTTACAAACTCCACAATAATTGGTCCTGTAGCAGTTATTGACACACCTTTACAAATCTGCCCTGGCGTAGAATTTGTAGTTGATGGTACTGGTTCATATACCGTATCTGGTGCAAACATAACTGGTTATACATGGGTAATTACTGATAATCAAGGAAACCCTCTGGTTTCCTCAACTGGAGCTGTAAGTTTTTACACAATTACAACACCAGGAGACTACTTTGTCTCTTTGCAAGTTGTTGACTCAAATGGAGACAGTGCTTTTGCAATTGTTCCAATTGAAGTATTAACAAGTTGTGGTAATAATATTGGCTTAGGAACTGAAGAAGGTCTTAAGATCCGATCCTTCACTGTTGATGGATTTGATTTTGAAAAAGCATACGCTGGCGGAGATTTAGTAATTTGGGCAGAAGTTGAAAATGTTGCAGATGTTGATTTTGAAGGCATCCGTATGATTTACACTTTACCTGAATTCGGTATAAGATTCAAAAGTGGAGCATTTAACCTTGAGTCAGGAGAACGAGATGTTGTTCAAATTTTAGGATTCGTTCCTGATTATGTTGAAGAAGGATTTTATTATCCTTACATCGAATTTTCAGACAATGAGTTCCGACGAGTCAAAGTTGGCTATTTAGAGGTGTACGAACAGTAAAAGCTGCTTTAAAGCTTTTTTGAGGCGGCTTTGACTGTTATTGGTCGAAACACGGCGATATTTCCGGTTTTGATCTGTACACAGACAAACACAGTCAACTGTCCTCACTCTTAAATAGTAACAAAATCGAAAGATTTAAAAATTGAGCTTGATTAAGTCAGTACTGATTCAATCAAACTCGTTAAAAAACAGAAATCCATAATAATATGGTGGAAAAAAACAAAATGGTTGCAAACAAAACAATGTTAAGTATTATGATGATTGCTCTATTAGCTCTTGCATTTATTCCTGCAGGTCTAGTTAGTGCTACATCAGATTTAGATGTTTTATACCTAAAAATCGACGGCGAAGAAGTTGATTTAACTGGTGGTAATATCTTACAAGTACGACGAGGAGATAGTGTCCCTATCCGAATGAACGTTTTAGCATTAGCTAATGTTGAAGATGTTCAAATGACAGCAATGATTGCTTACGAATACGCTGAATACGAACAGAACAAAGTTCTGCAAGTTTCAAACGATTTCGATCTATTAGCTGGCGAAACTACAAGAATTGATGTTGATCTAGAAGTTCCAATGAATATGGAACAAGATTACTACAAACTTCGAATTTTCGTTACAGATAGATACAGCAATGCTATGGTTTACGAATACGACTTACATGTTGTAGGAACTGAACAAAGCGACGCTGTTGTTATCAAAGAAGCATACTTAAGCCCTTCAAATGAAGTTTTAGCAGGACGTGCAGTTAGCGCTCTAGTTAAAATTGAAAATGTTGGTGATAGTACTTTAGACGATGTAACTCTAACAGTTAGTGTTCCTGGACTTAATGTTCAAGATGCAGAAACTTTAGAAGATCTTACAGCTGGCGAAAAAGAAACATTCGAAAAAATTATTCTTCGAGTACCTTCAGACGCAGAAGCTGGTGTATACACCATCGAATATAAAGTTAAATTTGACGAGTACGAAAGTACTACCGCAACAGGTACCCTAATTGTTCTTGGTGACTCTACCTATAATGGTGCAGAAATTACCCAGGTTCAAGTTCCAACTGCTCAGGCAGTTAACAAAGGTGCAGCTGGTGCAGTTTACCCTGTTATGATTACTAACAACGCAGATAGTGCAAAACAATATACTATCAGTGTAGAAGGTATCGATGCATGGGGAACAGTTCGAATTGACCCAAGCGCTTCAATCGTTGTAGACGCACATGACTCAGCAACAGCTTACATGTACATTTCCGCAGACGAATCAGCAGCAGCTGGTGAAAAGTTCTTTCAATTAACCGTTTCAGATGGTGTTGAAGATAAGAGCATTCCACTAACCGCTATTGTTCAAGACGCAGATAGTTCATCTAGTTGGGCAGGTCTTAAAAAAGTATTAGAAGTTGGACTTATCGTTCTAGTTATTATTTTAATCTTAGTTGGATTAATCGTTGGTTTTAACAAACTACGAGGAAACGACGAAGACGAAGATGACGAAGACGCTAAAACCTATTACTAAGCTTTAGTCTAAATTTTTTTTATTTTTTATTTTTATTTTTTTTTAAAAATAAAAATTCCGGAGGAGCTCGCTTCGACAGGATTTAACAAACAAAAAAGATCATTATTTCACAATCACTAATTCGCGCCAAAAGGCAAAAAAAGAGGTATCCTTAAAGAAAACTTTACGGGACCTCAAAAAAGAGGAGAGGAGAAATCCAAAATGAAAAATTCAGCATGGTTAAAAATCACATTCGCATTGGTCTTACTTGTTTTATCATTTTCAATGGTGCAAGCAGCCTATGTTCAACAAGGTAATTATTACACTGATAATTCTACCAACATTCAAGTAACACTTATTGATATGAACAACGACTTTATTTTCAAATCACCATATTCTGGTTTTGAAGTTTGCCGTTGCGGAACTATTTCCGATACAGTAGAAATTATGAACACTGGCGCATACAATTCAATGTTCACATTAGACTCCAATAAAGATTATGTTACCTTCGCGCAAAATCATTTCGAAGTAGAATCTGGTAAAACTTTATCAGTTCCTGTATATATTAACCTACCATGCGACTCAGGATGGAAAGAAACAATCGAATTAAGTGCAACTTCTTCATTTGCAAAAACAAAAGTTTTCGAACAAACAATTAATATTAATGATTGTCAAAATTTAGTTGCAGGACTTTATGAATCACAATTAGAAGAAAAAGTATGTGAACCTTTCACAACATCCTTTAGAATTGAAAATACTGGAGCTTTTAATGAAGTTTATCATATTGATTTAGAACCTTTTGAAGAATATGTTACATTTAGTTCTGAAGATTTACTTATCGCAGCAGGCAGAGCAGGAGAAGTTTTTGTTCATTACGCTCTTCCATGTGACGTATACGGTCAACATGATCTTACATATACAATTACTGCACAAAAAAACGATATGAAAGTAAAGCTTGTACAGAATTTATTCATTCCACAGGATTATGATTTTACAGTGGCAGTTCCACAATCTCTTTCCATGTGCGATAGAACACAAGCTCAATATTCCGCAGTTATACAAAATAATAATAATTTTACTGACACATACACAGTTGTTGTAACAAAACCAACATTTGTAGATGTAGCATATCCTATTGTTCAAGATGAAGAAACACGAACCTTTGATCTTATTGCAGGCGGACAAGTTAGTATTCCTTTTACAGTTGATTTCCCTGCAAAGAAATTTTCAGGAGATCATAATATTACTTTAGAAGTTATAAGCGAAAACGGAGACATCACAAAAGAAGTTATTACTAACTTAGATGTTCTTAATTGTGTCGATTTAACTTCACATCTTTTTACAGCAGACGGAGATCTTAATCTTTGTGGTGGAGATGATACAACTATTAATTTTAATGTAGAAAATTTAGGAGTAACTCCTGAAGCATATCTAGATTTCGTTCTTATCGATCCATCAACTTATCTTTCACTTAGTGAAGTTAACACATTTGTATACGGTCCTGAATCTTTCGACATCTCTTTAGATGTAGACGTTCCGCGATCAGTAAATGAATCAGCTGAGTATTATTCTCATATTGATACTTACTTCAATTATGGTGTAGAAAACGAGAACGCATTCAATGTATATGTTAATCCAGCAGAACAATGTTACTCAATAACTCCTACAAAAAGCAAAATCACAAAGTACTACGAAGTTGAATCTTTCGTTGCTACAATCGAAAACGAAGGTTTACGAAAAGCAAGTTATGATGTCCGACTTATTGGTGCTCCTGATTATCTTTCAATCGCAGAAGATGAAATTACTTTAGAACTTGATCAGAAAGTTTCTGTAACTTTCCTTGTTAATCAAAGTATTTTACAAAACATGACTAATGGTTCAAGTATTTTACCAGAAGCATTTACTTCTGAACCAAAACTAGTATTTATTCACGACGATTCAAATACAGTTATGGCATACGATCTTTCAATCAATCTAGCAACATCTCATCCATGGTATATTAATGCATTAGACGCAGTTAAAGCAGCAAGTATCTGTACAATTGCATTCTTTGTATTAGCAGCTATTGCATTTGCTTACTTAATGACATTCATTATTAGACTTGCTCTTGGCCGATCATGGAAAGGAAGAAAACTTCTTGGAGTACTTCTCCTTGCAGTAATTGTTATCAGTGGTCTTGTAATTGCTGGTACAAGCGGTCTTCCAACAAGAGATGCATTCTATACAAGCTACGATCTTGATACAAATTCAACTCGACATATTCTTTTAGAAGAAGATAAAAAGTTAGAATTAGACATGAACGAAATGTTCTTTGATGCTGATGATGACATTGTAGAATTTGGGATAATTAGTATTGATCCTATGGCTTTACAATATGAAATCGAAGGATCTGAATTAGAACTTGTTTCTGTACAAGACTATAATGGTATTTCAATTTTAGAACTTTACGCAACAGACGCTTACAATGAAACTGCATTTAGTGAAGAAATTACTGTAGAAGTTCTTCCAATAGAAGACTATTCAACAGTTGAGCTTTTCGATCTTGCATGTCCTTTTGTTAATTGGATTATGTTAGTTCTTGCATGCGCATTTGTATGGTTAGCTTATTCATTAAGAAAACAAAGTCAGCCTAAGAACAAAGTTGAAAAAGTAGCTCGAGGATCCTATCCTAAGCCTGTTAAAAAGGTTGCAGCTAAAAAAGTAACTAAGAAAGCAGTAACTAAAAAAGTAGCAAAGAAAACTACTAAGAAAGTAACAAAGAAAGCAGCTAAAAAATCTACTAAGAAAGTAGCAAAGAAAACTGCAAAGAAAGCTACCAAGAAAGTTACTAAAAAAGCTAAGAAATAGGGATTGTTATGAACCCTCTCAGCAAAATACTTTTAACATCTATTTTTTTTATTTCTTCTTATTCTTTATTTTCTCAAGAATCTAAACAGGATTCTGTTGTTTCTGCTATTCAAGATGCAAAACAGTTTGCTATTGATGATTATAATTGCGGAAATGAAAATCCTGAAGGCAATTACAATGTGCAAATAACATTAGGAGAAAGAGATTATCTGTATATTTTTTCAGATTCTGATCTTAAAATAATTACTCCTGAAGTTATTTTTTATGATAGTAATTTTAATGGTCTTAAAGAAGAAGATCCTTATGACTATTGTAAGATTTTTTGGGGCGATAAATGGGTAAAATTAAAAGATCCTAGTCAAGCAAATCAAATATTCTATGAATATGTGCGAGACATTAAAGCAATGTACGCAGAAAGAACTGAATAATTAAATCATTACTATATCTTCATTCGTTTTAATGCCAGTTATGCAAATATAATTCCACATTAATCCTTTCCATTTCTTTATTGTTACTGCGAATCCTGCTTGTTTGAAAATACTTTTTAATCGTTCTAAATCAGATAACCATCCTGAGTTAGGAAGGACTCCGAAGAAATCAGCGTATTCCACAACAACGATTCTACCCTGTTCTGGGAGGATTGCTGCTATATCTGTAAGAATATGAGCTAGGTCTTGAACATGGTCTAAATTACCTACAGATACAGCCATATCGGCTCTTTTAACCTCTGGATGTACTCGACTTACCATGTGTTCATCATGGGTTGCTTGAACATGTTGATGTCTTCTTCTTGTGATTCTTTTTTGTAATGCTTTGATATTAGATTTAGAAAAATCAACCGCATGAACAGTTCCTTGTAGTCTTGTAGCTTTAGCTAACTCCATTGTTAATGTTCCTACGGAAGCACCAAATTCAAAGATTCTTTTTCCTTGCACTTCTCCTAATTCTTTAATGATTTTTTTACGTATTCTTCTAGGAAGAATAACTCCTTCGAAAAATTTTGTTAATGATGAAAGAGAACTGTATGCTTTTTTTGTTGCATCAGGATTATAATATAATATTAATAATAAGAACACCGGAATTCCAACAATAATTAATGAAAGAGCTTTGAATAAAAGACCAACATTGTTTGTAAGGACAACATAAATTGCAACCATTGCGATAAATATGCTTACTAAAAAATAAGGAGCCCATTTTCCTCCTGGTGCTTTGAATTTTCTTTCTGCTTCTGGCATTAGCCGACGCAGTTTGGGAACGCTAAGTATAACAATACTCAACATAAATAGAACCATTATAAGAAATACTTCGTGAATTAGTTTGTAAGGATCACTAAATCCTTTGATATAAAGATAATAAATGAACGCTGTGAATATACTAATAACTATTGTTTGAAATCTTATTGCTTTGAAAGGAGTTTTCCATCGTTTGTGAATTTGTCCTGTTTGTTCTAAAAATAATTTATCTGCTGCTAAACTTGCAAGAAGTCGAGGACCTGTTACAATCCATGTCATAGCAGGAGCAATAATAATTAAACCCGTTCCAGCAATTAATATCTTTGCCATTAAACCAGTCCAAACCATTCCTAGTAAATCTTTATGCGGTAAAATGGAAGTAATATAATCTTGTAATGGCAATACTCCAATAGATCCAATTACATAAACAATCATAACAACTGCCGCGACACTAATTGCAGCAATCAATGCTCTAGGTAATGACTTTGCAGGATTTTTTGTTTCTTTTGAAAGAAATGTAATTCCTTCTAATCCAATAAATGCTTCTGAAATCAAAAACAATGTCGCAAAGAAGAAAACTATATTTGTACTTAATCCTTGATGCATAAAGAAAGGCGCGAACCTAGAAATGTCAAAAGGTCCAGACACTACTCCTGTCTGTATTAGTCCTTGAATATTGATAAATAAAGGAGCTATCTGTAAAAATAAAAGCCCTATTGTGATAACTGCAAAAGTAACTAACATCGTGGATGATATGCTCATACCAAAAAAGACAATTGTGTTTAACAATATTATTGTTGCAATTCCTACGGCTAATTTAATTAGGAAAAAAGTTATTGTTCCGCCGGGCCATAAATATTCCAAAGCCCAAACCACTGAAAGACTGGCAACAATGTTTCCTCCGATCCAAGATATCCAACCAACAATGAATCCTACAAAATGACCATGTGCTTTTTTAGCGAATGAATAAATGTTTCCTTCTGGAAAAATAGAGATTAATTCAGAAAGACAAAGAGCGATGTAAATCCCTATTGCAAATATTCCCAACCACATTAAAATCGATGATGGTCCTGTTAATTGAACACCTAATCCAGGTATATATGTTATAGAACTTGCAAAAATCGCGTTAAGTGTAATTAGAAATAAAGCTCCAAAACCAAGAGTTCGTCGAAGTTCTATCTTGCCCGGAGTTGGTGCTTCTTGTTTACTTTGAGGTAAACTTGGAGGAGCTATTGGCTGCGCTTGCACAGGTTGAACTACTTGTTGCTGTGCTTGCTGTTGTATTGGCTGCGCATATCTTTGTTGTTCCACTCAAATCTCACCTACAAATGTTTGAATAAAACTTGCTTATAAATACTTCGTCAAAAGCAATGTTTATAAACAAGATATTGGTTCTTAGCTTTACGTCTTTTTGGGGGCGTAGTATAACCTGGCTAGAATAGTAGGCTCCAGTTTTGGAGCGATGAGCTACAGTTTATCTGTGGCGATGATTACGTCATTGGTCTGTAGAAGTTTTTTGCTTCAAAGAAGAGACCTTCGGATTTGGGTTCGAATCCCAACGTCCCCACTTTTTCTTTATTTTTTATATTTTTCTCTACTCCGACGAAACACTTATAAAGAAGTAGTTGTAGAATTATGTATACTAAGTAGGGTAAATCCCTACATTTTCAAAGGGTGATTATTATTACTAGAAATCAAAAAGACTTCAATACAGAACTTGATACATACCTTAGTAAGCGTAAAGGGACATATTCTCCTTCATTCTTCAAGAGAGTAGATGACATTTTCAGTAAAAGCTCTGATGAGCGAGTTCCTAAGATGAATGAGACATCAGCAACCGTTTACGGCGAAACTTCAAGAAAAAAATCTTGGTTCTCATTTTCACGAAAAAAGAAAACTTCTGATCTAATGGAAGAAGAAATTGTTGAGCACAAAGAAGAAATAACTCCTTCTCAAGAAACAGAACTACGAGAAATCGAAGACGAAGTTCATGGCATCGAAGATGTATCTGAAGGATTAGAAACTGAAAAGCAGAATGCTATTGGGCGATTCTTTTCAACACTTTTTGGAAAAAGAAAATCTTCTTTTGACGATGAGTTCGAAGCAGAAATTGATCCAGCTCAAGTTGAAGCAGCTGTTCAGCAAGATTCATTAAAAGATGAAACTAGAATTGTTCTAAAAAATCTTCACAAATGGATTAGTCGATTACCGCCTGATCAAATTGAAGCTTTCAAACGATCTCCAGAATTCGAACATTACAAGGATTTATTGGATCGTTATGGTTTGATTAGATAATTTCTTTTTATAATTTTATTTTTGATAATATTTTTTTTGTAGTTTCTTTTACGCTAAGTTTTGTTGTATCTATTTGTATTGTTTTTTTATGAGGGTATTTTGTCGTGAAATCCCATGTTTTCAGGCTTTTTTTGAGTTTAGAGATGCTAGTTGTTTTCAAATGTTTTTTTCTTGATTTATTTTTAACTCTCTTTAGAAGTTCTTTTTCTTCACATAGTAAATGAATTAAGTATATTTGTCCTTTATTGGATTCAACAGTTTTAATGACTTTTTTTAGAAATTTAAAATTATCTTCAGCTACAGGGCCATACGTAAAAATAAGTCCTTCAATATTTTTTTTTGCTGCTTCTTTTATCATCTCTAAACGTATTTTACTAACTAATTTCCAAAAAACAGATTTGTCAGGAGTAAATATTGATTCGACTAAATCTAAACTTAGATGATTATGAAATACTTTGTAGTTTGTATTTTTAGAAATTTCTTTAGCAATTGTTAATTTTCCTACCGCTGGCGGCCCGTGTATAAATAGTAATTTCATTTTGAACTCATAATCTCCACAATATCTAAATGTTTTAACACATGATCTTTCCCAATTGGAAGTTTCGTTCGAACATTAATTGCTTTGACAAAATTATTTCCAAAATCAGTATGTAATGCGAATGCAAAGTCAAGAGCTGTTGATTCTCCTTTCATGAGAAAGCAGTCAGGGAGCGTATTTCCGTCCTTGTCTTCTAATTTTCCAACACCACCAGGATGAATTGCTTTCATTTTCAAAATATCAAAAACAATTGCATTTAATACTGCTTGAATTCCAGTTCCATTTTCATAACCTTGAAGAACGGATGCTTTTACAAACCCCAATCCTTTTTGTTGTTTTTCAGAAAGTGTTGTTTTTCCTTTTTCTGTAATTGAGAAATCTTTTTCCCCTGGAATATAATCAATAAGTTCTTTTTTATTTGCTTCACGCAGTGCTAATTCTGATTCTGCACTTGTTGGAATAATATTATAAGAAGGAAATTCTGTTTTTAATTTTTCAAGATTTTCTTTTCCTTTTGGATGATCTGCTTTGTTTGCAGCGATGATCATTGGTTTCGTTCTTTTACGAAGTTCACCTGCGAGTTTGAATAGTTCTTCTTCATTCCATTCTTTTGCTACTTTGTCTAATAATCCAAGAGCTTTCAAAGAATCTTTTGCGATGTTTTCGTTAACACCAACACCGCTCATTTGTTTTTCGATTGCTTTTGCAACGTCTGCTTTTTCCTGTTGCAGAACTCTAACAAATTTTTCCCATCCGTTTAGAAGAATTTTCGCATACCAGTGATCAAGTTCATTTTCTAGAAATTTAATATCGTTCGCAGGATCGTAGCTGCCTACTTCGACAGATTCTCCTTTTTCATTAACGCTTCCGGAAGCATCGATAACATGGACCAATGCATTGGCTTGGTTAAGATCGTTTAGAAATGATCCTCCCATTCCTTCTCCCTTGTGTGCTCCAGGAACTAAACCTGCAACATCCACTAGATCAACAGGAACAAATCGCCATTCTCCTTGAACATATCCCATTCTAGGATTCGCAACTTTTCCAAATTGTGGTTCTTGGGCTGCATCTTTTATTTTTACAAAACCAACCGCGTGGTTCGCTTTGATTGTTGTGAATGGATAATTAGCAATGTCCACTTCTGATAATGTGGATGCTTTGAATAATGTGCTTTTTCCTACGCTAGGTTTCCCTACTATTCCTATGATCATGGTTGAAAGAATAATTAGCTGTATTTAAAGCTTTTTCCAGTACATTAAGAAATGTGCTCATTTCTAAGTTCGGAAAAATGTTCATTTTCCCAAACTTTTTATAGCGAGGGCCTCTTTTCACTGACATGATTCCTTTCTTTGCTCATAGACCAAAATCAGTCTCTGAATTCGTCGGTCAAGACGAAGCTATTGCTAAATTGGACTCTTTTTTCTCCGGTTTTAAGAAAGGAACGGGACTGTTTCTTCATGGTCCTCCCGGTGTTGGAAAAACCAGCAGCATTCATGCCTATGCTAAAGAAAATGGCTATGATCTTCTAGAACTTAACGCATCCGATGCTAGAAATAAAAAAGAATTGGAAGACTTTCTTTCCAAGGCAACCGGACAAATGAGTTTGTTTGGAACAAAGAAAATTATTCTTCTTGATGAAGTCGATGGTCTTTCCGGTCGAAAGGATCGAGGAGCTCCTTCGGCTATTATTAATTTCATAAAAAAATCAACGTTTCCAATTGCTGTTACAGGCATTGATGTTTTTGATAAAAAATTCTCAGGTCTTAAAAAAGTTTGCAACGTTGTTCAGTATAAACAATTAACCGCAGGAGACATAACTACAATTCTTCAGGATGCTTGTAAAAGAGATAAGGTCGATTGTGAACTGGATGCAATTAAACTGGTTGCAAGACAGGCGTCCGGCGATGCCCGTGCAGGATTGAATGATTTATTTTCATTTGTTGTTGTAAAAAATACTAAAATTGATGATTTAGGTATTCGTAAACAAACTGAAAAATTAGCAACAGCGCTCATTAAAGTTTTTAAATCAACAGATCCTAAAGTTGTTTTTGGAGCTTACGATGATGTAGATGAAGATCTAGATAAAATATTTCTATGGGTTGATCAAAATCTTCCTGGCGAATATACTAAAGGAAGCGAATTAGCAAAAGCCTATGAAGTTCTTTCTCTTGCCGATCGTTTCTATGGCAGAATTCGTAGATGGCAATATTATCGTTTCTATGTTTACTGTTATCTTTTACTTTCCGTTGGTGTTGCATTAAGCAAAGATAAAAAATACAAGTCTCCACCTATTTACAAACAACCTACTCGTTTGTTAAAATACTGGCAAGCTAATATGACTTACGCTAAAAGAAAATCAATTGTTGAAAAATTAGCTCTTGCTCAAAAGATTTCTTACAAGACATGTTTGCATAATTTTCCAACGCTTCTTCCAGCTCTAGCAGAAGATACTGCTATTCATAAGGAATTAGAATTGTCAGAAGATGAAGTTGTTTGGTTGAAAAAACATGGTAAAATGAGATAACGTTTTGCTATGTTGCGTAAGACGAAGTTCTTAAGCTAAATATAATAAAAAATAAAAAGAAAAAAAATACTAAGTCTAGCTTAGTTCTTCTGGTGTAAGGATTTTCATTCGACCGGTAGATTTGATTTTTGAACTCATACCGATTAAATATTTAACATTACTTTTTTCACTTACATCAACAAGTTCTTGCTCAACTGCACCATCAAAGATTACTGCGTAAACAGCATTGTTTAGACTTTTTACAGTATTAGCAAGTTCGCTAATTGGAATTTTACCAAGAATTTCTAGATTTTTATCAAGGATGTATGCTCCTCGGGTTCCAATAAGATCTTCAAGCATTTTGTTGAAAAGTATTTTTTCATCAGCGCTTGGTCCACTTACTTGTCGCGGTTCTCGTCTTACCGGAGCTTCTCTCCGACTGTCGGTTCTAGTATCTCTTCGAGTATCAGTTCTTTCAGATCTAGTATCTCGTCTTGCTGGAGCTTCTCTCCGTGCTGGAGCTTCTCGCTTTTTAGTATTGCTAGTTGTTTCTCCATTAGCTGAAGTATGTTCAAGAGCAAATTGTTCTCCTGTAACTTTTCCTCGAAGTGCTTTGTGCATTTCTTTTTTGGTAAGTTCTTCTACTTCTTTACCATCTGGAGCTTTTGTTACGAAATCAATTTCTGTAACGCCTAGAAGTTCTTTTACAATAAGATCTCCTCCTCTATCACCATCTACGAAAACAGTAACTGTTTTTTGTTTACATATGTCGATGATTGATTTAGGAATTCCAGTTCCTCCTGCTGCAATTGCATTTTTGAATCCATATTTTAGTAGGTTTAGAACATCTGCTCTTCCTTCAACAACTATGATTTCATCTGATTCTTCAACCGCAGGTCCTGCAGCCAATCGATCTTTTCCGTATTCTTTAATTTCCATTACTCTTACGGAATATGCAACTTCATCGGAAAGTTCCTGTGAGTCAGGCATTGTTGTATCAACAAGAGTTCTAAGTAATTCTTTTGCTCTGCTAATAACTTGCTTTCGTTTTGAAATTCTAATATCTTCAATGTTTGTAACTATGATTTTTGCATTACAAGGTCCAATTCGTTGAATAATTTCAAGAGCTGCACCAATAATTGCTGTTTCTGCCTTATCTAGAGAACTAGGGATAACAATATCTCCTTTTGTCTTTCCAGCTTTGGTTTCTGTGTTTACTTCAATTCGACCGATTCGGCCTGATTTTTGTAATTCTCGTAATTCTAAATCTTCTCCTAGGAGACCTTCTGTTTGTCCAAATATTGCTCCGATTACGTCTGGTCTGTCCACGACGCCGTCGATATGAATAGTTGAATGTACTATGTATTTTGCGCTTGCTTGTGCTATTTTTGCCATTGTATTTACCTCTGTTTTGTAAGGTCCTTTGATTTTTTTCAAGGACGTTTTAGTATTATTTTCCTTTCTAAAATCAAGTAGAAAAAGTTATTATTCATAGTAGCGTACTTGTGACTTTGTCTTTAGCTTGTTGTGATTTAGCAAGCGCTGTCAAATATATAGTAATGACGTCAATGTCGATACACTATTTTTCAAACGTCTCTTATGGCTTGTCATCGCCTTTTACGAGTTGTTTGAGATGATTATGAATATCAGGGAAATTGAAATTTCCAGGATGCCAAAAACACTTTGTTTTTGAGCATGATTGTTGCGCGAGATTTTCTCCCTCTGCGTAACATTGTTGTCTTTTTCTTTTGATTTTTGTGCAGATTGTTTCTGCGTGATTTAAGGATTGTAATAAAAGTGTTGTTGCCCCCAAACACTAACTCCCAGATTCATTGCATTGACGTTCGTCGTAAGCTCCAATGAGTACTCTCGTGGAGGGCTGCTGACCATACGAGTGTCCACATTTCATAGCGCGCGAAAAACTTCACAGCTCGGGTGGGACCCATGTATGTCCAGATAACTCGAAGCATTTTCTGTTTATAAAGCTTTGGAATGGATAAAATCCTGTCGAAATTCTGGCGAATTCCTCTGGACTTTCCAGTAAACTGAAAAGAAAGAATAAAAAGGTCTTATTTCATCAAACAAGGCTTAAATTGTCGTTTTCGAGACTTTCTTCAAGAGCTATTTCTGTTTCTGGAGCTTCATTGCCAGAATAGACAATTTTTGAATTGCTTGTAAGCTCTGAGATGTATGCATCGAAGATTTCTTTAGCTTTGATTTCTAGTAACATTTGTGAAACAACGTCTCGAACAAGGGTTCCTGGAATTTCTATAACTTCATCATCTAGACTTAGAGTTCCTGCTTCAACATCTTCAAGTTTGTTGATAAGATGAAATCCGTAGTCAGTTTTAACTATTTCATAATCGCCCACATTCATAGAAAATGATGCATTTTCAAATTCGCCAACCATAACTCCCTTTCCAAATGTGTATTCTCCACAATTTGCAACGCTCCCTGGGTCCATGCTAAAATTAGTAACAAGTTCACAGAAAACACTTTCATCTGCTTCGATTTGAGAAAGCATTTCTTCTGATTGAGAAAGAGCCGTGGTCTCGTTTATTTCTTCATTAATTACGCTTAGAATATGTCTAACTCTAACTTTTGCTTCCTGCGAGAATTCTTCTGTGTTTTCATCGTAATAGTTTTGAATATCTTCTTCACTTACGTTGAAATCATTCGCAGAAGTTTCTAATTCAAAGAGTTTTGCAATAACCAGCTGTCTTTGATACATATTAAGAACATCTTCATATTCTGCTCCTTGAGCTTCAAGTGTTTCTTTATATTCATCAATTGTTGTGCCTAATTGCGAAAGTTGAATCATAACTGCATTTTCAACTTCATTAATGCTCATACTAATATTAAGTTCTTCTGCACGCTGTAAAAGAAGTTTTTCACTAATTAGTTCATCAAGTAATTGTTCTTTTGAAATACTTAGTCTTGTTTGCACAGGAATGGTATTCCATTGTTTGTCAACTTCATGTTGATAGATTGCTTCTCCATTTACTGTCGCAAGAACAGTATTGTCGAGAACATTTCCTCCGTTGGAAGGATTAAACACAAAGAATGTTCCTCCGCTGAGAATTCCTAAAATTATGATTGCCGCAATGACAATTCCTATAATTGGTATAAAAATTGGAAATGGTTTTTTATCCTTTCCTTCATAAATTATTTTTGCTTTTCCTGTGTGTTTTTTTGACATTGTTGCCACCTCAAATGACTGCGTGCTTACTGCGCGCTAATTAATAGAACTCACCTTCTCTCTGCTTCGTAAGTCATTCATCATTTTTAAGCTTTCCGAACCCTAAGATATTTAAATACTGCTTCCTGAATTTTGCTTGTTATGGATAATATTGTTGTGGGAAGAAGTAAAGCCGATCTTAAAAAGTTCGGTCTCAAAGGAGCTATTTTTGTTGGAAAGCACTATATTAGAATGGGTCAAACTCAATCTCTTTCTAATAATGTTTACATGGATATAGCTGGAGCTCACGTCATGTTTATCTGCGGTAAACGAGGAGGCGGTAAATCCTACACTCTTGGTGCAATCGCTGAAGGCTTTTATTTATTAGAACCTGAAATCAAACAAAATCTTTCTGTAATTCTTTTAGACACAATGGGAATCTATTGGACTATGAAATATCCAAATCATCAGGATAAATTATTATTAGAAGAATGGGGATTAAAACCTCAAAATATTCCTGTTAAAATTTTCACTCCTGAAAAATATTATCATGAGTACAAAGCAAAAGGAATTCCCACGGATGTTCCTTTCACATTAGCGCCAAGCGCAATTGATTCCGATGACTGGTGCAATGCTTTCAAGCTTGACAAGTATAGTCCTGAAGGAATCTTAATTAGTAAAACAATTTCTACTCTGAAAAAATCAGAAGAGAATTTTGTTCTTAATCATATTATTAAAACTCTCAAAGAAGATGAAGAAGCAGATAAAGGAACAGTCGATGCAGTAATTTCTATGTTTAGAATGGCTGATAGTTGGGGTGTTTTCTCTGATCATGGAACTCCTCTTTCAGAACTTGCGAAAGGCGGACAAATTTCTGTTCTTGATGTATCATGTTATGCAACAATGCCTGGCGGTTGGGATGTAAAAGCTCTCATGGTTGGTCTTGTCGGTCAAAGATTATTCATTGATCGTATGGAAGCAAGAAAAGACGAAGAGTTTGAGCAAGTAGAAAGTGCAACTAATTTTTTCTCAAAGACTGCTGCGAAAAAACAAGAGATGCCTCTTGTGTGGTTGGTTATTGATGAGGCCCACGAGTTCCTTCCAGTAAAAGGAAAGGTAGCATCAACCGATGCTCTTGTAACAATAATGAGAGAAGGTCGTCAACCAGGAATTTCATTAATTCTTGCAACTCAGCAACCCGGAAAAATTCATACGGATGTTATGACTCAGTCAGACATTGTTCTTTCCCATAGAATTACTGCGAAGATTGATGTTGATGCTTTGGGAATGCTTATGCAATCTTATATGCGTGAAGGTCTTGTTGGAGAACTTGATAAACTTCCTAGAGTAAAAGGAGCAGGAATTCTTTTCGATGATAGTAATGAGAAAATGTATCCAATTCGTATTCGACCTCGTTTCACTTGGCACGGAGGATCTTCTCCAACGGCTATTCCTAGTGAAAAAGAAACTGATAAGAAAGATTTTTTATAATTTTTCTAGAACTTCTTTTTTTAGTTGATTTATTTTTTTAGTTCCATCAATAATGAAATTTGCTTTTTCTTTCTGGTTCAGACCCATACGTTCCCATTCTGATTTTCCTATTTTAACATAATCATCGTCCTTGGCTCCACGATTATATCTTTGCACTCTTCTTTTTATGCTTTCTTCAAAAGGAATATCAACATAAAAACTAATATTTATTTGTTCAACAAGTGAAGGATAGTTTAATATTTGAAATCCTTCTATTATTAAGAATGGTTTTTCTTCCAGTGTTTCTTCAATAAATTTCTTGCTGGTTTCATGAGGAAGTCTTTTTACTTCTGCAATTTTGTTTTCTCTGATTTCTTTAATTATTTTCGCGACTCTTTCCCCATCATAGTGTTCAGGTCTTTCAAACGATCTTATTTCTTCTCCTTCGTGCTTTACGTAGGTTTTTGGAGTTTCGAAAGAATAAAAAAAGTCTACACTGATAGAATCACAATTAAGTTCTTCTTTTAGTGCGTTTGCAAGAGAACTCTTCCCGCTACAACTAGGTCCGCATATTCCTATTACTTTCATTTTTTCTTAAATAATTCCTTAACAACTTCTAAAGCCTTAGCTCTTGTCTTAGGATATGCTGCTATCATGATTTTGAAATGAAAACATTCTCCGTCATCAGTCAAAACAGCTTCTCCTTTCTCAAGAAGTTCTTGTTTATTTAATCTAATATATAGACAACCTTCCTCATCTACTCTGTTTTCTTCAGAAACGATTCGAGCACACTGCTCAGCACCTAATCCTTCTTTCAAAGTCTGAATAAATTGCTTTGTATTTTTATCTTTAGAAAGTTTTACGCGCAGAATATTCATTTTTGAAATATCATCTATTTTTACTTTTTCTTTTTCAAGTTTAATTCCTTGATCTTCGAAATCTTCAGGTAAAAAACCTGCAATAATTTCTGCGAGAAGCTCTGCATTGTCGTTTTCTTTGACATAGACAGTAATATAGATATGATGTATGTATTTCATTCTTTATAAGGAATAATCGCTATCTTTAAAAAGACTTCTTTCTTTTAATTATAAGTATGACAGGAGAATCATTCGCATTTCCGCGAGCACCACAGGACGTAGAACAAGAAAATAGACTCTTACGAGAAACTATTGCTCAGCTTAAGCACGAGTTAGATAGATTCCGAGCTCCAGCACTTCTTGTCGCAGATCTTGTTGATCTTGTAGATGAAGAACATGCAATAATTGCTATGCCAAACGGAAACAAATTCTTTGTTAATAAAGCAAGTGATGTTAAAGATCTCGTAGCTGGTGATTCAATTCTTGTAGAACAAAAAAATCTCACAATCGTAGACAAAATAGATTCAACTAAGAAATTTAATGTTGAACAGTTTGTTATCATGGAAAAACCTAAAATTAGCTGGGCAGATATTGGAGGTCTCAAAAATGAGATCCGAGAAATCCAAGAAGTTGTAGAACTTCCTCTGAAAAAACCAGAGCTTTTCAAAAAAGTGGGTATTTCTCCTCCAAAAGGAATTTTATTATATGGTCCGCCAGGAACTGGTAAGACTCTCCTAGCAAAAGCTGTTGCTAAAAGCACAGACTCAACCTTCATTCAAATTGTTGGTTCAGAGCTTGTCCAGAAATTTATTGGAGAAGGTGCAAAACTCGTTAAAGAAATTTTCGAACTCGCTCGAGAAAAAGCTCCATCAATCGTATTCATTGATGAACTTGATTCACTTGCTGCAAGCAGAATTGAACTTGGAACAAGCGGAGAAAGAGAAGTTCAAAGAACATTTATGCAGTTCTTAGCAGAACTTGATGGTTTCAAACCTTTAGATAATGTAAAAATTATTGGTTGTACAAACCGTAAAGATATTTTAGATCCTGCAATTCTTCGACCTGGTCGATTAGATCGTCACATTGAAGTTGGTGAACCTGATCTGGATGGCGTAGAACAAATTCTCAGAATTCATTCTAAAAATATGAAACTACAAAAAGGTTTTAGATACAAAACCATGGCAAAAAAACTTGAAGGTATGACTGGCGCAGAAATCAGAGCAGTTTGTACTGAAGCAGGTTACATGGCTATTAGAGAAAATAGATTTACAATCAAAACAGCTGATTTCATATTAGCTAAAGAAAAGGTCTTAAGAGAAGAAAATCTCGAAGGCAATGATTATATGAATATGTTCAGCTAAAAGTTGAACATTCTAAATGTTCAGTTAGTTTTATTCTGTGTATTTCACAGATTTCTGATCAGGGGTGAGAGGAGATATAGTAAATGGATAATAATACCAATTTAATAAAAACAATTGATGATTCTGTTTCTTCATTTTTAGATAAACTTCCTCTTACTGATAAGACTAGACGATCTAAAGGAATTATAATGACTGAAGAAGGTGTTATTAAACAAGTATTCTATGAACATTTATTCAATGTATCAGGATCTTTAATTTCTTTGAAAGCAGATATTTACAAACCTGGCGATGATTCTTCTTTTGATATAAGCTATTTAGCCTATTTAGAACTTGATCGTAATAAAATTAACAAATTAAAAAAAGATCCTTTGATGATGAAAATATTAAATTTCGCAGATAAGAATTCTTTTAATAATAATTTATATTCAACAAAAAAACAACTTCTAAGAAGTTTTGAAGGAGAAAACATTCCTAAAATTCACAATCAATCAATAATGGTTAGCGATATTAATTTTTATAGTCCTGATATGTCTAATAATTTTTATTTGTCGTTTGTTAAAAAAGCCATAATTCCTCAATCTCTCAAAGAGCAAGCAAAATTTATTTCAGATACAGATATTTTGATTCGTTCTTATTTTAGACGTCGAGATGAAAATGCAACATATCTTTTATTATCGGAAGATTAGAAAAGGGTATGTGCTCGCTAGTTACTACCGTTAATCATCGGTCTAGGACCTCAGCGGGTGTTCACGCGCTCATCGCACATACTGATGATTAAGAACAAGATACTCTATATAAAGCTTAGTTTAAAAGTTTGAAATCAACGCAGATTCTATATGTTCGAGGAGCATGTTGACCGCATTTAACAATATCTAAAATTTTGTACTCTCGATTGAATTTTTTACAATATTTATCTATTTCTTTTTTTGCTTTGTCGAATTCATCTTCGTGGTAGAATGCATACAAATGAATGATTGCATTCTTCTTTGCAACAGGCAATGCAATATCTAAGAATTCTTCTGCTGTTTTTGGCAGAGGCATTATAATTCTGTCAAAAGTTTTGTTTAGTGTTGGAATAATTTCTCTGACATCTCCACAAAACAGTTCAACATTCTTACATTTATTTTTTGCAATGTTTTTTAGTCCGTATTCGTGTCCTGCAGGATTTATTTCAACACTGATTATTTCTTTTGCATCAGTGTTTTTTGAAAGTACGCAAGGATAGGGAGCTGCTCCACTAAACATAACTAGAATGTCTTCTCCTTCTTGAACCAGTGCAGAGATTCGTTTTCTTTCTGTTGATAATCTTGCGGAAAAATACACTTCTTCAACATCAACTTTTATTGTGCAATTGTTTTCTCTATATTCTGCAACTCTGGTTTCTTCTCCAGCTAAGAATTTCATTTTTTGTGCTCTGAAAACACCGTCATGGATTCCGTCTTTTCTAAGGACTGTTTTTACAGATGGATTTGAATTTATTAATGCCTGAGCAATTTCTTTTTCTTTTCCTAATAGCTCATCTTGAATTTCTATAATTGCAATTCCGCCTAATTGATCATATGCTGTTTTTGCAATTTCCATTTCTTTCGAACTAAGAATTTCAGATAAAACTTCTTTGAAAGGTCTTGCTGTTAATTCTGCTTTGATACTTTTCAATAAATCTTTTTCGACAAGTTCGTAATTGCATTTTTCTTCACAGCAAAAACTATCAATTATTGGAAAGTAAATGAAATCTCCTTCTTTCAAAGCTCGATACTCATGATTAATATAATTTTTATCAAGTAAACATCTTTTTACTTTTTGAGCATCCGCAAGAGGAATTTTTACACATCGTGTCATGATGCTAAAGAATGAGCTTTGTTTTATAAGATTAATCCATTAATAGTCGCCTAGGCTTGTCTGTTTGTTATGGATCCGTCGAGCCCGTTCAACGATATTTCCAACATCTCTGTCAGTAACCGTTTCACCAACTTCTTCCTTGATGTTCCTAGCCATTTTCACACCGATCATTTCAACAAGATCTCCGAAGGGAATTTCCACAACTTCCTTTGTTGTTTTGATTCCTTTGTTAAACAATGTCCGCGCACGAACCCGTCCAATGCCTTTGAATCGAAGAAGAGAAGTTAATTCTGCTTTGACGCCGTTCTTAATTCTTACTCGAACTTTCTTTATATGTTTGATATTTTCCTGCTGTTTTGTTATTCGAGCAAGTTCTTCGCACACATAGAGCAGCCAATCAGCATGCTGTTGTTTGAAACTTATTTCTCCCGGACGGATGTCGTATTTGTCCATGAGTTTATCTTCTGTGAATTCGTTCATCCAATCCATGAAGAACTGTGCCGTAAGCAATGTGTCTGCGAATTCATCGCTGCTGTATTCGTTGAAATTATCTTCGCTAACGATTGTTTCTTCTTCAAGAAGAGACTGCGCGATGTCCTGGGTCGCAACCTTAACCCGAAGCAATGGCCGCAGTTCCAGAGAACAACAAACCAGATGAGAAATCATGAAAGCATATTCTTCGGTGTGCAATCCGCTTTCTAATTTTTTTATTGCTTTAACAAACACATGGGCTGTTAGAGGATCGACATACATTTCAGAAACTCTTTTTCCTAATTCTGTCGCAATCAAAGCATTATCTGTGTTTACTTTATTTTTCTTATTTTTGAAATAACTCGTAGCTGTTTGAAATAGATTTTCATTTTCTTCTTTAACATCTTTTTCGCTTTTTTTAAGAAACTTCCATTCTTGTAATAGTCGAACCATTCGACGAAGAGTAAGATGCAATTTATCGCTGTCTTTGAATTGATGTGCATAGAAAGTGTTATCAAAAAATTCATAGAGTTCTCCAACGTTTCCAACTAATTTCGTTGAAACTAAACTAAGAATATATGTTCTAAGAACGGGTTCAACTGCTAGCTTTGAATATATGTCTTCGATTTCTCCATAGATATATTGTTCTCTGAGAATTTTAACATCTTCAGGTTTGTTTGCTACAAGAATTCCTTCACCATAATCTTCTTGTCCTGGTCGTCCAGCTCTTCCAATCATTTGGTTATATTCTAAAACAGGAATTGGCGCCATACCTCTTTGTCCAAATCTTTTATGATCTCGAACAATGGCTCTGAATGCAGGAAGATCTAAACCAGCAGCAAGCGTTGGAGTAGAACAAATTATTTTAATAACTCCTGATCGAAAATTATCTTCAATAAGTTCTCTTTGTTTAGAGTTTAATCCTGCATGATGAAAAGCAACTCCTTTCTTTACGCATTCTGCAAGTCTCTTGCATTGTTTTGTAGGATTAGAAAGTGCTAATAATATATCTTGAGAAAGATTGTATAGTATAGTGGTGTTAAGATAACTCTGTTTACTAGTTTTCTCAGCCTGTGATTCTGCTGCTCTTTTACTCGCACAAAAAACCAATGCTTGTTTGTCTTTTTTAATAGTATCTAGACAAAGCGCGACGGTCTGATCTTTGTTTGGTTGAATGTGTATATTTTTCAAGATAGAAATAATAATTTTGTCTTATTTTAAAGACTTATGCATGCTTGTCCTGTGGAATTCATAACGCTCTATATATAGAGTTAAGAAGAAAATGATAAAGTGAGCCCGCGGAGATTTGAACTCCGGACCACTCGATTATCAGTCGAGCACTCCACCAGGCTAAGCTACGGGCTCATAAAAAATCACTATTTTTTATGTCGAGAGGAAATGGTTGAATTTTCGACCCGATATAAAAGTTTAAATGAAAAAAGCGCCTTCGACCAGATTTGAACTGGTGACCTGTCGGTTACTTTACCTTAATCGAAAGGGAAAGTCCCGTACGATAGTAAGGATAACAGCCGACCGCTCGAACCACTAAGCTACGAAGGCAAAACAATAACGTTGTGTTATTATCACACTTATGTGACCTTTCAGGACTGGATTTTCATTTATAAATTTAACTAAGAAAATACTAGAAGCCTTTTTTTTATACAGGCTCTTCTAAATATTGTTTAAAGGGGTTTAAGACGGTGATATGGTGCTAAAAAAGAGAAAGTTTTAAATACTATGATTCCGAGGTTATGGTTAACACAGCCCTAATGGCTAGTGTGATGGTGTAAAAAAATGGTAGAAGACGTATCAAAGAAAACTATTCTTGTTCTTGTTATTCTAACCATTGTCGTATCTGTACTAGGTACCTTAACTGTATTTGACGCTGTAGGCGCTCATAACGATGCTAAAATGGCAGAGTATAATGATGCACATACAGATTTAGCAGAAACAGGTCATGTACGTTTGACAATTGGGGAACCTGAGGTTCCAATAACTGGTCAAGTATCGTTAACTATAAATCGTTAACAATTTTTTAGTTTAATAAATACAAATAAATGGTGATAAAAAATGGATATTTCAAATAGAACTTTAGGATTATTGCTTATCGCAGCAATTGTTGTTTCAATCGGATCAACATTTTTCATGCTCGATAATATGAATACAATTCCAACAGGTTTTGCAACATTAAATGATGCTGGAACTGTTAATTTAACTGTAGGAGAATATGCTTCAATTACATTAGTAGATGATGTTATTGACTTCGGTGAATGCGACTTAGATATTACTGGTGGAGCTGTAACAACTGTTTTTGACAGTGCTGCACAGAACACGGACTGCGATGGAGCAGTAGGTACTGCAGCTGATTTTATGAATTTGTCAAATGATGGAACTGCTTTAGTAAGTGTTACTATCGCTTCTGACGTAACTGGAGCTTCCTTATGGGGAACTGCTGGAGCTATGTCAGTTACTTTAAATGAAGGTTCCACATCTGGTTGTGGTACATCTCCTGCTACAGATGTTGTTGTTTCAACATCTCCTGCTTCAGTTTGCTCTTCATTTGATATAGGTGGATTTACACATATTTCTGCTGAAGTTACTGTAGATAACGATGATATCAGTATGCCTACTGGTGGATTAACTACTTGGACTTTTGTAGCTTCAACACTTTAGGTGTATGAAGTGAAAAAATTTTTTTCTTTTTTTCTTTTTTTTTTAATTCTTATCATAATTTGTTCAGCTTTAGTTTCTGCAGCAAGAGTATCTCCTCCTAAGTTTGATTCTGTTCCTTATGCTGAAGGAGAATCTGTTGATTTCGACATGACTATTTGGAATAACGGTGAAACTCCTTATGTTTACCATATGTCTGCGGATAGTTTTATTTCTGAGTATGTTACTTTTAATAAAAATTCAATACCTTTACTTCCTGGAGAACAAGCTTCTGTAACTGCTACATTGACTTTCCCTCTTTACGAAACAATATCTGATTTCGGCATTCAAAAACTATATTTTAAATCAGAAGAATCTGTCGATCCCAGATATTCAAGCGGTACTTTTTCAGCAGTTACTGCAGTAAGAATTTATGTCCCTATAGAAGTTCCTATTCCTGGTGAATATGCTGAAATTAAAGAAATTACAATTCCTAATCCTGAAAAAGGAGAAAATACTTATATTGAGTTAGTTCTTAGTAACAAAGGTGTGTTGGATCTATTTGATACATCAACAACAATATCTGTGATGGATCGAGAAGGAAATCTTTTAGATACTTTATATTTTAATAATGTTGACATTTCTGCAACACAATCAGTTACTGTGAATCAGACTCTTCACACTGAATCCTATGATTCTGGAATGTATTTGGTTCATGGGGATTTAAAATATTCTCCTGAAAAAATACCTTCAACAAAAGATTCTACTTTTTTTATAGGTGGTGTTGATGTATTGTTATTAGATTATACTAAAACCTTGACTAAAGGAAAAATAAATAATATTAAATTTAATCTGCAAAGCATTTTTAGTCAAGATTTGAAAAACATTCGTGGTTCTCTTATTGATTTCAATGATTCTCTTGTTAATCTTCCTGTTATAGACTTTAAACCCTATGAACTAACAATTGTAGATGCGTTTATGTTTGTTCCTAAAACAAACGATACGACTTTTGAATCTGTATTGACTTTAGAAATTCCTGTTCCTGATAAAGGAATCGAAACAAAAACTATTCCTCTCTTATTTAATATTACTGACCCTGAAACAATAAAAGATAATACTTCTTTCTTTTCAAAAAGAACTAATTTATATCTTGTGTTAATAATAGTATTCCTTATTATTATGGTTTTACTTTTTACATTCTCTATGAAAAAAGATAAAAAAGACGCTGAAAAAAAGAAAAAAACTAAATCCAAGGAGAAAACAAGAAATGATAAAAAAAACAAAAAAGATTTCGACTGGTCAGAATAAACTATCTTCTTTTAATAAAATATTAATTATTTTAGCAATAGTGGCTATTATTTTCTTGGCATTTTTAGTATTCAAAAATAGCCTTTTACCTCAACCCTACGAAATTGTAGAAGTTCCTTATGATTTTAAAGTAAAAGATGGAGCTGGTTTTAATGTCGATGCTGATATTATGCATTTTGGAGGAAGTTCTGTTGGAGCAAGACTTAAACGTTCCCTTAATTTTTCATTATCTCAAGATTCTCTAGTAAAAATTGCTTGGGAAGGTCCTGGAGTTATAAATGTTGAAGATAATAATTTTATTATGAAAGCTAACGAAGCAAGAAGTTTAAATTTTACTCTTATTGTTCCAAATCTTCCTTTAGGAGATTATAATGGCTCTATTTACTTGAAGTTTTATCCTGTAAACTAAAGCTTTATATTCTTTTTTTCCTGTCTTATTGTCATGAAGTATGATTTCCTTGTTATTTTGCTAGTCGCAGTAAGCATTTCGCTTTCTTTGCTTGTGGTTATTAGTTCTCAATCTTTAATAGATGAGCCTTTAACTGGTCAAGCAACAACATATACTTCTGGTAATGTTTCTTTGGATATATCTACTCATATTTCCATAATTCTTAACGATTCAACCATTAATTTCGGTTCTTGTGCTATTAATGAATCAACAAATCATTCTTTATTTGATTCTAATCAATCCGCTTCTTGGCTTGATAATTCTTTGTGTATAAATGGAACATTTCCTGATTTTATGGTTCTAGAAAATGATGGAACTCAAGTTGCTAATATTACTGTTAAGATTATTAATCAAACAGGAGCTCAACTCTTCAATGATTCGAATGCTTGGTTTGCATTTAAGACAGGTAATAATTCTGCTCGACCCGGTTGTATAGGAACTTTACAATCAAATTATATAAATTTCTCTCTAGCTAATACATATTATCCTTTATGTTCTTCTATTTATTATATGGATTATGAAGATCAAATAAATCTTTACATGCAAGCACATGTGACAAATAATTCAAACGGAGGAGGTAATGTGACGGTTCAATTCATGGCGTCTTCAATATAATGTCTCGCGAAGTTTCAAAACCTCTTCTCGCAACTGTTATTCTTTTATTCATTGCTACTTTTGTAGCTCTTATTTTTGTTCAAACAAATGTGCCAATATCAAATGTTGTCACGAATATTTCTGGAAATATAACTGTCACTGTCAATGCATCCATGTCCGTTGTTCTTTTAGACTCAGGAATTAATTTCGGAACTTGCAATATGAATCAAACTAGAGGTTATTCTTATTTTGATAGTTCAAAAGCTAATACTTCTTCTGTAGGTTGTGACAATTTTCAATGCACAGGCATTTATTTAGGAAGTAATGATTATTTGAACCTATCAAATGATGGTAATGTTGATATTAATGTAACTTTAAAAACCAATTCTACTGCAGGAAATATCTTTAAGGACGGTCTTTCTGCAACAAATTCTTATTATCAATATAAATCAGCTAATAGTGGTTTGGGTTGTGATTGGACAACAGGAAATCAACCATTTACATATGTGAATTTTTCTGCAGCAAATGTAGAACATCAATTATGTGATAATATGACTTATGATGATGGTAGTGATTCTTTTGAAATCTATGCTGCTATTTGGATTAATGCAAGTTCAGAAAGTGGCGGTCAAGCAACTTGGACTTTTACTGCTAATGCTATATAATTTTATAGATTTTCTCTTACGTTAGAATAATTTTCTTTATCAGTATCGTATTGAAATCGTGCTTTTCCATTAAGCATAATAAGTTTATAGAGTGCTTTATCTTCGTGTGTTATGTTTGTTGGAGAATTAATAAAACTTACTCGTCCTGATGGTAGATTTGTTGGTAATCCTGCGTACTCTCCAAAAATAGTTTCCCATAATGGTGATGCGAGTGTAGAACTTGTTGTGAATACTCCTCCAAGAACTGCGTATTCTCCGCTGCTCACTTGAACAGAGTCGACTTGAGTATTTGGAGTACCCATTTCTATTCTTATTCCTAATGAATCAGGATAGAAGTTTGTGTTTTCATCATAGTTTGCAATCATTATTGGTGTTATGATGGGAGCTGTTGCTTCTTCAATAATATAAAGATCATTAACATCTGCTCCGTTAAATAGGGTATCTGCTTCGAGAAGATAATTATATATTGCAGAGTATGGTCCTAGTATGTTTGGTAGGGAAATTCTTTTTCCTCGTCCTTCTACTACTTCAATGTCTACTTTTCCTACAAATTCAGAAATCCATTCTGCTTGAAGTGCTACTGATCCCATGTATCCAAATGCTAAAGAAGGTTTTTTTCCTTGTTTTGGAGGAAGTATTCTTTCTCGATCAATACCATTTGTATCTACGAATAAAATATTTTCTACTGATGTTGTGCTGTCAAGTTCTTCAACTCGACTGAAATATAATGCTTGATTATTTTCTGTTGTGTCATTTCCGTAGCTCCAGTAGAATATGCTTCCTATAGGTATTTGCATCATTGCATTTCCTGAACTGTCTGTGTATGCAGAATCAATAACTGTTCCTGTTAAGGAATCTGTAGCTAGAACTTTAACATTTTCTACACCATCTGAATAGTATGGTTCTCGAACTATAAAATTGAATGTTTTGTGTTGTGGAACTGATTGTACATAGTGTTCTACAAAATTTGTTCCTAAACTTCCTGAAATTAAGAATGTGTCTAGTTGTGTTGGGAAATCATGGCTTGTTATTCCTGAGTTTGATTTTACTTCAAAGACGTATGTTCCATCGATCATAATATCTTTAAGAGCTTTAGTGTTTAGTTCGTTTTTAGGCTCGATTGATTTAGAAAGATATGCGCTTTGACTTCCGTTTGTAGTTTGTATAAATTTTTCTGAAACTCGTTCTCCATTTTCTAATTCTAATGAATATATGTAGAGTCCGTTTTTTGCTATTCCATCAGCAGTTTTTCCATCCCATGAACTTACAATATTTCCGTTTTTCATAAGAGCTTCGATGCTTGCGACTTCTTTTCCTTGTACGTTATAGATCTTAGCTAGATCTTTTGGTTTTTCATCGCTTGGAACAATAAAGTGATGTCCTTGTCCAGGATTGTTTGTGATAAGAATATCTTCTAATTTAGGTGCTGAGTAATCGTCTATGTTTACTATTGTGTCTTCATTAATATTAAATTCATATGTAATGTATTCTCCCAGATTGTCAGAATTAAAGTGTAATGTGTCTGTAGGATTTCCTGCTTTCCAAATGTTTATTTCAGCGTCTTCAACGACCGTGGTGCTATCATAGGCTAATTTTACGGTCCCGTGAAGGATTGTTGTGGATTGTGCTGTGCTGTTTGCACTTAATAGCAATCCTGCTCCAAAAAGGCCTAGTATTTTGAGAAGTGAAGATACTTTTGGAAGTTTCATATTATTTGTCACAATTCACTCTTTATAAATATTTCTATTGTTATTCCTAAAAAGTGACAACAAATGCATTTCCTTTATAAAGAAACACTTTTAAAGGCCAGAATCTGCTATTGTGACAAGGTGGTCACGCAAAGGGTGTTAGGCGTAGTGCTATTTATAGCTCTAGTGTTAACATTGTTTGTTCCAACATATCTTGCCTTCCATGATATGGATATGTCGAGCTGGGTAACTGGCGATGCCATTGATGGTTCTGTTCAAACCTGCATTAATAATCCGCCTGAAATCTTATTTAATTGTTCTACTGATCTTTTCGAAGGAGCATATTATTCCTGTCAACTTGACGCCACTGATTTTAATGATGACATATTATATTATTATCAAAATACAACAAGCGGAAATTTAACATTCAATCTATATTCTAACGGAACAATAACTGTTACTCCTAATTCTTCCACCGTCGGAATAAGTAATCTAACTTTTACAGTAATCGATGAACGAAATTGTTCTAACAGCGTTGACGAAGTCAATGTAAGTTTTACAGTTCAAGCAAATAATATCATTTATCCAACATATCCTGAAGGATTCTATTATCTTGAACCAAGTCCGCTTCCTGCGGCAGGAAACTATCTCTATAATTTTACAATACCTTTCGATCATATTACTGGTACATTGGGTGACATTGTGGGTTGTTATATTAACCAGTCCAATTGTTACGATGACGGTTTAGCTGGCTGTCGCCAAATCTTTGCTAACACTACCTTAACGTCTAACATAACAGATGGAAACGTCAGTGTCACCTATGTACTAGTTTCTTCTGACAGCATAAATTCAACGGGAAATGGAACTTCCGATAACTGGATTCCTTGGAGAGTTCTTGAGTGTGGTCATTACAATGCTTCGCTTTCACCAATTGTTGTTAATGATTCTGTAAATTGGAATATCCATGTACGTCCAATAACATGGACACTTGGTGATATTGCAAATTCAGTAAATGCAAAATCCGCAGAAGACATGTTTGCACAAAACACCATAAAAGCAGATCAAGACGGAGACGTTGCGTTCGCAGTTTCAAAATACGGCGGAACAAATGTAGAATTATTTTGTCATGATGAAATTGATAATCCAACAGAACCAGATTCATTAATTGATACTGCAGATCCTGAATGTTGGGGAGTTACATATAGTAATAAACCAAAACAATCTTTTGCCAACACTAGTTTATACTATTCTCCTTCCGGTTCTCACGGAACATTGGCAAATGATATTCCTATAGGAGACATGGAAATAAACACAACATCGTTCAGTTCTAGTTTTGGAGAAACAAGTATTGAATACACGCAACACACAATGCCTAATGGTACATTCAAAATGAGATTATCTCATTGGTCTGTTTCTAAAACAGCAACTATTTTTGTTAGAGGTTTTCCTCAAATAGAAAATGTTACAAAAATTTTCCCAGGTACTGGATCAAGCAACGGTGAATTTGTTTATTTCTTAGATAAAAATAATATTCCTGTAGATCAGGATACTCTCAACGAATCAGAAACGCATACGAACCAAGTTATTCTTCGATCATATCAAGCAGGTGGAACGGAGATTGCAAACATAGATACAACTTTACTTATTTATTTCAATGAATCAAACGTAAGCATGGATGAAGGATATATTATTGAACTTACATTAAATTATTTAGAAGGTTTAGTTGCTTACGAAGATACTGTTAACATAACAATTTATTTCGACGATCTAACATATATCCCGATTGGTGATAGTCGTCCACGATGGAGCAGCGATAACAATAACGAATGGGAAATTCGCCTAAACGATCCAAGTATGACTTGGGATTCTTGTAATGATACAAAGAACGGAGACTTTGATTATTTAGATTGTAGTGGAAACGAACAATATTGTTTTGATTTTCAATCCTATGATTGTTATGATATTGATTGTAATACTAAACCAGGTCCTCCTGCCCACGACGATTATTATACGAACGGTGACACAACAGGTCGTTGTGGTTATGGTGGAGAGTATATTGATGCGGCTGCATGTTTCGATCAATACAATAATGATTGGGCTCTAGAAGATGATATGTGGGGTCATGCTAATACAGGATTAACTGATATTGATTGTAGAGATAAAGATTGTGATGTAATTATTAATCCAAGTAATGCAACACAAGTATGTCAATATAAAATTGAATTAAATTGTACCGATGGTTTTGATAATGACTATTGGCAAGAACTAGATTGTGAAGGAAGTCTAACGGGTTCCTATAATGATGCCGAATATGATTGTTCTTCCCATTGTCGAGCAACATTAGATGATAATGAACTCGGTTCTGAATGTAATGATGGTGTTGATAACGATTGGGACCTTTGGTATACAACCACTGGTGGAGCAAACGGTTATTCTTTCAACCTAACAAGTGGAGCTGGAATGGATTGTCATTGGGGAGGATATTTTTCCTATGGTTCTGATAATCATCCCGATGAAGATTGTGGTAACGAAACATTAAGCAATGGAAAAGTTTGCGAATTAGAAAGAGAACTAAATTGCTATGATGAGTTTGATAATGATTATGATTCTGAAGCAGGTTCAATGCCGAATCCTGGTTGGACAAATAATCAAACTCTATATGCATTATTATTCAATCAAACTTTCAGCAATGATGCTGATTTCGATGACTATGATTGTGCGGATAAAGCTGAAGTTCCTTCATCAGAAGCACTTAACGCGTCCTGGTGTTTTGATAATATAGATAATGATATGGATGCATACTATTGGAATGGTGCAGGATATAGTGCAAATGCAAGTGGAGGAATAGATTGTTCCGATCCTAATTGTATTGGTGTAGCTAATCCTGAAAATGTGTATGATGTTTGTTTAGACTACGAGTTTAATGCTTCAGATGCATTTTTCTTTTTTCTTCCAAGAATTGATTTCTATTGCGATAACAATATAGATGATGATTTGGATGGGCCTAAAGATTGTTTTGATCCTGATTGTTATCAAGCGTTTGGTTCATTCGGTCTTTTTTCAAATGGTATTTGTTATGCTTGTCCTAATATAGAATTAACCGAATGGGATGCATGTGCAGATGGTTCTGATAATGATTATGATTCTCAAATCGATGAGAACGATGCTGATTGTTTATATCAACTTTCATCATATGATCATCAGTTTTATCTTGCTATAGAAAATAATGCTTATCTTTGTTCTGATAACTATGATAATGATGGCGATGGTCAAGTTGATTGCCAGGATAGTGATTGTTTAGGATTTGCTTCTTGCAGTGCAGAAGTTTGTAATGATGACATTGATAATGATGGCGATGGTTCCATTGATTGCGTTGATAGCGATTGCGCGGCTCAAGCATATTGTATTGTCAATACTCTTATGACTGGAACATATGTTCCTCCTTCAACAAGTTCGCAAACATTTGACGGACTTTATGCTCTATGGGATAATAGAGTAAGATTAGGAAATAATTTCACAATACAATTTACATATGGTTCCTATTCTTCTACTGCTTATTTATGGCTTGGTAATCTTTTAGGTGTTGCTCTTCCCGTTCATCTTGGTTTACAAGGAGAAAATTTTATTACAACAGGATCAACACAGGCTAATTTTGAAACTCAATCATATTCTGAAGATGGTTCTAATACAAAAGGACAAATAGTTCTTCAGGATGCAGTAAACGGTTCCGGTGCTAGTTCAATATCTATGACAGTAAACATTCCTACCAACGACACTATTTTTAATGATGCTTTTGAATTATATTTTACCATTGCTGTTCCTTCAACAGGACATAGCATTGATTTTAGAATACTTGATAATATTTCTCCAACGGTTAATTTAGCAATTAGCGAACCTTCTGCTAGCTCAGTAAATATTAGCTATGGTTCTGGTGTGTGGTTTGGGGTTTCTGCAAATGATACTGAGAATGGAGATTATCAAGATGGAACCATTGATCGTTGTTTCTACAATGCTTCAGGTCCGAACTCCTATCTTGTTTCAGGAGATGATGCTTCCGATTGTAAATTCACAATAGGAAATATGGTTGAAAGCGGAACATATAATTTTTCATTCTGGGCACGGGATGATACGGGTAATTATGCAACAGCCGTTTCCGAATCAAAAACAATTAATATAATTCCTGCGTATAAATCAGGATCATTTTTATTAACAAATAATTTCTATAATAGTTCATTAATAACAATAAGTGTGAGTTCGCAGTTCTACAGTGACGATTCAGAAAGCATCTCAAAATGCAATGTATATTATCAAGCAACAAATGGATCCGTTGTTAATGCAGGAACAATTCCTGCAAGCTATTCAGGAGATCTTGTGACCTGTTCAGGATCCATAACAACTCCATCGGATGATAATCTTTATGGTTTATGGACTGGAATATATGATTTAGATTTAGATCCTGCTAATTCAACAAAAGAATCGTTCTTTATTTGTAATAATTATTCTAGTTCAGGAGTTGGAACTAATGGAGAACTATGGAATTGTACATATGCTCCTGCTAATCTTAATGAAGCCTGTGATTTTGTAGATGCTCCTTTAGTAACTCTTGTTGCTCCTACTGATAATACACAATCAACTTCCACAACACAGACATTTACATGTAATGTTACTTCAAATACAGACTTATACAATTTTAGTTTAAGCGTTTGGAATGCTAATACCGGAGTAATTTTTTATGAAAATTCTATTTCATCTTCCGGAAATTCAGATAGTAATTCTTGGATTGTTTCAGGTTTACCTTTGGCGACATATGAATGGAACTGTCTTGCCTATGATGTTTATTTTGCATCCTCTTGGGCTACAACAAACAATACTTTGAAAATTGGAACAACTACAACTCCTCCTGGTGGAGGCGGTGGAGGCGGAGGATTTTGTACTCCTAATTGGTTCTGCCCTGACTGGTCTCCTTGCAATGAGAATGGAACAAAAAATAGAACCTGCGTTGATAACAATAGTTGTTACACTAATAATGAATTATATTTTGAAGAAAGCTGTGAACAATTAATTTTCTGTGAAAATGGTATACAGGATGAATTCGAAGAAGGCGTTGATTGTGGTGGAGAATGTAAACCTTGTGCTAGTTGTAATGATGGTATAAAAAATCAAGGAGAAGAAGATATTGATTGTGGCGGACTTTTCTGTGATGTGTGTAAAACTTGTTTTGATGGAATCTTTAATAATTTCGAAGAAGAAATTGATTGTGGCGGTCCTTTCTGTGTTCCTTGTAAAAATTGTTTTGATGGTATTCAAAATTACGGAGAATTAGGTGTTGATTGTGGCGGTCCTTGTGAACCCTGCGGAACTTGTTTTGATGGTATAAAAAATCAAAATGAAAAAGGTGTTGATTGTGGCGGTTCTTGCGAAGCATGTAAAGCAGGAGAATTATTTGATAACAAAACAGCTCGTATAATAGGATTTGGTCTATTGGCATTAATATTATTAGGAGCTATAAAAATAGCAAGTAAATATGGAATTATTGCTTTAGGTCATAAGGCTAAACAAGTATTATTAACCGCAGCACAGAAAAAACAATTATTAAGAAATTTATCTGGTCTGGAAAAAGAATCTGTTTCAACAAAATCGGTAGATGTTCCTCAACATAAATTAAGTTTATTATTTACTAATTTCTTTGGATTCATTTTTACAAATAGTCGTATGAAAGAAAATAATCGATCCATTGAAAAACTTTCCACCACTAATAAAGTAAAAAAATCTCTTAAGGATCAAGAAGAAATACATAAATTACTAAGTAAAGAAGAATTATTATCTAGAGAAGAATTACTTCTTAGCCTAGAATTATTTAGAGAACAAGTATTAAGTATTTCTAAAACTGAAACTGAAGATGTTGCTCGATCAATTAACGAGATGTCTTTATCTGAAGAGCCTTTCAAGAGAGTTCAAGAACTTCTTTACAATGCAACACTTGCTTTAGAATTTGACGAGTTACTTATTTCTAAAAAGAAATATTCAGAAGCTGTTAAAATATATGAAACTTTATCTGAAGAAGAGAAAGAAAAACTACATCCTTTCCTTCAAGCAGCATTTGCTGAATTAGATTATAGTTCTACATTTACTAAAGAGAAATAGATTTGTTACTCATCTCTTAGTATTACAACACTTACGCGTTGAACTCTGTGTTCCTATTCATTACACAGAGTTATGACACTTACATGTCGAACTTTACACTATTCGTTTTATTCATCGCGTAAAGTATCTGCGGGTTTTTCTTTACTTGCTTGGATTGCAGGTAGTGTTCCTGCTAAAGCTCCGACAATGAATGAGAATACTAATGCTCCTACAAATAGTTCCCAAGAATAATTTGCTTGTAGGAATGATTTACCGAGTGCTTGTGTGCTAACTAATTCTACCGCGCTTGCCAATCCTGTTCCTATAATAATTCCTATGGCACCTCCAACAAGTCCTAGGATTCCTGATTCAATAAAAAATAGCCAGAAGATATCTTTATTTCTTGCACCAATTGCTTTCATAATTCCAATTTCTTTATTTCTTTCAAGAACGGAAGTATACATTGTGTTCATGATTCCAACACTTCCAACAAATAAACTAATTAATGCAATACCAATTAACACTGCTTTGACGATGTCTAGGATTGTTTGGAATGATGCTAGTAATTCTTCAGGTGTTTGTATGGTGAAATCTTCATCTCCTTCTTTAACTCCTCGGAATCGAGCCAGGGATCGTTTCAATTCATCACCAATAATTGCTGGATCTTTTCCTTCTGCAACCTGAACGATAACATAATCTACTCGTTCTTCTATTCCTGTAACATCTCTGAATGAATCTATTGGGAGATAAATCATTTTATCATCCTGAGAACTTCCTATTGGTTCGAATACTCCTGCAACATAGAATTTTTGATCATTAATGAGAAATTTACTATTTACATTCATATTTTCCCCATCATATAAACCTCTTTCATTATGGTAGAATGCAATAGCTGTTGCAGTTCTATCTCCTGCAGAAAGCATTCTTCCTTTAGCCATTCCAACACCCAAAAGTGCTTCCATAAGTTCTATGTCTTTGTTGTTTGTAGGAATTCCTGCAATTAGATAATACCTGACTACATCTTGATATTCTACTTTTGCGCTGGTCATGGCGTAATAGGTAACATATTTCACACCGCCCTGCCCTATTAAGAAACGAACATCATCCTCTGTTATGGGTTCCGTTCCTATGTTTTCTCCTATGGAGAAAAGAGAACTTCCGGGACTGATGAATAATTTATCAGTTCCAATACTTTCAAAAGATTCTTGGATGGAATCTTGCATTCCTTGACCAAGACTAATAAGAGAAACAACCGCTGCAATACCTATGAATATTCCAATCATAGTTAACCAACTACGTGTTTTTCGTCGCGTAAGTGACCGCAATGCTATTTTGAAATATTCTAGTATCATTTTTCTTTTTATTTTTTCAAAGTTTTGTTTATTGTCATTCTCAATATTGCGTTATTTACGCAAAGTTACGACACTTGTGCGTCGAACTTTTCTAAAATGAATAATTGTATTATTCATTTTCTCAAAGTTACGATACTTACGCATCGAACATTGCGCTATTTGCGCAATGCGTCCACAGGTTTAAGCTGTGATGCTTGTTTTGCAGGTAGTGTTCCTGACACAGTTCCTAAAATGAATGCGAATGCAAGTGATCCTGCAATTAACCAAAATGGTATTGTTGCTTTGATGAGGCTTTCGCCAAAATAATAATATGCTCCTGCTTCTATTCCTTTACTGATAAGAACTCCTACAATAAGTCCTATGATTCCACCTACAAGACCGAGCATTCCTGATTCGATAAGGAATATTGTTAGTACATCGCTGTTTTTCGCTCCGACGGATTTCATAATTCCAATTTCTCGCCGTCGTTCTAATACTGCAGTATACATTGTGTTTGCAATTCCTATTGCTCCAACTAATAAACTGATTGCAGCTATTCCTACAATCAATACTTGAACCGTTGTAAGAATTGAGTTAAGTGATTCTAATGTTTCTTGAGGTGTTGATATTTGAAAATCTTCTTCGCCTTCTTTTACATCTCGATCTCGTCGCATTTGTCGTTCAACAGCATCTTTTACTTCTAAAAGATCCGCTCCTTCATCAACCGCGACAACAATTATACTATAATCATCTTCCACTTCAAAGAGTTCTTCGGTGCTGTCTTTTGTCATGAGTGTCGCCGCATCAACCATTGGATTTCCTGTTTTTTTCAACACGCCAACAATTCTAAACACTTCATCTTTTATTGTAACTTTTTGTCCAACTTCTAATTTGTCATTATCAACGTCTACGGAACCACCAACAACTATGTTCCGTTTATCATCTGGAGTAATCATTCGTCCCTCTACAACTTCAACATTGAGTGCTTGAAGCATGAGTTCGAAGGATGCTCCTTCAGGCAAGGATGCAACATAGCCTCCAGATTCTTTTCCATTAAATTCCATTTGAAATGGTCTGATATAACGACCAAAGGCAAAGTCGACATCATTGACGCGTTCTATAACTGTTATGTCATGATCACCTATGGATCCAACAGCATTTGTTCCAGGAGGTCCAAATGCACTTCCTGCTCCGCTGACTGTAAAGACATCCGCACCGATGTCTGAGAATTGATCATTGATAGCGCCTTGTAAACCTTGTCCGAGACTAACGAGAGCTACTACTGCAGCAATACCTGCGAAGATTCCTATGAGAGTGAGCAAACTCCGGACTCTTCGGTGAGTAATGTTGATAAGTGCAATACGTAGTGCTTCTTTAAGGTTCATGAGGCTATATCCTTATTTTTTATTTTTTTTAGCCTTACTTGCTTTTCTTTTTTTTATGAAATATCTAATTCCAATAATTGCTAAAACAATTACAAGTAAAATTGTAAACCATGAAGGTCCTGATTTTTGTCCGTTTCCGCTTGAAGCATTTACCATAACTATTTCTGTTGTTTCGTAAATATTATTATTTTCATCTTTGTAGCTAACTAGAATATTTACTTCAGTTTCTTCATCAAGTAGTTCGATGTTAAAATATTCGCTACGATAATCATCAGAATCTAAATCTCCGATGTATCTATCTGTTGAATCGTGAACTTTGTATCCTTCTCCTTCTTGAACTACTATGTCTAAGAATTTAAGATCACTAATTCCTTTGTTAACAAATTTGAAAGTAATTTTTCCAGTTCCGCCTTTTGTAGCTTCTACGTCTTCAACATATACCTTTAGTTCGGGTTCTGCTTTTACAATAATTCCAACAAAATCGTCCTGTGTGGTCATTGTTCCTTCTTCATCGTAGAATGTTGTTCGCATTGGTAATTTGTAATAACCAGGGCTTGCACTTGGATATGCTTTCAGAGGAAAACTTAATGTTATAATTTCAGCAGGATTAATTTTTCCAACTCTTTTTTCAGTAACTGATGTTGGGATGAATGGAAGATCCGTTCCGTCAATGCTGACGAGTCCGATTTGAAGCCCAATATCTCTTAGAGTAATTTCTGCGGTGTTTTTAATTGTTATTTCAAGAACTCCTTCACTTCCTGGAGTAATTTCTTCAGGACTTGTTTTCACATTTGAAATTGAAAGAGATGCATCGTTCGGTCTTATTGAAATACTAAGTTCTGCTTCTTTCCATACCCCTTTGAATTTATCTTGAGTATATTCTACTGTTAGATAATTTGTTCCAACTGCAGCTTGACTATCAACTTTAAGTCTAAATTCCGCAACTTGGCTATCTCGTCCTTCGATGATTCCTAAGTCTTGTTCTAAATCATCTATGTTTACAACACTGAAAGGAAATTCTTCTTTGATTCTGATAGCTGCATCTTCTGCAGGATATGCATAATCATTTTCCACTTTTACATATACTGTAAGGTATTGTCCTGGTTGTGCAGGAAGTGGCTCGTAACGTACAAGTGACGCTTCGAGGTTAGCTGTGTCTACTGCTGCGCTTACTAATGTTGTGCCTACTAGCATAACAATAAGCAGCATAATTCCTAAAATTATTTTTTTGTTCATTTTTTGCTCACCTTTCGATGTTTAGTCACAATGCTTGAAAAATATTTTTAATATTTTTCAGCACTAAAAAACAATAATTGTTTTTTGTGCAAGAAAACTTTAGTTTTCTTTGCATCCCTAAAAATCTAAATTTTATTTTCGATTTTTTTGGATTTCGCCGTCTTTGAGTGTTTCAATACGATCGGCGTATTTTGTAAGATTTGAATCATGGGTTACCATGATGATTGTTTTACCTTGTTCTTTGTGTAGTTTTTTTAGGAAGTCCATTACTGTTCCTCCACTTTTACTGTCAAGGTTTCCTGTTGGTTCGTCTGCCAGAATAATTTCTGGATCAACTGCAAGTGCTCTAGCAATTGCTACTCGTTGTTGCTGTCCTCCTGAAAGTTCTCCTGGTTTGTGATTTGCTCGATCAGCAATTTCAACGAGGTCAAGAAGCTCTTGTGCTTTTTTCTCTCGTTCTGCTTCAGTTTTTCCTTGGAAAATTAATGGTAATGTAATGTTTTCTTTTGCTGTTAATGTATTTATGAGATTGAATTTTTGAAAAATGAATCCTATTTTTTGTCCTCTTAATTGTGCGAGTTGTGATTCTGTAAATTTGTTAATATTATGTCCATCTAGAAATATATCTCCCTGTGATGGTAGATCTAAAACCCCTATCATGTTTAGAGCAGTAGATTTACCTGATCCTGAAGGTCCTTGTATTGCTAAGAATTCTCCTTTCTTTACATCTAGGTTTAATCCTTTAAGAGCGTGAATCTTATTATCCCCCATAGTATAGGTTCGCCAGACATTTCTTAATGAAAGAACTATATCTTTCTTACTTTTGCCAGTTTTGCTATGGGTTGTTTTTTTCGTAATTTTTTTCTCAGCCATTTTAGTGTTCTTCCAATTTTTTTAATGTTTCAGCCATTATTTTGCTTGTTATCTTTGCTTGACGAAGTTCGTCTTTTTGCATTTCCAGATCTTTCTTGTCTCTTTGTAAATCATTTTGATTTCCTAAGCCTTCTTTACTTTGTATTCGAAGTTTTGTTTTTTCTATGATTAGCGGAAGTGCTTCGACAAGTAGCTGTATGTTTGAAGTTACCATTTTCAAATTTTCTTTCATTGATTTGATAAAATCTTTTTTTGCTTCAACATATACTTTTTTAGATCCTGGTTTTTTACTTCTGAAAAGAATTCCATGCATTTCGAATTTTCGAATAGCATTACTAACCGTTGCTAGTGAATATTTTGTTTGTTCAGCTATTTCGTCCAGGGAAATCGGTTCGGTAGATGTTTTGATAACTGCAATTATTGTAGCTTCCGTAGGCTTCGCTCCGAAACGTCGAGACATTTGCTCTTGCAATTTGAAATAATCTGTTTTCATCACTTTGTTTATCCTTTTTTATGTAATTTAAGTTTTATAAGTTTTAATGTTTATTAAAAGATGTGTGATTTGATTTATAAATGTTATGTATTTGTGCCTGGCGTAATGTTTAAATACTTTGTTTGAGTTGTTTCAGATGGTGAGATTATATTTTAAGAGGATATAATCATGATAACAAAAACTGAAATACTTATACCTTACGCACCTCAAGTAATTATTAAACCAGGAACCATATATGCTCCTGAAAACGAATCTGTTCTTATCACAGGAAATTCTGGTTCTGGAAAATCTTCTCTTTTACATATGTTGTTTGAGAGTGAACGTATTAATCGACAACGAGGTTATAAACGTACTGATCAACTAAATACTCAACTACCAAATTTCATACAATGTTATTCTCCGTTATTAAAAATGGAAGAATTGACAGATGATCAAGATTTTAATGAATACATAGGAGCTAAATATGATAATTCTGTAAGTGAAGGACATCATGAATCAATAACTGAGGAATTAGGAGAGTCTGCTAGTGAAGAGGAAATTAATGCCAGAGTACAAAAAGAAGCAAAAAAAATTATTAAAAAAAATGTGAAAGGTTTTCTTGAACATTTGAATGTTAAAAAATTTACAAACACATTTGATCCAGAAAAACCACTAGATGAGCAATATATTAGTTCATTAGCACTAAAATACTCAAAACATATAGAAATTCCTGAAATGGCTTTTGCAACTTTTGTTTATCAAATTACTCAGTATGTGGAAACACTTAATCCAAACATGAATCAAAATGATTTACCGTTTCTTCAAGTAGCTGAAGAATATCCTGATGTTATAAACTTATTAGCTAAAGAATACAAAGTCTCACCAAATAAACTCTACTCGGTTTGTGCATTATTAGATCATAATATCTTGGGTGCTTTCGATACTACTTTCTCTGAATGGTTATTCATGAAAAATGAAGGGGAAAAAAACCATATATTTGCACGATATAATATTCCTGGACAAAAAACCAAAAGAACAAGTATATTGACTTTAAAAGGTAAAGAAGAAACTCTCAAAGCGATTACAGGAAGTAGCGGTCAGCAAGATAAACATTATATGGATGAATTATTTAAAGGAGAAAATAATGTTATTCTTCTAGATGAGCCTATGGCAAATTTAGATGAAAATTCTCAAGACGTCTATTCTAGTAAGATTTTTGACCAATCTAAAAAAAGTCAATTATGGGTTGTTTCTCACGACCGTTATTTTAACAAGCAAGCTAGAGAAAAAGGATGGTATGAAATCAACCTTGGTTGATTTTATGAAGTATTTTTTTTATTCTGCCAATATATGTTTATTAATATAATTATATAATAATTCACTTATTTCTTCTGGAGTTTTATCTCCAACATAGAAGAGGTGTTTTGTTATTTCTTTCATTCCCTTAGCAACATCAGGATAATGTTCTCTTGATCTTTTATCAATTTCTTCTGGAGCTTTATCTTTGTATTGCGGACGTGCTTTTTCTCGCGCTGATAGGAGTTTCATGCTTTCTTCTTCATCTTCGAAAGGAAGCAATCCAATAAGAATTGATTTCGAAAGAATTGCTTTGTTAACATCTTCTTTGAATTGTTTATCTTCTGCTCGGAGATAGCCTCCACCAATATCAAAAAGAACTCCATCTTTTTCCATGGTTTCTCTTACGCCTTTAAGAGCATGAACATTAAGAACTTCCATGTTTCTGTCTCTGATGATTTTACCTAAACCACCAAATTCTTTTAACGATTTGTTCATAAGATCATCATAGTTAATATGTGTAAACTTGATCTTCTTAGCTAGAATTCTTGAAACTGTCGTTTTCCCTGCGGATCGAGGTCCTATTATTGTTATGTTCATTTTAAAGAATATGGAGCCTCCGGCGAGAGTTGAACTCGCGACCTCCTGATTACAAGTCAGGTACTATAGCCACTAAGCCACGGAGGCAAAAAGGGCAAACAGAACTCTGAATGCCTTTCTATCGGGTGTGGAGCAGAGTTTCATTTAAAAACGTTATCGTTTGTAAACACATAGTTTTTTAAACAACTGTTCATTTTTCTGAACAGATGAAAGAATTAATCTATCTCAAACCATTCTTCGATTCTCCTTCTAAGGAGTTCACAGTTAGAGATATCTCTAGAATCCTAAAAATCAGTCCTGCGACTGCAAGTAAATATTTGAAAGATTTTCACAAACAAAATATTTTACAATATCGTAAAGAGCGCATTCTTGATTTATACAGCGCGCATATTTCTAGTCGAGAATACAGAGATATAAAAATATTTTACAACATTCGTTTAATTCGAGAAAGTGGTTTAATTGAAGAACTCAATGACTTTTATCTCAAACCAACCATTGTTTTATTCGGTTCGATGAGTAATGGCTATGACAGAGAAGATAGTGATATTGATTTATTCATTCAATGTGAAGGAAATAATGAATTTCCTCAACAAAAACGTTTTGAAAAACTTTTTTCGAAAGAATTGCAGATTTTTGTCCACAGCTCTATTAAGGAAGTAGGTAATAAACACCTTATGAACAATATTATTTCAGGTATTGTTTTACAAGGTGTTATCCGTGGATTTGAATGAATGTAAACGTAGACGATTTGTGAAAGAAAGTTCCCCTGATGAAGAAAAATCTATTTCTCTTTTAGATATGGCTTTTGAAAAAGAACATTTACTTTCTCAGTTAGAAATAACAAATGAATCTGTTTCCACTATTTTTACTTTGCAATATGATGCTCTACGTATGACTCTTGACTCTTTTTGTTTACTCAAAGGATTTGTAGTTCTCAATCATGTGTGTTTGGGGGAATTAACAAATCTTCTTCTTCCTAATTTTGATTTAACTTTGTTTAATGGTTCTCGTTTCGCTAGAAATAGTGTTAATTATTATGGTAAGCATGTTTCTTTAGATCGAGGAAAAGAACTTATTACCCAAATGAAATCACTTAGATTATTTGTAGAAAAAGAAACAAGAAAGATTATTTGATTTTTTTTCGTGTCGCGCAGTATGTTTATTGTTCGAGCTTCGCTGCGAAATTTTAATCATAAAACAATCCTCTAATTCGCTTTTGCTCATTAGTTGTTTTATTCAATAACGCTGCAAGGAGACACTATTATTAGAAAAATTATCCTTTGACTTCTTTTCTAAGCGCTTTTAAGAATTCTTCCCAACTGTCTTCTGGAATGACTGCTCCGCATGCATGTTCGTGTCCGCCACCGCTTCCACCAACCAGTTCAAGGACTTGTTTAAGGAACATATCTACTCGCATTGTGCTGCTTCGTAGGGAGCATTTGTAACTTTCTCCGCTTTTTCTTGCGATGATAATCATTTTGTCAGGAAATTTAAACAGTAATTCGTTTGATAAATCTGTAGTGTAGGAATTCTTTGCTTCGTCATAGACGAATACTATGAGAGGACTGCTTTCATCAATTTCAACCTTGGATCTTAACTCAACATATTCTGATAATCTTTGTTCGTATTTTTTCATTACAAATTTAGCTTGAGAGTGTTCTTTTTTTAGTAATTCATTAGGATTTTTAATTCGTGTAAGAATTTTCATAGATGCTAAGACTTCGCTCATTCTTCCTTTTAGATTAAATGAAAACATTCTAGCTAGTTCGCCAACAGGATTTGTAAATAATGCTTCCGGAGGATTAGTTATTGTTGTGTCTATGAATCCAGGATATTCTTTTTCACAAATATCAAGAATGTTTTTTGGAGGCATTTGCCAATCTGCAACAATTCCTACTGCTGCAATCCAAGCGTCTTCTTCTGTGATTTGGTAACAGAGTAAACTTGTTGGTTGATTATCTTGCGCATTGAAAGATCTAGGATTAACATATGTTATGTTTCCATTTCTTTTTTTAGGTTCGTGATGATCTATCCAAATACAAGGAGTTTTTACTTCATCGAAGAATTCTTGAGCAACTTCTGCTTTATCAAGAAAAACAACCAGGTCTGGTTGATAGGCATTGACTTTTTCCGCCATTCGTTCATCTACGACTGCTCCTTTGAGAGCCATGCCTTTTCCAGCATGAACCATTTTGTATAATAATAGGAATGATGCGAGTCCATCTGGATCATCATCGAATAAGAAAAAAGGCCGAGCACTACTTAGCAACAAATCTTTTGCTTTACCTAATTGTTCTTTTAGTGATTTCATTTTATACAAAATTTACAATCTTTATTATTTGTAACTTCTACATGTTTAATTTCAGCTTCAAGAACATCCACATGAAGGACGCAATGAAGATTTTCTATTCCTAATAAATTTTTGAAAGCAACACTTGCAACTATTCCTGCAAAAAGTGTTGAAAGAGGACTAAATACTCCTTCTTTAGTATGAGGCGGAAGTTTAAGTTTTTTTTCAAGACATGCGATGCATGGTCCTTTGTGTTGTTTTTTATCAATTGTGATAACATTACCTTCATATCCTGAATAATTACAGAAGACTAAAGGTATATTATTTTTTTGTGCGTATTCATTAACAAATAATGATGTTTTAAAATTGTTACTAACATCTATAATAAGATCCGCATCCAATAGGAATGCGTTTTCTTCTCTGAGATCTTCATGAAATACTTTTACTTGTACGTTTGAATTTATTTCTTCTAGACGTTTTTTGATTTGTTTTGCTTTGAATTTTCCAATATCTTCTACTTGGTATAGTGTCATTCTAGGCATTTCTTCTTTAAGAACTCGATTTTTATCAACAACACGTAACTTTACGCCATTTCTAGCTAGAATTTGAGAAGCAGTTGTTCCTACACCGCCGAGACCTATAATGCTCACAGTCTTCGTTTTTAGTGTTTCAACGCCTTCTTTTCCTATGTTTTTACATAATTCTAAGTTTTTTGAATCCATTGCGTTGTTACCTATTTTTTGCCGAAAACACGGGTTTATCTTTCAATATATAAATTGTTTGTGAATTATTTATGCTTGAAAATAGAAAATTATCTATTTTGTTTTGTGAAACGCGTTTTTCTATTTTCAGCATCCTAAAAATTCATTTTTAAGCTATATATTTTAATAAATTTCTTGTTTTAAAGGGTTAATTTCTATTTAATGAATTTTTATGATAATGCTAATATTTATAAAACACCTAGTCTTGAAAACAGTATTATTGAGGTGTATATATTATGAATGTTCCCATTGAATTAATAATCATTGTTTTAGCTGCGTTAGCTTCTTGGTTTATCGCACAACTGTTTAAAATGCTCTGGTTATCAAAGCCATCCGTTGGTAAGGCTTTAGGAACTAGCGGTGGAATGCCGAGCGCACATACTGCAACCGTAATTTCTCTTGTTGTATTATTATTCTTCTATGAAGGATTTACATCAACAGTAGCACTAGCAATTTTATTTGCAGCAATTGTTATTAGAGACTCAATTGGTGTAAGATTAGCAGTTGGAATAAATGGCATGGTTCTAAAAGAATCACTTACAAAAAACAAAAAATTGCAAAAGAAAGTTATGATTGAACATGGCCATACTATTGAACACGTTTTAGTTGGTGCAGCAATTGGTCTTGTTGTAGCATTTGCAACATATTTGTTATTTTTAGTTTAGGTGTTTTTTATGAAAGAGTTATTTGACAAGTTTGATCGTCTTACCAATCAAAAGGTTAATTATCTTGTCGATACTTGTTTTCTTTATTTTTTATATGAGAAAGGACACTCCAAAGAATTCGCTAAGTTCTGTGATGAAAATACTGTTGTTATAACAAGTTTTACCGCAGAAGAATTTCTTTATCATTCTCATGATGTTAATGAAAATATTAGAGTTAGATTTCGAAGCGCAATTAAACGAGGCCTTAGATTGTTTTTTTACGAAGTTCCTGTTTCTCCGGGTTCTTCTTATAATGAGAAAGAATTTGTTTCTTCTATTGATGGAGAATTGCTTAAGCACATTGCAGATCCTTCCGATGCAGTCCTAGCAGCTGCCGCTGTGACATTAAAAGGAGATATTTTAACCCGTGATAAGCATCATTTGTTTACTTCTGATTTGAGTAATTATTTTGAAAATGTTGGCGTTCGTGTTTTGAACAACTTGCCTTAAAACGTCATATTTTTAAATGAAAACCAGCTCCGAACCCATATAATTGCCTCCGTGGCTTAGTGGCTATAGCGTTGCATTGGTATATTCGTACGAATGATTTGTAATTCATCGAATTTCAAAGATGCAGAGGTCCCGAGTTCAACTCTCGGCGGAGGCTTTTTCTTATTCTAAATAAATATATTTAAAAAAGTCTTTATTTTCCGTATTAGCCTTGCCTCGGTGGCTTAGTGGCTATAGCGGTCGCTTAGTAAGCGACAGGTCGCGAGTTCAAATCTCGCCCGAGGCTTTCAAATCACAGATTTTAAATGTCCTGAAAAACTCAGGGTTTTTCATTGGCTCCATTTTATTTCTAATAATTGAAAAAGAATTACATTAAATTTATTTTTCAGCACAGTTAAAATATTAGTTAATATATATTAGAAAACTCGCGATCTTGAGGTTTATAACTAAGAGATTTTTCAAAAATAGGCTCTGCATAGTCTATGAACTCTTGAGGCATAAAAACTTCTTTTCTTGTAAATATGCCTAATGGCAGAGTGTCGAAAGTATGATCTACAAGGATTGCTTTGTTAACCATGAAAGAGTATATACTGTGAATGTAACCGCTGTTTTCTATGTGTTGTTTTAACTCGCTTCCTTTTTCTAATGGTTTGTTTACATTTGCAAGAATTATGTTAACTATGTTTTTTTTGTCAGATAGGTATTTGATTCCCTCTTCTGAAAGTTTATATCTTTTTTTTAATTTTCCCAAATTTAAAACATTTCTATTTGATTCAGAATATGCATAAATAGAAAATATTTGTTCTAATTTTGGATCTAAATTTTTGAGTAACGCGTTATTTGTTTGTATGTGTCTTAAAACATGAAGTCTATTAAATTCATCTACTTCGTGAGGAAAAAGATATTCTCGATCACCATTTAGATATCTTCCAATTCGTGTTTTTTGTTTCATTATATGATTAAAAATGAGTATTTATTTAAATAGTTTTTTAATGGCTAAATGGGTTTAAAACCAGCATAATTAGTTAAATATTGTTATTTCGGTGTTTTAATCCTTATTTTTGCTCGTATTTTTCTCTTTCAAACTCATTTAGCTCTTCTTTCACACAAAAAACGTTTAAATTAAGCTCGGATTGACTTACTACTCGCGAGTAGATATAAAATCGAAATGTTTATATAGTGAAGCCTTCATACTATCATATAGATATGAATCTTAGATTTATATCTATTTTGGGCGAGCGGCCGGGGAGTATTTCTGCTTCCAAAACACACCTCACACACCCTTTTCACAACAGCAAACCTCGGATTCGCGAACCCTTTTTTTTAAACTCAAATCTAGAATAAATTTTTCTCAATTATAATTTGAATATAATATTTTAAGAAAAAACAATAGAAACAATTTCATTATCAACTTTAAGTTGCAGGTCTTCACCTTCTTTCTCAATAAAGAACATAAATAGCGCTTTAACGCTATCATAATATTTGTTATCGACAATAAATTTATTTTCTTCTAAGGTAAAAGGGATCTTTTCAGAATTCAATCCATTGCGAATACTTCTTTGTGCTTCTGTTGCGTTCATGTTTTCATCTCTGTTACTATAAGGTTTGTTGAGGAGAAATCTTTACTATTTAAACTTCATCTTTTTTCCTTGCATTTTTTGCATCATCTTGCCCATGTCTTTTTCAGAGCCGTCCATGCCTTTCATCATCTTCATCATTTTCTTAGATTGTTTATACTGTTTGAGAAGATGTCGAACTTCACTTACTTCTTGACCACTACCTTGAGAGATTCGATCAATTCTATTTCCTCTGATGCAATCAGGTTCTTCAAGTTCTTTTTTTGTCATGGAATCCATAAGGTATTTCCATTTTCCAACTTTTTCTTCCTGTCCTTCAAGCATATCTTTAGGAATATTCATATTACTAAACCCTGGAATCATGCCAACAATTTTGGACATGGAACCCATTTTTTTCATGGATTTCATTTGATTGTAAAGATCGATAAGATTGAAATCTCCTTTCAGGAATTTTCTGCCCATGTCTTGAGCGTCTTCTTCGGTCATTGCTTCTTTTGCTCGATCTAGTAAACTTTCCAAGTCTCCCATTCCAAGTAAACGACCAATGAATCCTTCAGATTTGAATTCTTCGAGAGCATCGATTTTTTCACCGACACCTATAAATTTGATTGGAGTTCCTGTGATTGTACAAGCAACAAGTGCGCCTCCTCCTCGAGCTGTTCCATCGAGTTTTGTCATGATAACTCCTGTTATATTTGTGTTATCATGGAATGCTTTTGCTTGTTTCTCTGCGGATTGTCCAATGTCTGCATTGATTGTTAGAATTGTTTCGTCTGCATTGACTGCCAAATTTATTTTTTTAATTTCTGTAATTAATTCTTCATTAAGAGCATCTCGACCAGCAGTGTCAACAATAACCACATCGAATTTAGAAAGTTCATCTTTGAATTTGTTATAAATTTTAACAGGATCACCAATTTCTGGTTCTCCGAATACAGGAACATTAATTTGTTTTCCAAGTTGTTTAAGTTGATCAAAAGCTGCAGGTCTCCATGTATCCAATGATATAAGAGCCATTTTTTTTCCGCGCTTTTTGTAATAATTAGCAAGTTTTCCACTTGTCGTGGTTTTACCGTTACCGAAAAGACCAACCATCATGATTGTAAATGGTTTTTTTGAGTCGACATCAATTTTTGAGGATCCTTTTCCAACTAAGTCAACTAGTTCTTCGTAGACAATGTTAACTAAGAAGTCTTTTGTGGATAGTTTTACTGGAACTTTTTCATTAAGAGCTCTTTCTTTGATCTTTTTACCTATAGCGAAGACTAACTTGACGTTTACATCTGCCTGTAAAAGTGCTCTTTGAATTTCTTTAACGAGTTCATTAACGCTCTTTTCATCGACATATGATTTATTGCCGATTTTTTTGAGGCTATTTCGTAAAGATTCTCCTAATTTATCAAGGACCATGAGAATGATAGAACAGGAATGTCTTTATAAAGCTTTCAAATCATTTATAATACAATCTTAAAGTTTATATTCTAAGACTTGTTTTGCTCTTTCATGGAAGAATTATTTTCTAAAAATTATGTGGGTTCTGAAAAAACCATCAAAGCCTATTCTCATACCTGGTGTGCTGATCAAGGACCCATCGGCTCATCCATAGTTCCTAATGAAAAGATTTTCTTTGCTAAGAATCTGGGACAACTTACGGGCGCTTTAATTTCTGATATTGAAAATTCTGATGTGAAATATACTCCTGTACTCGGTCCTTACAAAACAGAAATGTATTTCTTGGATCAAACTCTTATTGTATATAATGAAATGAAAAAAGAATTTGTAGACTCTGCTCCAACCCGACCTAGAACTCTTATTACTGTTATTGGTTCTGAGAAAAAAGATATTGTTAATGCCGCAAGAACACTTGAACTTCCTTTAGAAGATCTTATTTAGGTAATAAATCAATTACTGTGATTTCGTTTCTACTTCCTAATCTAATATACATTTCTCCTGATCGGGTTCCTGGAGAAACATAGACTTTTGTATTTCCATAATTATACCATCCATAAACAAACTTAAAGAAGCCTCTAGCTATTTGTTTACCAGGAAATATTTGTCCTGCATGTACATGTCCTGAAAGAGTCATATCGACTTTATTTTTTACTAAATCTAAGCGTAGAGGTTTATGTATTAGATAAAGATGAAATTTGTTTGTTTTCTTCTTCACAAGATCTTTGATTTGTTTATTGCTAGCGTCATCTTCTATCCCTGTAATCATAATTCCATTAGAAAGAATGCTTTCATTAGATAAATATTTTAATCCTATTTTGTTAATAAGTTTCTTAGTTCTTTCTTTACCAATATAATCTATTTCGTGATTTCCTGAAACATAGTATATGGGGATTTTTGCTTTTTTCATAGCATCAAACATAGTTTCATTAGGTAAGCCTGGTTTGTCAATGAAATCTCCTGTTATAACCATCAAATCAGGATTTTCCTTCATGGACTTTCTCATTATTTTATCGACTCTCTTACTAACATATGGTCCGTGAAGATGAGTATCGCTTATTTGAATAATTCTTAAAGCTTTTTTTATCTTTGAAGAATAGATTTTTTTCTTTTTGTTAATAATTGTATTTCCTGCGAAAAGAGCCCACCCATAGATACATATACCTACAATAAGACTTATTTCTAAGAAATATTCTTTTGCATATCCTAAAAAATTTATTATTTTAGCTATAATTTCTCCTAATGCAAGAAATGCTAAAGACAAAATTGTTGTTAAGAAAATATGATAAGCTATGAATGTTTTAGGATTATTATATTTTTTTTGTATATGTTGTAATAAATATGTTATAACAAAACTTCCTAGAGCTATTGAAATAAGAGGCAGGAGAGGAATATTAGATGTTATTCCTCCAATTAGTCTATCGAATCCTACATATGCTAATGGTGCTGCGAATATTATTGGAGTAATTAGTGAGTTCTTACGTTTCATTTTTTATCTCTTTTAGCAAGTTTCCAGAAATGATTGAAATATTGTTTGTATGTTTCTGAAACTTCTTTACTTGTTATTTTTATTATGGTTATTGGATCAGTATAAATATATTGCGTAACAACATCTCCACAAATAAGTGTTGGTGAAGGAGCTATATCTTCTTTGTTGACTGTTCTATATTCTCCTCCTTTGATTTTTTTAATAGGATCTCCTTTTCCATAAAGTATTTTTTCCTTCATTCCTTTTTTTTCAATTTCTTTGAGAAATTTTGCTACTTCTTTTGCATATTTTTCTTCATACATGAGTGGGCTTAGGTCTCCAAAAGAATAGTGCGTCTGTTCTGCCTGTATTGCTTCAAGAAATATTGCTTTTAATCCTTTTAATCCTTTGAGTATTTCAACTTTAGCACCACTAGGTGTTTCTTGTAAACTTTGAAGTTTGGGAATTATTGCTTCGAATTCTTTTTGTTTGTGTTTCAGTTCTTCAAGAATAATTTCAGGAGAAATGGCTTTATACTTTCGTGTATTATTTTCTTCGAAATAACTTGCTCTTCCTTTTTGTATGAGTCGTTCTAAAACATCGTAAATCGTTCTTCGTTCAATTGATGTATTTTTGAGAAGTTCACTTACACTAGCATTATCTAACTTAAGAAGAGCTGTGTATATGTCTGCTTCCTTATCGTCAAAGTCTATTGCAAGTAATTGTTCTTTCACTGTGATTGTATTTCTTCAGAGAATATAAATGTTGTGGGTGGTGAACTCCCACATAGATTTATATACGAGTCATCGCTCAGTAGTAACAAGAGGTAATTATTATGATTAAAAATATGATAGAATTCGTTTGTACAGGAAATCAAGGAAGATCTCCTGTGGCCGAGCTTGTAGGACAAAATTATTTACTTAAACAAAAACTAGATTATGGAACTCGCTCAAGTGGAACTTTAGTAGCTTTATCTAAAACAGGAGCTATTCCTTTAAGTGTACAAAGTTCTATTGTTGATTTAGGAATAGAGAGAAAGATATATTCTCCTTCAAAGTGTAGTGATTATAAAATCGCCTTAAATCAGGAAAATCTTGCTTTTGTTACAAGTTTATTTAATGAAGCCGTTTCATATTTTGCTAATGAAGAGCTCCACCATAGAGAACAAGTTCTAAAAAAATTTAATATTAAAGGGCAAGTGAAATCTAAACAAGATCAAACTATTGTACATGCAGATGCTTTAGCAGTTTTTTCTATGGCTGAATCTAACAACAAACAAGTAATTTCTATATATGATAATATATCAGAAAAACCTTTAATTTCATCTTTAGCTTCATTTGTTACCGGTAATCCGGACGACACGATCCCCAATGCATATGGTTTAGGTTTGAAAGAATATGAAAAAGCAGTAGAACAAATTTGTTACTTTGTTCCTAAGGCGTTAGATAAATTGGTGAAATAAAATGTTGTTTAAGAAAAAAACTATTCTTGACTATCAACGTTTGTTTGAAGTAGGAGGAATGCCTTTTTTTGTTAATGATACTTTAGTGAAAAATTATTCCAATCTTAATGCTGTTTTTCTTTTTGATGGGACAGATTGGATTGGCTATTTACCTCGCTCTGTTGTTGATAAGACATTAGATTATGGTGTAAGGTTATTATCGTCTCCTAGATTATTTTCGAACTATGTGAATGAGTTTGATAATTATGTAACTGAGTTTAATGAATTTATTGAATCGTTTTTTTCCAAGGATATTTCTAAAGCTAATCTAGAAAAATTTCTCAATTATATTGTTTTATTTCATACCTACTATATTAAGACAGAATTTTTTTATGTAGATCGAGCCTTCAAAAAAGATTGCGAAATAACAAAAACAAACTTGTCCAGTTTAGCAAATATGAAGAACGCTCGGAGAGAAGATCTGAATAAAGTCTTTTTTGGAAATCAAAGTTATATTAACAGATGTCTAAATCAACTAAGTGAAAAGTTCGAGATAAATTTTGATTTATTACAACAATATACTCACGAAGAATTACTTGCTCTGTTTAATGATAAAGAAGTAAAAGAATCTATTCTGTTTAGAAGAAAACAAGCATACTTTACATCTTTTGAAAAAAATAAAACAGTCCTTATAGGTGTGGATGCAAAAAAACAAATTGCCTCATTCAAAGGGCAAGAATGTCCTCTTGTAAAAGAAATTTTTGTTGTAAAAGGAACTCCTGCTAACAAAGGACTTGTTAGAGGAAATGTAAATCTTTTTGTTTATGGCTACAACAATTTTGATGTTGTTAAAGAATTGATTAATAAAATGAAAGAAGGAGAAATATTGGTAGCAGAAACAACTTCTCCAGAACTATTCGTTGCTTGTAAAAAAGCCGCTGCTATTATTACTAATCAAGGAGGTTTACTTTCCCATGCCGCAATTGTTTCCAGAGAGTTAGGAATACCTTGCATTGTCGGAACTGGTAATGCTACCACTCTATTAAAAGATGGTGATCTTGTAGAAGTTGATGCAAATAAAGGAATAGTCAAATTAATAAGGTGATTTTAAATGAATTATATAAATATTTTTAAAGAAAAATTAAAAAAGATCGATACGCATAGAAACCATAAGGCTATAATAGAACCTCTATATGAAACGATTAAACTTATTCTTGAAGAAAAGCCAGTAATTTTCAAAAAAACACTTGTAGATGCATTTAGTAGCTTTCTTCCTTTGCAAGAAAATTCTTTGGCAGCTATGCTTTCATCTGCACCTATTTTAGTTGACAAACAATATTCTGTTTTTAGAATAACTCTTAAAGAAGCATTTTATTCGACATATGGAGAATTTGATTCTTGTAAACAGTTTGATATTTCAAATAAAAATGTTCACGGAGAAGTATATAGGCCTGTTAATAATAATGCTGTGTTATTTTATTCAGATTCAAAAAGATTACAAAAATTCATAACTTCATTTAGCTCAGAAAAAACTATAAAAGTAATTGAATATACTGATTATCGCTTACCTGAATTAAATATCTAGATGCTGGACATTCAATGCATTCTTCTCAATAAATGCTCGTCTAGGTTCAACATCATCTCCCATCAGTGTTTGGAATGTTTGATCTGCTGCAACTGCATCTTCGATAGTGATCTGCTTTAAAGTTCGTGTTTCTGGATCCATTGTAGTTTCCCACAATTGTTCTGGATTCATTTCCCCAAGACCTTTGTATCTTTGAAGACTTACGCCATCTCCCATTTCTGCCATGATTTGATCTTTTTCTTTATCGTCTCGCACATAGATTTTTTGTTTTCCTTTCTGTAGTTTGTACAGAGGAGGAAGTGCTAGATATACATGTCCGTTTTCAATAAGTTCTTTCATGTGTCTAAAGAAAAATGTTAGAATGAGTGTTGCGATGTGACTTCCATCTACGTCACTATCTGTCATAATTATCATTTTGTGATATCGAAGTTTTTCTATATTGAATTCATCGCCGATTCCTGTACCTAATGCGGTAATCATTGAGATGATTTCGTTGTTACCTAGCATTTTTGCTAATCTAGCTTTCTCAACATTTAGAATTTTTCCTCGTAAAGGCAGGATTGCTTGGAATTCTCTACTTCGTCCTTGTTTAGCTGAACCACCTGCGGAGTCTCCTTCTACAATGTAGATTTCACACTTACTTGCGTCTCTTTCTGAGCAATCTGATAGTTTTCCTGGAAGGGTTGAGCCTTCTAGTACTCCTTTTCGTCGAGTTAATTCTCGAGCTTTTCTAGCAGCTTCTCGTGCTTTTGCAGCTAAGAGGCTTTTCTCAATGATTGATCTTGCAATTTTAGGATTTTCTTCAAGGAATATTCCTAGACCTTCAGTTACCAATGAGTCAACAATTCCTTTTACTTCGGAGTTTCCTAGTTTAGTTTTTGTTTGACCTTCGAACTGTGGTTCTGGAACTCTAACAGAGATGATGCATGTAAGTCCTTCTCTAACGTCTTCGCTGGATAGTTTTACAGTTCCATTTTTTCCTTTGTTTATAGAATCAGAATATCTGTTAAACGCTCTGGTTAATGCTGTTTTGAATCCACTAAGGTGCGTTCCACCTTCTTGAGTATTAATATTGTTAACAAATGAGAATATTTTTTCTGAGTATTGTTCAGTATATTGTAAAGCCAGTTCTAATTCAATACCATCTTTTGCTTTTGCTAAGTAAACAACTTCTTCGTTAATTAGTGGAGTTCCTTGTGTTAAATATTCAACGAAACTAATAATTCCACCTTCAAAGAAAAAGTTCTGTTTTCTTTTTTCTTCGTCTTTTTCTTGAGAACTTTCTCGTTTGTCTTCAAGAGTAATAGTAATTCCTTTGTTCAGAAAAGCTAATTCTCGAAGTCGAGAAGCTAAAACATCAAATGAAAATGTTCTTGTTTCTTGGAAAATTTCTGGATCTGGATAAAATGTAACAATTGTTCCGCTTCGTTCTGTTGTTCCAACTTCTTTTGCTGGTTCGACAGGATCTCCTTTCTTGAAACTCTGTGTTGTGATTACTCCATTTCTATGAACTGATACTTGTAAATCTTTTGATAATGCATTAACGCATGAAATACCTACTCCATGAAGTCCTCCTGAAACTTTGTATGAATCCTTATCGAATTTTCCTCCTGCGTGGAGTTTAGTCATAACAACTTCAAGTGCACTTACATTATATTCTGGATGAATATCTGTTGGAATTCCTCGACCGTTATCTTCAACGGTTAGTGAACCATCTTCATTAATTACAACAACAATTAGATCGCAGTTTCCTGTCATTGCTTCATCGATTGAGTTGTCTACTACTTCATAAACTAGATGATGTAAACCTTTTGGACCTGTAGATCCTATATACATGCTCGGTCGTTTTCGAACAGCATCAAGGCCTGATAGAACGGTAATATTGCTTGCTTTGTAATCTTTATTTTCTGTCATTAATGCACCTTTTTTCACTGAATTTTCTATGTGTTTTTGTACTATATTTGGAATGAAAAATGGTATATAAAGCTTGCTATTGTGTTTCTTCCTTTCTCCTTTTCTGAAGCATTTTTACACAAAATTTTATATACTCATTAAACCTCAAAAAATTGTCTATGGTTACACAAGAAGAGCTTGAAAAAATGTCTCCTGAGGAGATTGCAGAATTACAGAAACAAAACTGTCCTTTTTGTAAGATTGTAAAAGGCGAAATTCCTTCAAGTAATGTTTTTAGTGATGACGATGTTATGGGCATTCTGGACATTAATCCTGCAAAGAAAGGTCACGTTCTACTTATGCCAAAAGAGCACGTTCCTATTATGCCTGTGTGTCCTCCAAATGTATTTAAGAAATTATTTCATACGGCACGTTTGGTTTCCATAGGTCAAAAGAAAGGAGTTCTTGTTCCAAAAACAACATTATTCATTGCAAATGGCGCGGTTGCAGGTCAACAAGCAGCACATTTCTTATTTCATGTAATTCCACGTGAGGAAGGCGATGGCCTTAATAATTTCTCAGTAATTCCTAATGAAGCATTTCTTCCAGATCAAGAAACAATGTTTGCTTCACTGAAAAACAACATGACTCTTATGATGCAGAAACATGCGCAACGAGAAGGAAAATCCTATGCAAAACAAAAAGTCCCTCTTCCAAGTTCTCCGTTACAAGCGGCTCCTGCAATTAATCCAGAAAAGGTAATCGAACAAAGAAAAGAACAAATTGCTCAAATAATTGAATCTAATCCTCAACTTAAAGAGCTTCTTATTAACAATCCAGAAGAGTTCAAAAAACAAGTCGCTCTTAATGAGCAACTTAAGTCTATTTTTGAAGGTGTAGATCTTGATTCTCTTTCACAGGGAATGAAAGTGATGGCTGAACAAGAAAAAGAGAAAACTCCAGAAACTTCTCCAAAACCTGCATCAGAACAAGTAAGCTCACCTATTCCTCCTCCGCAAACCGATAAAAAACCTGAAGTCTTTTTAGGCTCTGATCCTTATGCTCAAAAAGAAAAAGTCTTTGCTTACTTTGGAGAAAAACCTAAAGCAAAAGAATTGTTAACACATGATCTTGCAAAATTCAAAGAACTTCTTGCAGGTAGATCTGATATTCAAGAACTTTTCAAAGATGTAAATCTTGACAAACTTTCTGAAAAACTTGTTGAATCAGAAAAATACAAAAAAGAACAAGAGGAGGCTAAAAATGAGTAAATGGATACTCTTTGAAGACGCTCTTATTCAAATTAGACTTAGCGAAAAGCCGATGTCTAAAGGTCATATAGAAGTTCTTCCAATAAAGCAGGTAAAAAACATGAGTGATCTTTCCGATGAAGAAACAGAGCATCTTTTCTTTGGAGCATCCTATGCTGCGACTGCACTTTTCGAATTCCTTGGTGCACACGGAACAAATATTATTTTAAATGAATCAGATGAACAACTTGTTGTTCATGTTATTGCTAGGTATCAAGATGATGGATTAAATTTTTTATGGGAGCCAAAACCTGCATCTCCTGAAGATCTTAAAGATGCTGCAAAATCTATCAAAGATAAAATTGATTATGAAATTTGGGCAAAACAAAATCCTGATAAAGTTGAAAAAACAGATCCTTCCAAAATTCCTGAAGCACCTAGTTCTAAAAAAACCGATGTTCCTGATGATGAAAATTATATGATTAAATCATTAAGAAGAGTTCCGTAAATTTTTCGTATTTCTTTACACAGACTATAAAGCATAGCATTACTTATATTATTCTAAGGTGTTTATTATGGATCAATCATCGTTAGAAAGATATGTAAATAATGGTTTAGAAAAAGATATTTCTTTAGTAAATTCAATAAGTTCCCGAGAAGTAGAAGACCTTTCGTTTTCAGAACGAAGATTAAAATATATTGAGTACGAAAAAATTAGACGGTTTGCTGATAATGTTAGTTTTTCAGAATCTAATAAAAATTTAAAATCGAATTTTTATGAATTACAAATGTCTTTGAAAAAAGGAGACCAAAATTTAAACAAAACTTTTGAAAAATTATATAATTGGATTGTTTCAGAAAGTAATCAAGAAAACCCTGATCAATTATTGTATAAAACAAAACAAATGATGACATTGGCTTCTGATGTAGGAATGTATGAACTTAGAGAAAGGGCTGTAGATCGACTTTTTGAAAATTTAAAAAGTAAAGTTTCTAAACAAAATAAGATAAAAACTGCTTCAGTGTATGAGCACAATGGGAATTTAGTATTTGATTTTCCTTTGAAAAAAGAAAAAAGCTTTGGTAAAAAAATAAGAAATTATTTTTTAGTATTGGCGTTTGGTGCTGCTTGTGCTGCAGGTTCTGCATACTACTTTGGTAATTATAATAATGATCTTATTCAAAATACAAATGCTATTTCAGAAAAAGATACTGTTTATATTTCATCAACGCCAGACACAGTTTATGTTGCATCTACTCCTGAAACGATTGTAGAAAAGCAAATTATTTATCTTCCTAATGCAAAAGAAAAAAAACAAAATACTTCTGTAATTGAACAAAAAAATTCAATTGACAGTTTAGTTGTTAATGACCCTAAAAAGGTTGTTTTAAATTTAGACGCAATACATAGAAATGATGCTAATATTAAGAAAGAACCAAAAAAAAGATATGTGACTAAAAAAGAATTAATACTTCGTGCTATAAATGAAAGAATAAAAAAAATTAAACAAGACTAGCCATTATTTGAATTGGTGTTGTGCTGTAATTAAGTAGTATAAGTACCAAGACGTAGGCTAGAAAAAATGCAGGAATAAAAGGAATTCCTTTTTTCACAAGTATGGTTCTTGTTTTTAATTTTTTTAGAAGTTTAATTTGTTCTTCATTAATTCCAAGATCTTTTGGTCCGCTAATAAATCTTTTTTTGAAAACTAAGTGGTGCTTTTTCAAAATATTTTTTAAATGTTGAAGTTCATTTTTATTTACATAATTATCAAAAGATTCTTCTGTTTCTAAATGTAATACGAAAATAATTTTCTTTCGGAATTCTTCGTATGTTTTTTTATTTAATTTTAGTTTTATTTTTCTAAAGAAAGAAAATTTTCCTTTACCGTATGTTTCAAAAACAATTTTTTTAATGAGTTCTTTTGTTTTTCTGTTAATGAATGTTGTTTTCTTTTTTGCAGTTCTAGGTCCTTCTTTTACATAATATAGAGCCATATTTTGTTTTATGCTTTTTACGGGTGATTGTTCTTTTGCTTTTACAAATAGATCTTTACTAAGCCATTCTCCTGGAGTTATTTCTACTATTTTCATAGGGCCTGTCAATAAATGGTGTTCGACAACTTTAATATATGTAAACATATAGAATCCTATGAATATTAATCCTGCAAGAGAAGCAACAATTATTTTTGTGAATGGATCTGCGATTAAAAAACACATGATGATTCCTATTGACACCGTAATCATCACCGTCCATCTTTTGTGAATCATTTCTTTTGTGTTTAATTTTATTTTAAGATGTTTACGAAATGTTTTCCATTTTTTGATAATAAGATATAATAAATATATTAATCCATAAACGACTCCTGCAATTAAAATTGCAACAAAGACATTTACAAATAATGAACTAGCAACTGTTTCTATTCCTTTTTCTATTGATGCATATATGTCAAAACCTAGTAATGCTCCAAGTCCCATAAGCATTTTTGCATCGCCACCTCCCCACTGACCGGAGTAAAACATTACTGCACCTATAGAATAACCAAGAACTACTCCTATAATACTAGCAACAAAAGGCCAAATGCTGTGAGAATAAACGCTGCTGATAACAGCTAGAATTATTCCTATAGCAACCAGAGAATAATTTAGTAAATCAGGAACTTCTCGCTTTCTCAAGTCTACCGCGCTTGCAGTTACAAGTATTGCTAACGCAATTGTATGAATAAGCCAGAAAGGAATAACACTCACCATAGTGCAAACCAGGCCAGGATTATTTATAAATGTTCTTGTATACTATTAAAGAATATATTTATAAACGATTGGCTGTTTCTATCGCCTACACAGTTACCTGTGATAAATGAAGATGTCTTAGCAATCTAAGATATCTGATTGAGGAATTGTGGGATAATTATCGATGTTCGCATCGACTAATTTAGTAAAAGTCCTTTAGGTCTTTTTCTGAGTTCTATTCCCATTTCTTAAAACAAAAAAATAAACGAGGTTTGAACACCATGAGTGAACAAGCATTTGAAATAATCGAAATTGCAAAAAAATCTGGAGCTCTTAAAAAAGGAGCTAATGAAGTTACAAAGGCTATCGAAAGAGGCAAAGCTGTATTTGTTGCAGTAGCAGAAGATGTTTCCCCTAAAGAAATAATCATGCACATTCCTCTTTTAGCGAAAGAAAAAGGCATTCCATGCGCTGTTGTCTCATCTAGAGAAGAGCTAGGAACTGCTGCCGGTATTGGTGTACCAACTGTTGCTGTTGCTGTTATGGACGCAGGAGATGCAAAAAATCTTATTGCTGCATTTTCTACTGAAGAACCAAAAGTGGAGTAATAGAGGCGATCAAGAGTGGCTGAACCAAAATCAAAAAGATCTGGCAAAGATACTGGAAGTTCTTCTTTATTCGTAGTAGCTATCCCTGCAACAGTTGAAGAAATTGTTGGACGGACAGGAACTAGAGGAGAAGTTATCCAAGTTCGATGCAAGGTTTTAGATGGAAGAGATAAAAATAAAATTCTTCGAAGAAATGTTCGAGGTCCAATCCAAATTGGAGACACATTAATGTTACGAGAAACTGAAATTGAAGCTAGACCTTTAAACAAGTCTGGTCGAGGTATGTAAAATGGTTGACTGTAGTTTTTGTGGAAAAAGTATCCAAAAAGGAACTGGAAAAATGTACGTCAAAAAAGACGGTACTGTCTTTAACTTTTGTTCATCAAAATGTCAAAACATGCAGATCAAAAGAGGATACAAAAATCGTATTACTCCTTGGACTAATTTGTTTAACAGTTTGAAGAAGAGCAAAAAATAATTTTTTTTATTTTAATTTATTATTATTATTATTATATTTGAGCTGTCCTTAAAGTAAACTTTAACGGACCTCGAATAAATTTGAGGTTAAAAAAGAATGATTCAACGAACATTAATATTCATGAAGCCTGATGCTGTTAAACGAGCACTGGTCGGAAAAATCCTTCAAAGATTTGAAGATGTTGGTCTTAAAATAGTCGCTAGTAAGATGGTTTGGGCTAATGAGGAACTTGCAAAAAAACACTATTATGATGTTGCTGAGCGACATGGTGAAAAAGTGTTTAGAATTAATGCGGATTATTTAAAATCTGGTCCTGTTATTGCTTTCTGTTTAGAAGGAGTTGATTCAATTTCTCTTGTTAGAAAATTAGTTGGTAGCACTTATCCTAATGATGCTATACCAGGGACAATTAGAGGAGACTATTGTCATATTAGTAAAGCTTATGCTAATGCTAATGATAAAACAGTAGGTAATTTAGTTCACTCTTCAGCTAATCCTGAAGAAGCAGAAATGGAATTAAATCTTTGGTTTACTAAAGAAGAATTACATTCATACGATGTCGTGCATGAAGCACACACACAATAATTGAGGTTGTCCTTAAAGCGTAGCTTTACGGGACCTCTCATAAAATCGAGGTATTAAAAAATGGCAAAAATGGTAGATAGAGTAACAGCGGCGATGCAGAATCCAGAACTTATTCGGAACATTGCAATCGCGGCTCACATTGATCACGGTAAAACAACACTTTCTGATAATTTACTTGCAGGTGCAGGTATGCTTTCAGAGGAACTAGCAGGAAAAGCAGTTGCTCTTGACTTTCACGATGATGAAGCAGAGCGAGGAATCACAATTGACTCCGCAGCGGTTTCCATGGTTCACACAGTAGGTAATAAAGAATATTTAATCAATCTAATTGATACTCCGGGACACGTTGATTTCGGTGGAGACGTTACTCGTGCTATGCGAGCAGTTGACGGTGCAGTAGTTGTATGTTGCGCAGTAGAAGGTATTATGCCTCAAACAGAAACTGTTCTTAGACAGGCACTTAGAGAAAGAGTTAAACCTCTTCTTTTTATTAACAAAACTGATCGATTAATCAAAGAATTACAATTAACTCCTGAAGCAATGATGGAAAGATTCACAAAAACAATTGCAAATGTGAATAAATTAATCATGGACATTGCAGAAGATGGTTATGGTGAAAAATGGCAAGTTAATGTTCAAGACGGAAGCGTATGTTTCGGTTCTGCTTTCCACAACTGGGCATTAAGTATTCCTTATATGAAGGAAAAAGGAGTTTCTTTCAAAGAAGTTATCGATGCTTATACAAGCGGCGAAGACGATGCTTGGAAAAAACTTGGAAAACTTGCTCCACTTCATGAAGTACTTCTTGGTGCTTCCGTTGTACATCATCCAACTCCTCTTCAAGCAGCAGCATATAGAATTGAAAAATTCTGGTATGGAGATAAAGAAAGTAAGTGCGGTCAAGATCTTTTAACTGCAAATCCAAAAGGAGAACTAATGTTTGTTGTAACAAAAGTTGTCGTTGATCCTCAAGCAGGAGAAATTTGTATGGGAAGATTATATTCTGGTACTATGAGTAAAGGACTTAATGTTTATTTACATAAAGCAAATGTTAATCTTCGATCACAACAGATTTACATTTACAATGGTGCAAAGAAAGAAATCGTTGATCATGTTCCAGCAGGAAACATTATTGGTGTTGGTGGTCTGAAAGGAGCTTTCCCAGGGGAAACAGTTTCTTTAGAAGGACACGACGTTCAACCTTTTGAAAATCTTCAACACATTTTCGATCCAGTAATTACAAAAGCTATTGAAGCATTAAAACCATCTGATCTTCCAAAACTTGTTGAAGTTTTAGTTCAAGTTTCAAAAGAAGATCCATCAATCCACATTACATTAAACCAGGAAACTGGAGAACACTTGATGAGTGGAATGGGTGAGCTTCACTTAGAAATTATTGAAAACAGAATTGTTAAAGAGAAAAACGTTCAGGTAAAAACAAGTCCGCCTGTTGTTGTATATAGAGAAACAATAACTTCTAAAAACACAGTGGCTGCTGAAGGAAAATCTCCTAACAAACACAACAGACTATACTTCTACGTTGAACCTTTGGAACCAGAAATTGGAGTTAAAATCAAATCAGGATTAATCCATCAAGGAAGAGTTAAGAAAAAAGATCTTGAATTTCGTCAACACTTTATTGATTCAGGAATGGAAACAAAAGTTGCAGATAAAATTAGAGATGTTTACGAAGGTAACATTTTTATCGATGGAACTCGTGGTATTGTTCATATTGGAGAAATCATGGAAATGGTTCTTGACATGTTTGAAGATGTTTGCCGATCAGGAGGTATTGCTGGAGAACCAGTTGTTGGTATGAAAGTAACTCTTGATGATGTAAAACTTCACGAAGATGCAATTCACCGTGGTCCGGCTCAGTTATATCCTGCAGTTAGAGAAGGTATTCGATCAGCTATGAATCAAGCTAAACCTTTCCTTTTCGAACCAGTACAAACATTACTATTCGAAGCACCTGAAGAATATATGGGAGAAATTTCTAAACTTATTAATAATAAGAGAGGACAACTTCTAGATATGGAACAGAAAGGAGTTATGGTTTCTGTTAAAGGAAAACTTCCTGTGGCTGAAATGTTTGGTCTTTCAAGTGAATTGCGAAGTGCGACTGGTGGTAGAGGATCATCTTCTGTTGTTGATCAGGCTTTCGAAAGATTACCCGAAGAACTACAAGATAAAATTAAGAAGCAAATTCGACAGCGAAAAGGCTTGAGTATTGGTTCTTCTGATTAGTTTTTTCTTTTTAATTTTTTCTTTTTTCTTTTAATGTCTTTCTCAAGCTTTATATTTGCGAGAGCATTATCCTTTTTTTATGAACCTTAAATGTTTAGCTAAACCTGTACTTTGTACTTTAGGAGGCGTTTTAATTTCAGGACTTATTTTTTATTATTCTTTTGTTCAACCAAAGAACAAAACTATTGTTTCTCAAGAAAAAAATATTGCAACCCTGCAAAAAGATTCTATTATTTTTAATGATTCTATAACTAATCTTATTCAATATAATAAAAATAATGAAGAAAGAATTGATTCATTTAAAATATCTCTTGATACTACAAAGAGGGATCTTGGTTATGTAATTTTGGCTTCTGATTATGCGCTTGGTTTTCAAACAGAATGGAGGAATGCTATGATTAGCAATAATTTTAAACAAGCAGAGCTTTATGAAAAAGACGGATTTTGTTCTTCGGAGCTAATTGAAGAAATTCGTCAATCTTATGATATTGATAGTGATAATAATTTACAGTATTCTTTTTACAATAAAATTAAAGTTCTTCAAGGGAAGGATTAATTGTATGGATGGGCATATGAGATCTTAAAATACTACAATGCGGTGCTGACTGTTTACTTACTTTCTATAAAAACCTTTAAATACTTCATTGATTAGTATTTTGATAATTGAGGTGTCTTTCATGAAGTACAAGCTGTTGCTTTTTTTAGGATTAATATTATTATTCTCGCAAGTATCAGTAGTAGGAGCTTTAGACATATCTTCTTGCGCTGATTTGCAAAAAATTGTAGCTGGTGATTTAGGAGGAAATTTTATTCTTACAAACAACATAGACTGTTCTGATACTGTTAATTGGAATAGTGGCGCAGGTTTTGAACCTATTGGTAATATTAGTTCTCCTTTTTCTGGATCTTTTTATGGTGCTGGATTTAATATTACTAATTTAACTATTAATCGTTCTAATACATCTTGGGTAGGTTTATTTGCTAATGCTAAAAATAGTGATATTAAAAATGTTAATTTTATTTATAGTAATATTAAAGGTCATGATTATGTTGGTACAATAACTGGTAGAATGAGAGGTGGTAATATTTATGATTGTTCTTCTTCTTCTCTTCTTCTTGATGGAAATAATTATGTTGGAGGTTTAGTTGGATATTCTTCTGGTGTTGTTTTTTATTCTTCTTTTGCTTCTGGTTCTGTGAATGGTACTTCTTATCTTGGTGGTTTGGTTGGTGGTTTGATGGGTAATGTTGTAGGTGGTGCAAATAGTATTTCTGTTTCTTATTCGGATGTTTCTGTGACTGGTACTTCTTATCTTGGTAGTTTGGTTGGTTATTCTGCAGGTAATTCTATTAGAAGTTCTTATTCGACTGGTTCTGTGAATGGTACTTCTTATCTTGGTGGTTTGGTTGGTTATTCTGAAGGTGGCGATATTATAAGAAATTCTTATTCGACTGGTTTTGTTTCTGGTGTTTCTTATCTTGGTGGTTTGATTGGTAATTTTTCAAAGGTAATTGCCTCTTTTTATGATAATGAAACTTCAGGACAAAATGATACAGGAAAAGGACTTGGTTTATCTACTGCTGATATGCAATTCCACGAAATTTATGCAAATGCAGATTGGTCTATGAATTGTTCTGCTTCTAAAAGTGTTTGGGGTATTGATGATTATGCAAACGATTATCCTTGTTTGATGTGGGAAGATGATTGTGTTTGTAATTTCTTTAAGCCTCTTGTAATTGTTGAAGAAGAATCTTCTTCCGATAAAGAATTTGTTGTAAGTGTAGTACCAGGATGTCCGTATAAAACAACAACTGTTATTGTTTATGGTTCTAATGGGAATCCTATAAAAAATGCTAATATAAAATTAATTTCAGAAATTGAATCATATATGGGATTAACTGATGAAGAGGGTTTATATTCTATAAATCTTGCAAAAGAATTGTATTCTTTAAATGTTCAGAAACCAGGATATATTGATGTTGATGCTATTTTTAGAATTATTCCTTGTGAAGATACTACTGATGGCGGAGATAACGAAAAGATTATAGCTGAAATTATCGAGAGATTTTCAAAAGCAGGAACTTCAGATGATCCTTACATTCCTGAAGGCGCTGCAGCAATTCCTGTACTAAAATCTGTTCCAAGCGATGGAGAAAATATTCTTTTAGAACAAGATATTGAGTCAGCTGAAGAAGAAACTAAAGTTCTTTCTTTTAAAAGTGCTGCATCATTCTCGTTTTTTATGTTTTTACTAATATCTTTATTAGTCATAGTAATAATATATATACAACATAAGGTAAGATCTCATAAGAAGCAATAGTTCTTACTTTGTATTACTTTTCTTAGATTTTACCCTTATAAGCCTTTCTCAAGCGCTTTTTAGAGCAAAACCTTTATAAATAAAATGTGGTTCCTGCGTGAGAGATAAATGCCCAAATAGGGGATTAAAAAACTCAATATGAGGAATGATAATTATGGCAGATAAAAAAGAACACATTAACTTAGTATTTATCGGACACGTTGATCACGGTAAATCTACATCCGTAGGACGATTAATGTTTGATAGTGGAAACGTTAGCGAACAGCAAATGAGAAAATTAAAAGATAAAGCGGCTCAATTAGGAAAAGCTGGATTCGAATTTGCATACGTTATGGACAACTTAAAAGAAGAACAAGAAAGAGGAGTAACTATCGATCTTGCTCACAAAAGATTTGTTACAGACAAATACGACTTTACAATTATTGATGCTCCAGGGCACAGAGACTTTGTTAAGAATATGATTACTGGTGCTTCTCAAGCAGACGCAGCAGTTTTAGTTGTAGCAGCTAATGACGGTATTAATTCACAAACCAAAGAACACGTTTTCCTTTCAAAAACATTAGGTGTTCAGCAAATGATTGTTGCAATTAACAAAATGGATCTTCAAGATTATGCAGAAGCTCGATACAACACAGTTAAAGATGAAGTTAGTAAACTTCTTGCAAGTGTTGGATACAAAGCTGATGAAATCAAATTTATTCCAATTGCTTCCCTAAAAGGAGACAATGTAGTAAATAGAACTGATCAAGACGGAAAAAATAATATGGAATGGTACAAAGGACTAACAATCCTAGAAGCTATCAATACATTTTATGTTCCTGAAAAACCAACAACACTTCCTTTCAGAATGCCTGTTCAAGACGTTTACAGCATCACCGGTATTGGTGTAGTTCCTGTAGGTCGAATTGAAACTGGAATCCTAAAAGTTGGTGACAAAATCGTTGCAATGCCTGGCCGAGAAGGTACTGGTATTACAGGAGAATGTAAAACCATCGAAATGCATCATGAACAACAACCTACTGCAGGACCTGGTGACAATGTTGGTATTTCCGTTCGAGGATTTGGTAAAAAAGATTTAGCACGAGGAGATGTTATTGGTCATACCAGCAACCCTCCAAGCGTTGTAACTGAATTTACCGGTCAAATCGTTGTATTAAACCATCCAAGTGTTATCACAGTTGGTTACACGCCGGTTTTCCACATCCACACATCACAAGTGGCATGTCAGTTTACTGAATTAGTAAAGAAAGTTTCACCTGAAGAAGTTGATAAACCAGACTTCATCAGAAATGGTGACGCAGCTATTGTTAAGCTGAAACCAACAACTCCTTTAGTAATTGAGAAAAAAGCAGACATTCCTCAGCTTGCAAACTTCGCTATCCGAGATTCCGGAGCAACAGTTGCAGCAGGTATGTGTATTGATCTAGTCAAAAAAGCCTAGATTATTTTTTAATTTTTTATTATTTTCATTGATCGTGATGGATTGAATAATTCATCATGGTTGTTAATGTAAAACAAAATCAGGTATGGTATAAAAAAATGAATAGAGCAAGAATTAAATTAGCAAGTGCAGACATAATTAAAATTAACCAAACCTGTGATTATATCCAGTCCATTGCAGAAAAGACTGGCGTTGTTCTAAAAGGTCCTATTCCTCTTCCAACTAAGAAACTACGAGTAACTACTCGTAAGAGTCCAGATGGCGAAGGTAAAGCTTCTTGGGAACGATACGAAATGAGAATACACAAAAGACTAATCGATATTGGTATTGATGAGAGAGCTCTTCGTTTAATCATGAAAGTTCCAATCCCTGAAGGATTGAATATTGAAATCGAAATGGTTTAAGTGAAACTTAAACCTAAGTAACTATGTTGCGCATGGTTTAGAGTAGTATTTTTTATTTATTTAATCGCAGAAAGTAATTTTCACACGCCTTAGTCGTGCATTAAGAGTTTTATCTTTTGGTCACGGCTTTCGGCGCTATTTTTTTTAATTCTTTTTATTCGAATGAATGAAAAGTCCGGAGGAAGTGTAGCTTTCGACAGGGTCTTATATTTGCCAAGGTCGCATAATCTGGTATTGCGCAAGCCTGGAAAGCTTGTTCTGTATGGAATTCCCGGTTCAAATCCGGGCCTTGGCGCCATCTTATATTCTTACTGATATGAATTCTTCTCATTGGATTTGAACATCTTCGCAATCAAAGATTGCTTGAGTTACGTCACTGTGTTCGTAACAATCCGGGCTTTGGCGCCATATTTTCTTCCATACAAATGTTTTTAAATTCAGTTCAAATTAGGTATTTTATGAAAAAAATTATTTTATATTCATTATTTACTCTAGGAGTAATAGGCTCAACACTTTCTCAAGAATCTGAACGAGAATTTCCATGCGATCAAAACATTTATTTTAATGTAGAAAATAAACAAGGTCATCAAGAAATATTTGATGGAAAAGGAAATCTTGCAAGAGAAAGCTTTTATTTGGATAGTTATCAAGGATCAAACATGATTATTTTCCAGAACAGATTTAAATATGACAAATCAGGACTCCTCGTCGAAAAACAAGAGGAAGCAAGCGATATTTCTTCTAATGTGATATATTTGAGAACAACCACGTTCAAGTATAATCGAAAAGGCGAGTTGAAAAAGGAAGTAAGTTCTCACGATATGTGTGGGGACGGTTCTATTGATGAAAAAATAGTCAGCAGACCATAATGTTTTTATACTTGCTTGCTTCTTGGATATTTCTCCAATGGACATATACCAAATTTTTCATCCAAGACTTGAGAAATATTATCCTTTAGTAAGTTCTCTTCTCGAAGGAGATCTTTCAATTGAATTTCTAGAATCTTTTTTCAAACCTGAAATCGCAAAGGAAATTATGCATTTGAATGAGAAATTTTTCTGTTCTAATTCAACACGTTCTTGTGGAAATCCTGGTTTTGTTCATTCATTACGAACAATGATTTGGATTGTTGCTCTTGGTGGTAATGAAGAGACTAAGCTTTTAGCCCTCTATCACGACATTTTGGAGGATTTCGGAAAATCTTCTGAAGATTTAGAGAAAGAATTTTCTCAGATTCCTAATAGTATTGCTTCTGATTGTTTGGCTTTGACAAATCGTCATTCTTTATTGATTAAAGAATTAGAAAAAATTCCTAAACAACAAGAACATTTAGATTCTCTTTCCTCATCTGAAATTTTAGCTGATGTCGCTAAAGAAACATCCAAGGATCTTCCTAAAAGAACTCTTGTTGATTTGAAAAGAGATAGTTATGAGAAATATTTACAATTACTCAAAGATGTTATTTATGAAACGGGGAATGAACGTATTCTCATGGTTAAATTAGCTGACCGATTAGATAATACTTTGGCTGACTGGCCTTCTAAGTTTAGATCTTTAGTAAAAATTTATTCTAAGAATTCTATGACTCTTGAAGCTTACAAGGATCTTGTTCTAAATGGTTTTGCGTCTGCTCAAACAAAATTATTGTATATTATGTTAATAGAGAGAAGTCTGAATCAAATTCGTTTCTTGATTACTAATTATGGCGTTCTAGTCGAGAAAAGAGGATTATTCTATGGTCAACAATATCAAAAACTGAAAGATATATTATTAGAGGAACAGTATAAACTTCTTCCTTTTGAATCTGTTAAATCAGAATTACTTTCACAAGAATCTTTACAAAAATTCCTTGAGCAGTTTAAAATCAATTGATTGATTTTAAAATAGAATTACTTGTTATTTGTAGTTTAAGAATAATTAATTTTCTTTCTCGCTGATTGCTCCTACAGGGCAAACATCTATACAAATACTGCATTCATCATCCAAACAAAGACCTTCTTCTGAGATAGTTTGTGCTTTTCCAGAGTCTGATAGTTCGAATGTATTTGGGCATGTTGCTGCGCAAGCTCCGCATCCAATGCAGAGATCTTGATTTACTGTTATTTTTTGAGTCATTGAAGGTTCTTGAAATAGCTTTTACTTTTTAAGGCTTGCGGATAAAGAACATTTATAAACCATTTTCTCCTAACTATGGTCATACATGGTTGTTAATTTTAAAGAAAAAGAGGTGCCTGAGCAGGCTAAAGTTACTTATCTTAATAGTGTAACTCATTTACACATCAACTATGACATGATTTTAGCTCAAAAAACAACTTTTCTCATTGCTGTAGCAGCTCTTATTTTAACAATTTCAATTAGTGAAGTATTAAGCGCTAGTTTTGTGGCTTTAGCTCCTCTCTTTCAGATTAGCATAGGTGTTATTGGTATTGGTAATGCTGTTGGTGTTCTATTGCTCCTTAGAGCAGAGAATTTCAGGCCTACACACCTTACAAAGACATTTCATCCCCTTTCATTGGAAGAATTTCATGAAGAAGCAAAGAAAGATTTCTTCAAAGATATACAAAAAACGACAAGTTCAGAAAAACAGATTATTGAGGATTATAGTAATCAAATCTTTGTTATGAAAGAAGACATGTATAAGAAGACAAGAGTGATTAAACTGGCTCGAAGATTCATTATTTCTCCATTATTCGTAGCAACTGTACTAGTGGCTATCCAACTTTATGGTTTCTTACTGTAAAATTTATAAATGCTTTTTGTTCTCTAATTGTATAAACTTTGCGAGGTATAATAATGAAATATGTAATAATTTTAGTGTTAATTGTGCTTGTTGCTGCTCTAATGATGGGTTGTTCAGACATTAAGGAAGTTCCTGTTGGTGATGGAGGTCCTGCTGGAGGAAAAGTTTCTCTAACTATTAATGTTCCAAATAGTACTAATTCCACTGATGTGGTAGATGAAGTATTTGCTAACGAAACAGCTGATGCTGTAGAATAAGTATTTTTTTCTTTATTATCAATACTTTTATAAAATAATATCTGATTCTTCAAGGAACTGAACGCGGGAGTAGTTCAGCCTGGTTAGATCGCCACGCTCATAAACGCAATTGAGCGATGAGACAATTTATTGTCGATGATTATTCAATTGGTGATGCACCGTGGAAGTCCGGAGTTCAAATCTCCGCTCCCGCACTTTTTATTCTAAAAAGTACGTTTTTGTCGTTTGAATAGTTCATGCTCGATAACATAGTTATTGGCACAACGCTCGCTTTGCTCGGTTGAATCTCCGCTCCCGCACTTTTCTTTCAGAAAATTTCACTCGCGGACGTTCTGTCGTAATGTTTCATTACTCCGAACTTTGACTTCGTCAAAGCTCCCGTACTTTTAATAGAACTTTTCCGCAACTGATTCTAAACTTAGTCAAGATGTTTGATTATCTTGCTTGCAAATAGAATTCTATCTTCTTCGCTGACATTTTCTTCAGGCCACATTTTCAGGCCGTCATTGTCATATCGAGGAATGATGTGCATATGAGTATGGAAAATGACTTGCCCCGCTGCAGGTCTTACATTGAATGACATATTTAATCCTGTGGCGCCTAGTCCATCCATTGTAGCTTTAGCAATTTTCTGAGCAACTGCAGTCATTTTGCATCCTAATTCAGAGTTCATATCTAATAAATCAGTAGAATGTTCTTTAGGAACAAGGAGACTGTGCCCTTTAGCTGTTTGATTTAATGATTGGAATGCTATGAATTCGTCATCTTCATAGATTTTATTCGATGGGAGTTCTCCTTTGATAATTTTACAAAATATACAGTTTTCCACGTTTTTTCACCTTTTTAACCCTTATTTTCCGTTATTTTTTTAAATACTTTGTCATTTTGATTTAAAAATGTCTTTTAATACAGATTTCAAATTTAACAGCGACAAAGATTTATATGCCAATTTATCAGATTTGGTTTCTTGGACAGGCTCTGCTGTAAAACGAGTTCAGTGGTCTAATGAGAAAATACGAGATGATTTTGCTAGAAGAAGCACGAAGAAGATTTTAGAGGATGGAGATTCTTGTTTTCTTAATCCTTGTTTAGATCTCTCTCTTGTGGGTTATCATGCTCTTAAAGATAATGGTTATTCTCCTGACCTTTTAGTTGAAGAATTATATTATCATAAATATAGCTCTTATTCTTTGCATTTTGCTGTTAATTTTGATCATAATGACGAGCAGTATTTTCTAGATTTCAAAGAATTAAATAGAGTTATTATTAATAAAGGAGAATATAAGAACATTAATCCTTTAGTTGAATCAATTCAAATATTTCCTTTTGATAAGGATATTCCTTTTGATATAGGTTTTGTAGATCTTGCTAAAGATTTTTTCCCTAGAATGAATCACTTTTCTTTAAATAATCTAATTGAACGTCTAGTTTCATACAATAAACCCTCCGTTCATACTGATTATTTATCTCAAGTTGGAGATGCAAAAAATCTTTATCTGGAACATCTTGGCTAAATTTATAAACTAAGTCTTCTACCTTTCTTCTATCATGTTTGAAGATACTATTCGTAGAGAAGCTCTTAAGAACGCAATTAAGTTCAAAGGAACTGCTAATCCTAAAGCTCTAGTTGGAGCTGTTATCAAAGAACATCCTGAAGCTAAGGATTTTATGGGAGATGTTTCTAAAACAATTGCTACAATTGTTGCAGAAGTTAATTCTCTTTCTCTTGAAGATCAAAAGACTGAACTTTTAAAGATAAATCCTGATTTTGAAAAAAAACAAAAGGAAAAAAAAGCAGAGAGAAAAGAAAAGAGAAGTTCTCTCCCAGATTTACCTAATGCAGAACACGGTAAAGTTGTAACGAGAATTCCTCCTGAACCTTCCAAGTATAATCATATGGGTCATGCTATGAGTTTTCTCATTAATTATTTGTACGCTAAAAAATATGCTGGGAAAGTAATCCTTAGATTCGATGATACTAACCCTGAGAAATCATCTCAAGAGTTTGTTGATGCAGTTCATGAAGACGTTATTAATTTCTTGGAAATTAAACCAGATGAAATAAAATACGCTAGCGATAACATGGAGAAATATTATGGCTTCGCAGAAAAACTTATTGAGAAAGGAGAAGCCTATGTTTGTTCCTGTCCTCAGGAAGATATTAAATTAATGCGTCGAGAAGGAAAGGATTGTATTCATAGAAATCAAGAAGTAAAAGAGAATCAAAAACATTGGGACAAAATGAAATCTGGAGATCTTAAAGAAGGATCTGTTGTTTTGAGATTAAAAATTGACATGGAACATAAGAACGCTGTCATGCGAGATCCTGTTATTTATAGATTATCCTACGCTTCCCATTACAAAGTTGGCACCAAATACAAAGTTTGGCCAATGTATGATTTTGAAACTGCAATCGAAGAAGGTCTTTGTGGAGTTACTCATGTTATGCGATCAAATGAGTTTGATTCTAGAATTGAATTACAAAATTATATTGCAAACTTATTAGGATTTCCAGAAGTAACATACAAACATTACGGTCGTTACAATATTGTTGGAGCTACAACCCAGGGTAGAGAGATCAGAGCTTTAATTGAGACTAGAGATTACATAGGTTGGGATGATCCAAGACTGGTTACTATTCGAGCTCTTCGACGACGAGGTATTGTCAAAGAAGCATTCTATGAACTTGCTCAATCAATTGGACTTTCCAAAACACAAACAAATTTAGAGTTCTCTGTTCTTGCAGCGGTTAATCGAGGAATCCTCGATCGAAATGCTAAGCGACTTTATGCTATCAGAGATCCTGTTGAAATTTTAGTTTCTAAAATTCCTAAAGATATCAAATCATTTTCTCTGGCATATCATCCTGAAGATGATAAAGGCGCTAGACAATTAATAGCAACAGAAAAATATTTCATTGAGAAAAAAGATCACGATGAAGTTCCTGTTGGTGGTTTCCTAAGATTAAAGGATGCTATGAACATCAAGAAAGTTTCTAAAACAGAATATGAGTTTGTAAGTTCTGCCTATGATGACTATCGAGCATTTTCTGATAAGCACGGAATTGTTCAATTCGTTCCTAAAACCGATGATCTTGAGAACGCAGAACTTTTCATGCCTGATATTACAACTCAGAAACTTATTTGCGAACCAAATATTAGAGATTTGAAAGTTGGTGATGTAGTTCAGTTCGAAAGATTCGCTTTTTGCAGATTAGATGATATTAATGAAGACGGAACACGAGTGTTCTGGTTTACACATGATTAATTTTTATCCACAAGTTCTACTTTAGTTATATTATATGTTCCTGCGTGTTTTTCAAAATCAGTATTCGCTTCTAGAATTTTTATTTTCTTTTTGAACAAAGGACAATCAGTAACGAATGTTTCTATCTCACCACCTTCTCCTGCCGGATTGATTTTATATTTTTCCTGCATATCTTTGAGCATAGCGATAATATCTTCATCAATGAATTTACCTAGAAGAGTTTCATCAAAAGGATAGGCGAATACTCCTCCAATAAGAACTTCGAATTTATTTTCTAATAATTCTTGTAACAATTGTATTTGGTTAATTTGCCAGAGAGGATTAAAGCACTTAAGACCAAGTTCATCGCAGATTTTTTGTATTCTCTCAGCTTGATAGACTGAAGCTACAGCTCCTGTAACAATGCCGTCTAGCTGATACTTTTCTTTTGCTTCTGCAATAGCTTCTTTAAGATCTGTAAGTTCTTCTTCTTTAACACCTTGGGTTTCTGCAACTATTAATGGGATTTCCATTGATTCTGTTTGATATTTGACTAAATCTATGTTAGGAGTATGGAACATATAGCTCTCTTTATTGAGAGATTTGATTGTAATCGCACAGCTAATTTCATTGTCCTTAGATGCCAAATATGCTGCGTAGACGGAGTCTTTCCCTCCGCTGAGGAGTATTCCATATTTCATCTTGTTAACTCAAAACAAGCCTTCCTTTATAAATGAAACGCTTAGAACACCAAAAACTTTAAATAGGGGGCTTCCTGAGGTGGGTTTATTAGGGAGCTTTAGATCTTTTCCTAAAAAACACTATGTAAAATAGTGAGGTGTATAATTATGGCAGATTTATTAGTTGTAAAGGCAAAAATTAAAGATGTTGTTGGTGACTACAATGTTGCTGGTGACTTCGCAGAAGAACTAGACAAAATCACAAGAGAAATTGTTGCTAAAGCTGTTCAAAGAGCTGAAGCAAACGGTCGAAAGACAGTAATGGCAAAAGATCTTTAGATTAGTTCTTTTTTTTCTTTTCTTTTTATTTTTATATAATTATTTTCTGAGATTAAAATAAAAAGTCGAGAGGAGCTATAGTGCTCAAAAATATAATTTTTGGCATGCTGAAAATCTTTGATTTTTATCACTTCGACAGGATATTTTTCTTTAATATAGTAAACGTTATATATTGGGTGAATATAGTACTTTTATGGTTTTTATTAAACGATTTTCTGATTTGAACAGCAAGAATGTAGATATTGCTGGAGGTAAAGGAGCTTCTCTTGGAGAGATGACTCAAGCGGGTATTGCTGTTCCTCCTGGTTATGTTGTTTTGTCTTCTGCTTTTGATCGTTTTGTCGAAGAAAGCAATCTTAAAGTTGAGATTCAAGTTGAACTTGATAAAGTAGATACCGAGGCAGTTCATACTGTTGATTTTGCTTCCGAGGCTATTCAAGGTTTGATTAAAGGTAGAGCTTTTCCTGAAGATCTAAAAGAAGAAATTTTATTTGAATTCAAAAATCTTAATGCTCCTTTTGTCGCTGTTCGTTCTTCAGCAACTTCTGAAGATAGTGCAGACGCAGCTTGGGCTGGTCAATTGGATTCTTTCTTGAACACAACTGAAGAAACATTACTGAAGAATGTTCAACTTTGTTGGGCTTCTTTATTTACTCCTCGTGCTATTGCTTATCGTTTTGAAAAAGAATTGCATGATGAACAAATTTCTGTAGCTGTTGTTGTTCAGAAAATGATTGCCAGCGAAGTTTCTGGAATTGCTTTCTCTGTTCATCCTGTTACTCAAGATTATGATCAAATTATTATCGAGGCTGGTTTCGGTCTTGGCGAATCTATTGTTTCTGGACAAATAACTCCTGATAGTTATGTTGTTGATAAACGAGATTGGTCTTTTACTGATGTTCAAATTAATGAGCAGCCTAGAGAACTTGTTCGTGATGTTGGTGGTGGTAATGTTTGGAAGGAACTGACTTTATCAGAAGGTTCTAAACAAGCTCTTACTAAAGATGAAATCGTAGAATTATCTAAGCTTACTGTTAAGATAGAAAAACATTATGGTTTTCCTGTGGATATAGAATGGGCTATGGAAGGCGGAGAATTCTACATTGTGCAAAGTCGACCTATAACAACGCTTAGTTCGAAAAAAGGATTTGTATATACTGACGCTAATTTAGTTAGTGTTGCAAATGATTTTAACTCTCATATGTTTAGAAATTATTTGTGGATGGAATCTTTTGAAATACAAGCAAAAGAGTTTGATATTCCGCGATTGATGGGCGGTATTGCAAGTAGAAAAAGAAAATTGGATTATTGTGTTGATATGGATACTTGGATTAGAGCTCACAATAAATTAAAAACATATATTGAAGCAGATAGATATTATGTAGAAAAATTAATTGATAAAACTCTTAAAATGGGAGATGTATTTAATATATGGAGTCAAGAGAATATTTTTACAAAAGATTTTTCAACTTTTTCTAACGACGAATTATTCTCTTTGTACGAACAATTTCGTTATAAAATGAAAATGCTGGATGCTTATGGTATGATACTTTCTATAATGGATTTCCGAGATTTTTCTTTTGTTGAAGGAAATATGAAATCGTTTTTAGAATCTAAAACAAGTTCTGTTGAAGAATTTCAAGAGTATTATGATATATGTACTTATCCTTTATATAATTCCTATGCTCAAGATCAAGAAGAAGCTCTTTTAGAATTGATGAGTGAGTTTTATTCTGGGCAATGGAGTAAAGATATCTTGCAAGGAACAGTTGAATCTTTGAAAACTTCTCATCTTGATTTTTTCAAAAAACTTTCTGAACACACAGAAAAATATGCTTGGATATATTATGTATATGCAGGACCTGCATTTACTGAAAAAGAGTTTTTAGATTTTATTAAGGATAATCTTTCTAAAAATAAAACTCCCCAAGAAGAATTAATTGAAATAAGATTAAAAAGAAAACAAATAGGTGAAAAACGAGAGGACATAATAAAAAAACTTCAGCCGGATGAGTTTAACGAGATGATTCTTCGTTTAACAGGAAAAGTAGTTTGGGCAAAACCTAGAAGAAAAGATCACCAGAGTAAAAGTTATTATCATATGCAAATGATGTTTAAAGAAATTGCTAAACGTCTTAACATTTCTTTTAATCAAGCAAGAGGTCTTACTCCTGAACTTTTCAAAGAAGGTCTTGCAAACGGATCTGTAGACAGCGATCTTTTGGATAGTCTATATGATTTTCATGTAATTCTTTCTAAAAAAGAAGGTGGTGTTCTTGTTATTCACGGCCAAGACGCGCAAGATTTTATTTCAACATTTGAAAGAGAAGAAACCCTGGAGGATGTGGACAGTATCAAAGGATCTCTGGCATGTAAAGGCTTTGCAAAAGGAATTGTGAAAATAATAAATGAACCTGCTGATATGCATAAAATGAATAAAGGAGATATTTTAGTATCAACAGCTACCACTCCAAGTGTTGTACCTGCAATGAAAAAAGCATCTGCAATTGTTACAGATGAAGGTGGATTAACTTGTCATGCTTCTATTGTTTCTCGTGAACTCAACATTCCTTGTGTTGTTGGAACTAAAATTGCAACGAAAGTTCTCAAAGATGGCGATTTCGTCGAAGTTGATGCTGACAATGGAATTGTAAAAATTCTTGAAAAAAAGAATAAAAAAAAAGAATACACTCAACTAATGCATCATGACTTTCCTTTAATTATTGCAGAATTAACCAATCAGGAAGAATCAAGACGAGACGTTCCTTGGTTAAACGAACCATTCACTTTTCATCCTTATTGTGTTTTCGAACGAAAAAATAATCTTCTATATTATTACTATAATCCTAAAGGTATAGATTGGAAGATAGAGCAGGCAGGAAAGTTCGATAAAGAAGTAATGAAAGAAGAAACTATTAAACATTACAAAAAAGTTGAAGATATTATTCTCAATAAACCTGCTTTAAGCAAAGAAGATTTTTTAGATTTCATAAAGAACATCCGAGATGCATGGGCTTGGTGGGATTGCATGTGGTGGGCGATTGAATATTACGATAAAAAGAATTTACCTTTAGAAGATCTTATTATAGTGAGAAAACAAACAGAACAACTAGCTCCAGGAACAACAGGAACTATTAGAAACACTTTGAAAAAACTTTTTCCTGAGAAACAACAATTCGTTGACGTTATTTCTTTAGAAGAAGTAGAATCAGGAATTTTACCTTCAGATGATGTTCTTAGAAAAAGATTAGAAGGTTTTGTATACACTGACGGTCAATTACAGGATTCTATGGAAGCTGTTAAAGAAAAATTCAACATAGAAATTAAGGAAGAGAATGTTGAAGGGAAAACTTTACTTGAAGGTCAAACAGCGTATCCTGGAAAAGTAAAAGGTAAAGTTCGTTGTGTTGAAAATATAGATGAAGTAAGACAATTCCAAGAAGATGAAATTATTGTTTCTTCAACAACCACTCCTGATTTTCTCCCTGCTATGAAAAAATCTGTAGCAATACTTTCCGAACATGGTGGTGCAATATGCCATGCGTCTATAACTTCAAGAGAATTAAAGATTCCTTGCATTGTAGGTATAAAGGGACTTACAAGAATTCTTAAAACGGGCGATATGGTCGAAGTCGATGCTGATAATGGCATTGTTAAGATATTGAATGATGCTTCTGTAATCAAATGGACGAAATTAGGAGCAAGAAATTTATCTCCTTTAACTTGGTCAAGTATGATGAGTATCTTGAAAGAAGGAACGAAGATAAACAATTTGTATTTTAATTATCCTAAATATCTGGCTATTTTTTATGGTGAGAAAAGTTCCGTTGATTTCGAATCTACAAAAGCTTGTTTTGATACTAATTTCAAAGAATTAATTTCAAAGAAAAATTCTGATGTCTATGAAATTTTAATTAAAGTAGATGATACTATTGAAAAAGATTTGGAACTTCTTCCAAGTTCTAAAAAAGATGATTTATTGAAATTTTCTGGTTCGTATAAGGAAGAAGTTGGTTTCATGTTTTCTGGTTATTATTTGACTCAAATTGCTTTAGAGCAACTAAAATTTGTTTTAGGTGAAAAAGAATTTGAAAAAGTTAAATTAAATATTACTATACCTCATAAACTAACAACGATTAGCAAAGAGAATCATGCTATCAACGAGATAAAAGAAAAATATCATAAAGAATTGATTGATGATGAAGAAATGAAAAATGAAGCAAAAAAACTTGCTGAATCTTTTGGATTTATTCATTCAGAATACATGGCCAAAGAATGGTTAGCAGAAAATTATATTTATGAAATTAAACGTCCACTTAAAGAAGAACAAAAACCAATAACTAATGAAGTTCCAAAATATGATGATGAATATATTGATTGGTTAATAGATATTATAAGAAGAACATCATATATGTTTGATGAGAGTAAATCTGCTTTAGTACGTGCTAATTGGGCCTTAAGAAAAACATTAACAAATCTTGGTTTTAATGAAGAAAAGATTATGAATTTATTTGAAGACGAATTTGTTACTTGGCTAGAAACAGAGATTTTACCTGAAGAAGATTTAACTGAACGTGCAAAATATTTTGCATTGATTTTAGATGATGGTAAATATGAAGAAGTTTTTGGAAAAGAGGAAGTGGACAAACTTATACAAAGAGAAGGAATAACTGAATTTGAACCTTTTACAGAAAATGTTAATGAACTAAAAGGGACTATTGCCTTTAAAGGTAAGGTTATAGGAAGAGTAAAAAAAACTTATACTCAAAAAGACGCTGATGAACTTCAAGAAGGAGAAATTCTTGTTGCAAGCATGACTACGCCGGAATTAATTACAGGTATGCGACGTGCAGCCGCATTTATTACTGATGAAGGCGGATTATTATGTCATGCAGCCATTGTTTCTCGAGAGCTAGGCGTTCCTTGTATTATAGGAACTAAGATTGCAACAAAAGTTCTTAAGGATGGAGACTTAGTTGAAGTCGATGCTGACAATGGCATTGTGAGAATTTTAGAAAAAAATTAAAATAAAATAAAAATTTATTCTGTATATTGAGAAGCTAGATCATTTAATGCTTTCATATCAACATTGTATGTTTTGTTTCTCATTTCTACTTTGTATTTATTATCTATACCTAGAATGAAATTTATAGGTTCTGCAAGTTTGAGACCTCCGCCAATATCATCGATGCTATCAAAGCCTGATTTTCCTTCTTTTATGATAAGAACTCTTTTTAGCAAAGCTTCTGGAAGTGCTTCGTGTGTTCCGTGAATATAATGGAAATTTAAATCTTTTTTTGTGATTTTTTTAGCGTCTTGACTTGCTGAACTAAGTATGTATGAAAAGTGTTTTGCTAAGTCTTTTCCATGTGAAGAATTAAGAAACCAATCAAATCCTGCAACTTCACTTTCTTCTTTCATGATTTTTACATATTTTTCCATAATTTCGTTAGAAAAATATGGTTCTACTTGCATATTTTTACTTATTGGTTTGTTATATTTTGGTTCAGCACTAAATATTTCTTTTACTGTGTCGTTTGCTCGGTCCATATCGCTTGAACTTGATCGTAAAAATACTTTGCCTTCTTTGTGAATTTGTTTAAATTTTTGACCAAGTTTTCGAGCTTGTTCTTTACCTTTTTCTGATAATTGACCTTCTTTGGTTTTATCACCGTGTCTAACGAATGATACGATTCCTAGATAAGGAGTTTCCAAAACTTGTTCTAAATGCTTTAAGTTCATTTTTTTTCTCTGTTTGTTTTAATTGTTAATATTGATGCTGCTTCTGGGCAAACATGTGCTGTTGAATGTATTGCGTATAAATAATCATTAATAGCGTATTGCTTTTTGCCACCATAAGCGTCTTGGCTTGGGTCGTTAACATAAATATTTTTATTATCGATTCCCGTGATAACATTAAAGTGATAATTAAATTTTGATGAATTGTTTGTTAAAAAATTAGTTGTTGCCCATGAACATAATGGTCTTCCTTGTGAAATTTCATTTTTAATGTATTCGGCTGAAGGTATTTTGACATCAATTATTCCTCCTTGCTCTAAAAAATCTATCAAATATGTTACTGAATTGACAGATATTTCTTGTTTCATTTCCTTTCTTTTTTCTTTTAGATGAGATATTAATTGATTGGGAGAATTGTTTTCGAGTTGTTTTGTGAATAAATGAGGATTCATTGTAACTATGTTTGCATCAAATCCTTGTTTTAGAAAGTACGTTCCTAGCTCTGATATATATGATCCTACATCTTTATGGATTGTAAGTTCTTTTTTGATATCAATAATTTCTTTTTCAATTCCATGATACTTAAGAATCATAGCTATACTTGCAAGACCGCAATCAAAAGATTCTTTTGCTTGACGAATAAGAGGAATATCTAGTTTCATACTGATATTTGGAATTCGCTAGTATATAAATGTTTCGTTTTGTTACTTCTGTCCAGTAGTATCACTAGAAAGGGCTTATTATGCCTTTTTGAGGCTTTTTAAGAACAAATTCTTCTCAGGAAGCTTTATATACTTCTTTTATCCAATTTGATTCATGGTTGATGAAGTTCCTGCTTTTGGAGATCCTATTCTTATTCGATTTAGAGGCACTTATGACTATGATGGTCTTTTAGCAAAGATTAGAAAATATTTTGCTGAATATGATTTAAAAGTAGAAGAACCTAGATTTAAGTTCAAACAAGCTGGCCCTGGTGGAGCTGAAGCAGATTTTCGTATTAAGGGATGGCGTTTAGTTTCTCATTATGTTAGAGTTGACCTTCAAATTGACGGTCATACTTGGGACACTAAGAGAAGAACAATCGATGTAAATGGTGAAAAGAAAGTAGTTACTGACGGCAAGATTCAAATGAGCATTAACTGCAAAGTATCTTTTGATTATGCTGGCGCCTATGCAACGAAGGATAAAAAGAAAGGAGAGAAATTCTTGCTTGAATGGATGAAATCTCGTCTGGATGATTACTGGGCAAGCGGATTACAACATTCTGAAAACTTTCAAACTGGCATTCTTCTTATTCGTCACTTGGTTTGGGAGCTTGATAAACTAATCAAAGAACATTTAAAGATGGAGTGTGTTTAAACGTACAATGGCAGAATTACGAACAATCCTTTGGCAGAAAAAGTTTTCTTATGCTGGTCTTATAGATGTGAAAGGAGTTTATAGAGTTGCTACAGATTGGCTTATGGAGCAGGATTACAAGCCCTATGAAAAAAAACATATGGAACAGAATTTTGAGGAAGGAAAAGAAATTATTGTTGAAATTCATGGAGAAAAAGATCTCTCTGATTTTGCACAAATTCGATGGAAAACAAAAATTACTTGTCTTAAACTTAAAGAAACTGTTGTTGAAAGAGATAATCAACGTGTTAAAATGTATAAAGGAGAAATTGAATTCTGTACCGATGTATTTCTAGCAACAGATTATGATAAAAGTTTCGAACAAAAAGCATTTCTCTATTTCTTAAGAACTGTTATTGACAGATTTGTCTTTAAGAGTTATATCAACAGAGCTATTGAAAGATCTAAGGCTCAATATAGTAAATTCCAAGATCATATTAGATCTTATTTGAACATGGAAAGCTTCCATTAGTGGTGATTTTGTGTCTGAAGTTAAATTAGGTAAATATAAACATTTCAAAGATCTTCTAGTTGAAGTTATTGGCGTAGGTAAAGACAGTGAAACTCTAAAGGATGTAGTTATTTACAAGAAACTTCATGATTTTGGCGACTTCAAAGCAGGATCTTTGTGGACTCGTCCAAAAGATGAATTCTTAGAAACAATAGAACGCGATGGTAAAACCATGAAGAGATTTGAATTTATTGAGTGATTATTTAAATTCTACTTTTTCTGGTAAAAATTTTGCTTTTATTGTTTTAGTTAGTATTGTTGTCTTATAATCTTTTATTGTTCCTGGAAATTTTTCTTGTATGTTGTTTATGAACTCAAATAGCTCTTCGTTTGAATTGACCATTAATTCAACATCAAAATCGCAAGTTCCTAGTGCCTTTACTATATATATTACTTTTTTGTCATTGGCCACATATGTTTCTAGTTTCTTTATTTGTTCTTTATTTGTATTATTTAGATTTATGAAAAGTTTATAGTACGTTTTTCCTAATAGTTGATGATTAAGTAATGGTCTAACTCCTAGAAGTATTTTATTAACATATAATTTTTTCAATCTATAACTTATTTTTTTTGTTGGTTCTCCTAGTTTACTTGAAATTGTTATTATTTTAGCTCTAGGCTCTCTAATAATTTCTTTTAGTATCTTTATATCCAATTCATCGTAGTTTTGTTGTTTTTTCTTTTCTTTAATAATAAGGACGTCTTCACTATTTTTGCTCAGTAAGAATTTGTTTTTATAGAATTGTACTTCTGTTGCTATTGATTCTGTTCGTTCTTTGATGTATTTTCCAAACGAGAAGTAGAATTTGTTTATTATTTCTTTGAATTCTGTTACTGTTTTTGCCCATATGGTGAATCCTATGCTGTATGTTCCGTATGTCCAGATTGCCCATCCAATATTATTGTCTTGTCGAATATATTTTTCTATTTCTTTTTTTAATTCTTTGGTAAGGTTTTGAAACTCAATGAACACTCTGTAATAATTAAACCCGAAGCTTGTTATATCTATTATTGGAGAATATCCTAAAATTATGTTTTTTTTCTCCAGATTTTGAAGTTTGTATTCTACGCCTCTTTTACTCATTCCAAGAACTTTAGCTAGTTCTGCATAGGTTCTTCTTGCATTAAAATCTATTTCAAAAAGCAATTTCTTATCTTTTACATCTAAAATCATAATATGTTACAAAAAGACATTATTATATAAATTTTTCTCTTTTTGTGCAAATTTTCAATAAAAAGTTTCAAATAAAGAAAACCACTTATAAGTAATAAAATGAGTCGTTGTAATTATTATGAAGCGTATCTTAAAGGAATTAATCATCCTTTACCTGATTTAGCTAGAACGTTTCAAGCCGAGAAAACATATTTGTCTAACATAATTAAGAAACTTTCTTCAAAATCAAGAATCCTTGATATTGGATGTGGGGTTGGACGACCCCTCCTAGATTTAGCAAGAACTTTTGAAAATAAACAATTCTACGGGATTGATTTTGATAAACGAATGATAAAAGGAGCAAAAGAGCAACAAAACATACAAAATATTTCATTTTTAGTTAAAAATGCATCCAACACCACTTTTGAAAATGAGTTCTTTACAACAACATATTCAACATACAACTTTGTAGGATGCATGCAAAAAGATTCAATAAATACTTTTCTACAAGAACAAAAACGAATAACTCAAGAAGAAATCATCTCCATTTTTTGGAATAGTAAGTCATCAACAACTGAGTTTCTTAAAAAATATTATCTCTCAATAGGAATCAATATAGTGCATTTGACAGACTCAGAACTTGTAACTGATAAAAACACGAGACGACCAAGTAGCAAAGAAATTGCTGAATATTATACTATTGCAGGAATAAATGTTCTTTCAATAGATCCTGTAGGTGAATTATGGGTGGCTGTCAGAGGAAAGAAAAATGTTTAGCGACATATATGACGAACTTGATAAAAAAGTGAGAACAATCCTTTCTAACACAAAAGAACCTTCTGATACAAGTGAAATATGTGATTTAGTACATACAGAATCAACATCTTTAGAAACATACGCTAAAATTCTTTTTACAACTAATAACACATTCACTCAGTTAAACGAACTTTTTTATAAAAAATTTAAAAATATAAGTTCAAAACCAAAAAATAAAACTCTCAATCACATCGCACCAATATATTTATCAAATTATTGTGTTGATGCTTGTAAATATTGTGATTTTTCAAATACTTCTAAATTGTCAAGAACACGCCTATCTATAGATGAATTTGAAACAGAACTTGAAGAAGTTATTTCACAAGGAAATAAAGTGATTGAATTAACGCTATCTTCAGATATAAATTTCTCTGCTGTTAAATTAGGAGAATATATTTCCAAAGCGGAATCTAGTTTACAAGGAGAAATTGGTTCTGGAGTTTTACTTTGTTCAAATTATTTCTCCAAAGAAGAATATGATGAATTAAAACGTGCAGGTCTTTGGGGTGTAGTTCAATGGGATGAAACTCTTGATGAGAAACAATTTCATAATTTGCATCAGGGAAGTAAATATAAATCAAATTTTCGAGAACGAATCAACACACATGACAAAGCAATGCAGGCAGGATTAGAAGTCTCAACAGGTTGTCTATTTGGTCTTAGTGATTTCAAATATGATGTATTGATGCAAATAGCAAAAGCAAGATATTTACAATTGGAATATGGATTTAAACCTAGAATGTTTGGCACTCCCAGAATAAAGAATTCTTCTTTTAATTTAGTTACTAATCAGCAATATGAGTTGGCTTTAATGACTTATAAGTTAGCAGAACCATTGATAGGGCGATGGTTACAAACAAGAGAAACTCATGAATTAAATATGAGAAATGTTCTCGGTGGTGATTTTTATACATATAATTGTGGAAATGTAAAACCTGGAGGATACAAACTGCATAAAAATAATAATCAAATCAAGGCACAGTTTAAAGTTAATGAGTTAGATAAAAAAGATTTTGAATCGAGAATGAATGAAAGAGGTTTTGAAATGAATTATTTTTGGATACTAGATTAAAAGAATCCGCCTAAACCTTTCTGTTTACTGCCTTTCACAGCATCTTCGAACGTAGTTCCTTTCAATTCTAAAACGCTATTTGCAATAGGTTTAATTTGTTTCTCAATATAATGATCATAATCAAGTGCTGATTTGGTGTTTTGTACTGGTTGAGGTCCATCTTTAGTAATTACATATTCAATTAAATTACTTTCAATTTTCTTAAGAAGCTTTGCTGCTTTTACATGTGGCGGTGTTGTTTTTGTATATTCTTCAACTTTTTTTCTTAGAGATTTTCTATAAACAAGCAATTCATCGTATTTTCCTGCCTTCAGATCTTCGACAAACTTTTTTACGAAATCTTCAACAGGTTTTTCACTAAATACAAGATTAAGTAATTTTAATTGGAATTCTTTTGAAACATCCGTCCAATCTCGTCGAACAAACTCCAAACCTGTAAAGTCCATAACTGGTTTCTTATCGTGTTCACCTATACTTAGTTTAAGTCCAGCGTAACGCTTCTTTGCTCCTCCTTCTCCACCACGAACTGTTGGCATGAAGAATTTTACGAATTGTTTTTCAAATTCTAATTCGAGCATACTTTCTCGGTCATATTTTTCTTTAATGAATTTTGTAAAATGTTCATTAAGATCTTTCTCAATTTTATGACCTATTTTTTCAGCTTCTTTTGTATCTTTAGTTTTAATATCTATAAATACAGAATCAGTATCTCCGTAAATGACGTCGTAGCCGTCCTTTTTTAGTTCTTCTGCGGTTAGTTTAATAAAAAACTGCGCGAATGATGTTATTGAATTCGACATGTTTCGAATGTGGAATCTAGAATTACGACTAGCTAAAACTCCATACATAGAGTTCATTAAAATTTTAATTGCGTACTGAGAAAGATCTTTTTTTTGTTTTTTAGCTTTTGCTCTTTCAGCTAATAATTCTGTAAGCATCTGCGGCAAAATTCCTTCTTTAGTTATTTTGAAAACGGCATCATTTGGTGAAATAGAATATTTGCTTGTGTCTGCAGGATTTTCCCCTTTTTTCTTAACTTCATCAACAGTTCCTGCATATTCTAGCGGATCTATGTTGAATGTTTGCATTAGAGAAGGATACAGAGATTTAAAATCTAAAACAATAACTTGATCATAAATTCCTGGTTTTGATTCCATGACAAATCCACCTATGCCTTCTTCATCGTTAACCGATCGGGTTGATGGAGCAACATGATTTCTTTTTCTTAATGCTCGTAAAAATAATGAATCAAAACTTGCTATGCTTGCTTTGACTTCATCCATTCGCATTCCTGTTAACATTGATCGTTGGACTGTAAGTTCAAATGTTTTTGACGCGTGAAAAATATTAAAAACCAATTCTGAATCTTTTAGATTATAGTCAACAAGTTTTTGCGGTTTTTCTTTATACATTTTATTTATAATTCCGCCACGATTATTTTCTGTAATGAGTTTTGAATCTTTCAAGAAATGTTTTGCTGCTGTGTTTAGCTTGTAATCATCGAGCTTTACAAATGATGATTTTAATACTTGAATGCCATCAAGAACTACTCTTCCTTCGCAGTTTGCACTTGAGTCTCGGAAAAATGAGGAGTTAATTCTTAGTGTTGAATTATTTGCTGTTCTCCCTAGGTTGAATGGTAAGTCGTATTCTTTGGCTTTCTTTGCAAGTACCATTAAGTCAAAATCAATTACATGCCATCCGACTAATACATCAGGGTCATCTCTGTTAACTTCTTCAATGAATTTTTGTAATAGCTCTTTTTCGTTCTTAAAAACTTCTGCTCCTTTCAGTTTTGTTTTTTTTATGGCTGCGTTTTCAACAATAAAAACTTTTTTTATTTTTTTGCTATATAATGAAATAGAATATAATTTGCTCGCTTCTTCGTCTGTTTCTATATCGAAAGAAAGCATTGTTGGCTCAACAGGATTCTCCTTTGGCCCTGGAGATATTTCTGGATGATCAAAATACAAATCAGTGTATTGTCCTGCACTTGATTCTCCTTTTATTGTGATTGTTGAAAGAATGTGTTTATCAATAAAGTATCTTCGAACAAATCGTATGTCTGCTTCGAAACAAGGAATATTATGATCTTCGAAAAGTTTTCTTAGTTTAGGAACATCTTTAGGACTATTTGCAGAAACTTTTACAACTTCTTCCTCTTTAAGATTCCATAGTTCTGTTGGAGATGTTTCTATATGGAGAATTTTCTTAGCTTTCATCTCGTCTTCTTTTTTGATAAAGAAATATGCTGCTGTTGAAGTTATTGCTTCAAAGGATTTTCCGTTCTTGAATCGCCCATAGATATGAATTATTGCTTTTTGTTCACTGTGTTTACTTTCGTTCTCACCCTTGCGTTCACTTTGTTTGCAAGTTTCTTCTACAATCTCGTAGTGGGCGTTAACGATGAATCCTATGTATTCCTTCATGGATTAGCTGTTAACGAGGATGTTTATAAAATTGTTGCTTGTAGAGCTATTTAGACACATTCGCAAAGCTTTTTAAACTATTTAATTTGTATTATAGTAAAGAGGTGTGAATTATTCTAAGGAACAAAAAAGGAGTTTACTTTTTTCTAATAGATGTTATGATAGGATCATTTATATTCTTAATTTCTATTCTCATGCTCTTCTCTTTTAATTCCTTCACTCCTTCAATGGAAGGCGTCACACAAACAATTGATAACGTTTATTCTGATATTTTCACAACTGAACTTCAAGATATAGGGACAAACAATGCTGAATTAAATTTATTGCGATATAATAATGTAACTTATAATCCTTATCTCACATTGGATGAGTATATTTGGCTTCTTCATTCAGAATGGATTGGGCTTGTTGATGGAGAGGAATTTTGGTTGAATCATTCTGCTCTTCTTGTTGGTAATGCAACATCCTGGCTTCCGCCAACATTTGGAATTTCATATTCTATTAATGAAACTGTTATTTATGAAAGAGACGCAGCTCTTGGTTTTTACAATGAGAGCGTTACTAAACTTTCAAGAAGAAAAATAACTTCTCTTGCTCCCAATATCACTTTTGTTTTAGAGCCAGTAATTTCTGAGGTGGTCGTATGGCAATGAGTAGACGGGCACAAGTTTTCTCGATGATTGCTATCATGATGTCTATTTTGTTTATTCTTATTTTTTCAAGTATGACTCATGTTCCTTTAGATCGTAAAGTTCCTATTATCAAAGCAGAAGTTTCTCGTGTAGATTCTTTTGTAAAAGATTTTGATAGATTAGTTATTAATGCGGTTGATCGTGCAGCCTATGGTTCATTGGCTCAGTTCTCTTTATTACAGCAAGAAATTTCTTCAGTATCTTCAACTTATTATTTTGAAAATTTCACCGAATCATTTGAATCTTGTTTTGAAGGAACAACTTATGTATATAATTCTGCTATAAATGCAACCCCTCTTCCTTGCGATAGCAGTATTACTCTTCCTGGTGTAGGTTATAACTTTTCATTCTCAAAATATGTTAGTGATTTATTTTTCTTAGCTTCGAAAACGTTCAATGTTTCTATATCTTATGATAATGTAGATGCAGAACTTTCTCAACAAAGTCCTTTCGAGCTTACAATAGATTTGTCCATGAATGTTTATATTGAAAGAAGCGGTTATTCTTGGAATAGATTTATTGTAATTCAAAGACATGTTCCTATGAATGGTATGGCTCATCCAATTATTGCAAATAGAACAATACAGTATCCTCCTTATCCTATTGGTCATAATTATAAGATTGCTAGATTTAATGGTGATCAATCTGCTGTAAGAGATTTCATACAAAATGATTATTATTTCAATGACAATAGATCTCCTTCAGTAATTGATTTGTTTAATGGTAATTTGCCGAACTCCACAGGTTTCCCTGAAAATAGTCCTTATGGTATAGCTTCTATTCTTCCGGCGAATGAAACTTTTCTTAATCGTCCTGTCTATCAAGATAACCATTCATCAAGTATTGAGTATGATTTTCTAAATCAAAACCCATATGCTACTTCAAGCATAAAACGAATTGGTGGTCCTGGTATTCCTTCAGATCAGCTTCTTCAAGAAATTTATCTTATTGACATGGGGAACCCTTCTCCGACATACACAGTCTCTTAATTCTCTGTTTTTCCCCCACCCTAGGGATAATTATGCGAAAACTACTATCCAATGGTTAACAATCTTTATAAGGGTTTTTTGCTATTTTTCCGTTATGACTGACGCACAAGTAGAAACCGGAGTAGATGATCTTATATCGTTTTTAGCGGATAAGGAAAAGCTCAGTCTCAAAGATGTCGCTACTGCAATTAAAGTTTCTGAACAAACACTTCAATTATGGGTGGATTTTCTAGTTGAAGAAAGAGTTATTGGTTTAGAATATAAATTTACTAAGCCTTATATTTTTTTAAATAAAGCTACTGAAGAAAAGACTGAATCAAAAGAAGACTTAGTTACTTTAGACTTTTTTAGACAACAATTTTTCGATGCAGCAAAAAAGAAAAAGATTTCTGAAGATCAAGTTAAAGTTCTCTGGAAACAACACCTCTTAGCTGCAGTTCAAAGACAAAAAGAATTTTTCTTGCTAGAAGCAAAAAAACATCCTATTAAAGAATCTCCTGAACAAGCCTTCGATACATATACAAGAAAAACATTGCAAGCAGGTGGTCTGCAATGAAATTAGATGAGTTTCTAAAAAAAGATGCTCTTAATTTTCTTGAATCCTTTGATTCTCAAACTGCAGCAAAAAGTAAAGCTGCTGTAGATGAAACTGCATTTCTTCTTGCCAAAGCAAATAATGGGGAAGCTAAACCAGAAGCTCAAGAACAGTTCATTGTTCAACCAGCAGACGAAAATGTTACCATAGATCTAGATTTATTTCCTTCAGAATCCTCTGGTTCCACATATGAAGAAACTTCTCCTGTAACTACTCCTACAATTGATGCTCCTAAAGAAGTTCAAGAACAGGTACTTCACAAACAACAGAATGTAAGCGTTGCGCCTGTGCAACAAGCTGCTAGAGCGCCTTCACAGCAATCGATGGACAGAACTCAAATTAAATTACTTGTTGAACAAGAATTAGAAACCAGAATGCAAGAATTAAGAGCTTCAATGCCAACACAAAAAACCGTGATGGAATCTCCTAATCGTGCTGATATTCTTCGTCTTAAAAATGAAATAATTGATTTGAAAACTATTGTAGGAGAATTACAAAATAAAAAAGCTTTTGCTAAGGAAGAACATGTTATCTTGAAAGGAGAATTAAAGCGAGCAGAGTCAGAAGCTGAACTTGCAAGAAGAGAAGCAAAACTTGCTCAAGAAAAAATAATTTCTTTAAAGAATAAAAAAGCAGAAATAATCTCTCTCATTAAGTTTAAAGAAAAACCTGTTGAACGCAAGATGCCTGCTCCTAGAGAATTTGTTCCTGCAATAGAAACTAAAGTAATTCAGCCTAAACCTTTACCTAAACCTTCAACTTCTAAAGAAATTATTAGTGATATTCCTGCTAAACCCGTTATGCTTCCTAAACCGGAGCCTAAGCTAGAGTCTAAAACTATTCCAAAACTCATTCCTGAACTTAAAAAGGAGAAAGTGATTGTTTCAACACGAAGCCAAGAGCTTCCTGAAGTTCTTCTGATTGAAGAACAAATTCACCATCTTAAAGAATCATTATCTCAAAAAGATTACGACAAAGCAAAAGGACTTTATGAAGATGTTCGATCACGCGCAATTAAACTCAAAGAACACGACGATGAAAAGAAAGTAATCTATGAACAATTACAAAACGCAGCAAAGATTCTTTCACTGGCATTGAAAGGACAAATATCTTCAACATCAAAATCCAAAGACCAATTCATAGATGTATCAGACAAACCTGCAGTTCTTATGAAAAAACATGAAAACAAGGAAATGAGTAGTGACTCCATGGAAAAATATGTAGATGCACTTGAGGCTATGAAGAAAAAAGAAAAAGCAAAGTCTCTAAAGTTACTTATCTCTCTAGCAGATCTTTATCCAACACACCTTGGTATTAAATTACGATTACAACAAGCATTAGCTTTATGAAAAAGCAAATAGATTGATTTTACCTTGGAGCAGAATTCAAAAATCATCTGATTTATGCAAGATGATTTTTATGATGTCTCTGAGGGACGAAGAGCCATCTCCGTAAAACAAATCTATTTGTTCATCAAAAAAGATGTGAAAATATGACAGAACTATTCGACCACAAACGGGCAGGGGAAAAAACCCTCTTAGACAAATACTCTCTTAATGTTAATGATGTTCTTATTCAAATAGAAATAGTAAGATATAATGATTATCCTGTTCCTCTATATACGGCTTCAATAACTAATATTAGCGATACAACAAAATTGATTCTTGAAAAGATCCGGCAAGATTTTGTACGGAAAATTGATTTCTCTGCGATAGAAAACTTCGAATCAAATGATCTTAATCAAATTCAAACTAGATTCAAACACGAAATTAAATCTTTGTTAAGAAAATATTTCCCAGATATTGATGAAAAAACAGAACATATGCTTACAAATTATCTTATTGAAGAGAATCTTGGTTTTGGGAAAGTAGATATTCTTCTTGCAGATCCTGAATTAGAAGAGGTTGTTATTAATGGTCATAATGAACCAGTCCATATTTATCACAAAAAGTTCGGATGGCTCGAAACTAATATTAAAATTGTTTCTGAAGCTCGTATCCGACATTATTCTTCTATGATTGGTAGAAATGTAGGAAAAGAAATTACTATGTTAAATCCTCTGATGGATGCTCACCTTAAATCCGGAGATCGTGTGAACGCAACACTCTCACCGATTTCTTCTAGAGGAAATACAATTACTATTCGTAAGTTCGCTAAAGATCCGTGGACAATTACAAAATTCATTGAACAAAATACTATTTCCGTTGATGGAGCTGCATTTCTTTGGCTTTGTATTCAACAGGAACTTTCTGTTTTAGTAGCAGGAGGAACTGGTTCCGGGAAAACTTCCATGCTTAACGTATTAGCAAACTTCTTCCCTGCAAATCAACGTATTATTTCAATCGAGGATACTCGAGAGTTGGTTCTTCCAAAAGAACTGCACTGGGTTCCTATGGCGACAAGACTTCCTAACCCTGAAGGTAAAGGAGGAATTGAGATGCTTGACTTGCTTGTAAACAGTCTTCGTATGAGACCTGATAGAATTATTGTAGGAGAGATTCGACGTAAGCAAGAAGCTCAGGTTCTTTTAGAAGCAATGCATACTGGTCACTCAGTATATGCTACAATCCACGCAAACAACTCAGAAGAAGTTGTAGTGCGATTAACCAATCCTCCTATTGATATTCCTAAAGAAATGATTTCGTCCCTTGGTCTTATCTGTATTCAGAACAGAAATAGAAGAACAGGTAAAAGACGAACATTACAAATAGCAGAAATTACTCAAAATGGAGATCCTAATGTTCTTTTACAATTGGATGCTCACGATGACATTTTGAAAAAGCTAAATGATAGTAAAGTTCTTTACAAAAGATTAGAGTTATACACAGGTCTTACTCTTCCAGAGATTCAAAAAGATCTTTCTGATAAAAAACGTATTCTTCTTTGGATGTTGAAAAATAAAATATACGATATTGAAAAGATTGGAAAAATCATGTCTCGTTATTATATGGGTATTTTGGACATTAACAATCCTACTTTCTTAAATCCTGTTAAACCAGAACCTAAACCCGAGCCTGTTCCTGAGACAAAAACTGCTCCTCAAGCTCCAGTTCAAGCTTCAGTTCAGCAAGCTGCAGATCCATCTCATTCAGATAAACTTCATCAATTGAATCAATTGCATAAAGAAAATCAAACAATTAAACCGCCGGTGGCAGAAAAGATTCCTCCTCCGACAAGTGCGCCTCCTTCTCCTGGCCCACAAAAATAAGTAAACGAAGAAAATGGGTACTATATCTTATTTAACTAACAAGCAAAAATTCCTAAAAAAACGCTTACGAATGGCAAAGATAGCTGGCACGCCAGAGCAGTACGTCAAAAAATCTTTTAAGGCGGCAGTCATGATTGCTTTGGCAACAGCCTTCTTTGCCTTCATTATCCTTAGTAAAGAAAAACTTAGTATTTTTCTTCCTATACTTGTTGGTTTAGTCATAGGGTTTGGTTTTTTCAAAATTTCTATGAAAAAAGTCGATGTTCGAATTAGAAAACGAGCTAAAGATATTGATAAGGAAGTATTGTTTGCTGGTAGATTTTTGCTGATTAAACTAAACAGCGGAAAACCTTTGATTAATGCAATCGAAGAAGCATCTTCTGGCTTTGGTGCTGCAACAGAATATTTCCAAGATATTATGAGAGATATTCAATTAGGGACTCCTTTAGAAACTGCTCTCGAGAGAGCAACTGAGTATTGTCCTTCTAATCATTTGAAGAAAATTTTATTTCAAATTACTAACGCGTTAAAAATCGGTGTTGATGTTACAAATTTCTTAGATGCTATTCTAGATGAGATTGCTGAAGAAGAATTAACTGAGATTTTGCGTTATGGGAAAAAACTTTCAAGTCTTACTATGTTTTACATGCTTGGAGCTATTATTGTTCCTAGTCTAGGTATGACTTTGTTTGTTGTTATTGCTAGTTTGATTTCGATTGAGCTTAATATGGTTTCATTTTCAATTATTGCAGTTTTTCTTGCAATTTTACAATTTGTATTTATTACTTTATTTAGAGCCGCAAGGCCAAACATGGATGTGTAGAGATGGCAGATATTTTCAACGAATTCGGAAAGGCGTTTATTCCTGAGTCTTTTTTTGGAAAGCCTGTAAGGGCTAGCCTGCGATCCTATCTTATTTCTGCTGGTTTTAGAGATGTTCCTTATCACTTATTTGGAATCTTGTTTTTTGTTACTGCAATATTAACATATCTTCTTTTCATTCCTTTTGTTTATCCTCTTCTTGCAGGCATGAATGCGATTTTAGTATTCTTCCTAGCTTTCATATTGTGGGCTGTAATCCAAGGAACAATTATTGCTGTTGTTATTTTGATAATATCTTTCTTCATTAACATAAAGATTTACAAAAGGATAAAAATAATTGAAATGAAAATGCCTGACTTCTTAGTTTTAGTATCTACAAACCTAAAAGGAGGTTTATCTTTAGAACAATCATTATGGGCTTCTATCAGGCCAGAGTTCGAACTTCTTGCAGAAGAGATGACTATCGTTTCAAAACGAGTTATGACTGGTAATGACCTAGATGAAGCTTTATCTTCATTTGTTATGAAGTATCCTTCTCCAAGTATTAAAAGAAATATGAATTTGATTATTGGGGAAATTAAAAGCGGTGGAAAAATTGTACAGGTTATTGACAAAGTTATTCAAACCATGAAGAAGTCAAAAGCACTTAAAGCAGAAATGGCTGCGGCAACTGTTAGTTATATGATTTTCATTGGTGCTGTTGTTGTTGTGATTGCTCCTGCATTGTTTGCTCTTGCTTATCAGTTACTTAATATTATAATTGGTTTTACACAGAATCTAGGATCTTCTCTTGCAGGAGGAGCAGCGGGTTCGTCAATGCCAATAAATTTTGATGTTAATATCGATGTAAATCACTTTAAACGATTCTCTGTAATGGCTTTGGCTATTATTGGTATATGCTCCTCTATGATTATTTCCATAATTGAAAAAGGAGATATTAGAGGAGGACTTAAATATATTCCTGCGTTTACGCTAGTATCAATAGTATTGTATATTATTTTTATGGCTGCACTCGGTTCAGTCTTTGGAAATATAATTTAGAATCAACTACTGCCTTGTAATGTAATTAAGTGAGACGACTTTTTGAGCGGAGCGAAAAAAGAGATCGTCTTGCTGTTGTGATTCATTCTCTTAAGGAGATGATTCGACGAATGTCGAATTACGCAGTAGGAAAAATAAAAGAAAAATGGCAAAACTATGAAACTTGGTTTCATCGGGTTGACCTTTTGAATGAAATGAAAAATGGCAAGAAAGAAACTTCCTAAATCACCTCTAGCAAAAGCAGGTAAAATTGTAGGTATTATTGCATTGTTTCTAGGTTGGATTCCTTTGATAGGTTGGGGAATGATTTTATTCTCTTATGTTTCTGCATTTCTTTCTTTTAGAGATATTGCTGAAGGTAAATACTCTACAGAAAGCCGAAGAGATGCAAAATTAGCAATTATTTTCGCAACAGTTTCTTTAGTTCTTATTCCACTAGAATTAATTGCATTTGGTTTGTTGATGTATTCTGGATTAATTTTATTGTAGAAATTGACACTTTTTTAATTTTTCTAGATTAATTAATCTTCATTGTGCAGTTAAAGCGCAAATAATATAAAGAAAAATGTCCCAATCCAATACAGAAGAAATGAATAGACAAAAAAAAGTTTACAAAGGAAATCCTATTTTTTTCATGTACCGAAAATTATGGGAATTTTCAAACAATAAAAAGCAGATTGTTTTGTATAGTTTTATGGCCGCTATTTCTCAAGGGTTATTTGCATTGTATCCTTTGATTTTAGCAAAAATGTTGAATATTATTCAATTACGAGGATTGACTAGTGAAACTTTGCCTATGCTTTTAGGTTTAGCTTCTCTTTTCATAATTATTGAATTAATTTCCTGGGCTTTTCATGGTCCTGCAAGAGTTATGCAACGGTCAAATACTTTTATTGTGAGTGCTAATTTTAAAAGAAGTTTATTAGATGGAGTGATGTCTTTGCCTGCTAGTTGGCACACAAATCATCATTCAGGAGATACTATTGATAAAATAAATAAGGCTTCAGAAGGACTTAATGCCTTCGGTGAACACAACCATGAAGTTGTTCATGCACTTATGAAATTCTTAGTAAGTTTTATTGTAATTTTAACATTTGACTTTCCATCTGCAGTAATTGTTCTGTTTATGGTTTTCATTGCTGTAACTATTGCTCTGCGAATGGATCGAACTTTGGTCAAAAGATATGATCGTCTTAATAGAATGAGAAATGATATATCTGCGAAGGTTTATGATGCTATTAGTAATATAACTACTATTGTGATTTTGAGGGTTGAAAAACTTATGTCGAAGTCGCTTGCTAAAAAAATATTTAAACCCTATTCTTATGCTAAACAAACGCGAGTTGTAAATGAATGGAAATGGTTCTATGTCTCTATTTGTGTACATGTTATGATTGCGTTAGTTATAGGGATATATATTTACTCTCATTACATGTCGGGAAGCACTATTATGATTGGTGATTTGGCCGCACTCTATGGCTATGTAAGTATTATTGGCGGAATCTTCTATCATTTTGCATATAGATATGGTGACATTGTTAAATGGCGAACTCAAGTTGCTAACGTAGAAGGAATTTCTACTTTGTTTCGTGAACGGAAAGCAAAAAAGCAAATCAAACTTTTCGAAACTAAATGGAAAAAGATCGTAGTTAATGATCTAAGATTTCAATACGAAGATGAAAAGGAAAAACTTCACCTTGATGATGTTTCATTTACTCTGCGAAGAGGAAAACGAGTTGCGTTCGTAGGTGCTAGTGGTAGCGGTAAAACAACTGCTCTAAAAGTTATTCGAGAACTTCATCCTTCCTTACACTCCGAAATTGTTATTGATGGAGAAGACATTAAAGGTGGCTTCGCAAGAATAAGTAGCAACATAGCTTTAATCCCTCAAGATCCTGAGATTTTCAATACAACAATCGAAGAAAACATAACTCTAGGTCTTAACAGAGAGAGAAAGAAAATTGATAAGTATCTTAAACTTGCTAAATTCGATAAAGTTGTTGAGCGATTACCTCAAGGTTTACAATCTTCAATTGTAGAGAAAGGAGTTAATCTTTCCGGTGGAGAGAAACAACGACTTGCACTTGCAAGAGGATTGTTAGCTAGTGAAGATAAAGAGATTGTTTTAATGGATGAACCAACAAGTAGCGTTGATTCAAAGAACGAAATGAATATTTATACTGGAATATTTAAGGCATTCAAGAAAAAAACAATTGTTTCTTCAATTCACAGGCTACACTTGCTTCCTTTATTTGATCAGATATATCTTTTCAAGAAAGGTAAGATAATTGCAAACGGTTCGTTTGATGAGCTTAGAGCTTCCTCAAAAGAGTTTAAATCAATGCTTTCAAAGTATGAGAGAACTCTCAAGAAGAAGTAATTTTTTTATTCTTCGTCTTCCGCTTCAGGATCGAATACTTTCTTTAACTTCCGAGCCTTAGAAACATAATTAATAATACTTTCTTCTTTGACTTTACCGCATGCATAGAAATCATCTTTGAATTTAATTAGAACATAGGAAGATTCATCTTTAGTTTCAACTTTTTTATCTAACTCAAAGCCTTGAATCCACAGGTCTCTTTCTTCTTTTGTTAGTTCAAGAACGTTTTTTGTAGCGAGAGAACCTATTAATTGAGATCCTTCCATGGATAATCTAAATCCATCTGTCATGTATGTTCCGAAATAATTTCCAAAAGCATTAACTCTGAAAGCATCGTGATCTATATCAAACACTTCTTTGTTAATCATATAGACTTTTTCTTTTTTGTTCAAGCAGAAGAAGACTGTGTCTGGAAGTTCTGAGACTCCAAACTGTTTATCAAGAGCTTGTCTAAGGAGTTTTTTATCCTTAGAGTTTAGGATTATGATTTCTGGTTTCATTTTGTTTCGAGTAGTTTCTTGAAAGCTTTGTCTGTTGTTACACTAATTGCTTTTGTTTCTCCTTTTTTCCAAATTCTATTTGTATAAATCTTTTCAAAAGTTCCTTGTTTAAGAATGTTTAGTTTAGTAGTCTTCAATTTGCCTTTTTTTCTTAGTAATTTGTATTCTTTATTATTATTCTGCAATGTTTCGTCAAATACTTTAATCATTGCTTTTATTTGACTTGCATTTGGATTCTTTTCAAACTCTACATATACTTCGTAATAATTTTTATTGGGCATAACAGTGTATGTTTTGATGGCTTTTGATCTGAATGTTTTATTGGCTGCGAATATTAGTAAGTTGTGCGGTGTGTTTTCTCCGCAACAATTAAGATGTTTATCTCTGCCGGCAAATTGCACTATTGGTAGTTTCTTCTCATATCTTATTACTTTGATAAGATCTCCAATGTCATATCTATAAAGCCCATCAACAGTTGTGATTATAACTCTGTAGGTTTTTCCTTTCTTTAGCTTATCAAGAAGAACAGGATCTTTAAAACCATCTTTTGTTTTTTCTTGGAATTCAAATAGTGTTACATTGGCTGCTAAGAATCCTGCAATACCTTCGCTTTTTAGATCGAATGTTAATCGACTTTCTGTAGCATTAATACCTAGATCTTTAATAATTAGTTTTTTACCAATGGTTTGGAATAATTGTTTCAAATAAATGTCTTGGTCTGCAGTTTTAATCATGTGTATTGCTGCGAGTTTAGGCCAAATATTTATTGGTTTTTTATTATTTATTTTTCTAAGTCTTTTTACCGTTCTAGTTTTTCCTTCTAGTGTTAATTCTTGTAATAAACTATTCCAATGTTTTTGAATATATTTGAATAAAAATGTCATTTCTATAGGATATGGAAATCCTAGGTGGTTGATACTTTGAGTTTTCAATGCTTCTTTAGCAATCATTCGTAATCGAGATTCATAATCAGGAACGTTCCATGTTGATTGTTTGATAACGACTTTATTTCTAAACGCTTTCGGAGTGTAACTTGAGAGAAATTTGTTTATACTTCCATGAGGAACTGATTTTCTAGAAATTGTTCTAGGTTCTCCTCCTATTAGATGTAGTGTTTTTCCTTTCCATAGTTGAGGAAGTTGTTTGAGGGAGAAATAAGCCCATAAAGAAAGTTCTTTTCTAAATGTTTTTTTTCTTTTTATAGTTACAGGTATTAATTTAGGCGCTCCAGAAGAACCACTTGTTGTTCCTAGAAATATAACTTTTTCTTTTGTAAGAATGTTTTGTTCTCCTTTGTGGATTTTCTCGATGTATTTTTTTATTTTTTTATATTTTACTATAGGAACTTGTTCTTGATAATCTTTAAATGTTTTAATTTTTGAGAAATTATATTTTTTCCCATAAAGAGTATTTTTATTTTCTTTAATAATTGATTTAAGCAATTTATTTTGCAAAATCATTGGTTTATTGATCAATTGATTATATTCTTTTGACAGGATAGAAAGTTTGATTGGGAATTTAATGTTTTTTATTGCAGATAATTTTACCATTTGCCTACATTCCCCATAGAGAATCTTCTTTTCGTTTTATTTCTGCAATTTCTTTTAGAATTTCTTTTTCATCAGGTGTTAATAGTTTAGCATTCTTTTTCCATTCTCTAAATACTGGTGGAGAGATATTTGTATAAAGAATATCTCCTTCATTGACTTGTCGTCCTCCTGTGATTCCATTTACAGAGATTGCTACTTGTTTTCCTTTTTCTGCAGTGTGAACGTTTTCTTTTTTTAATTGCATTTCTTTTACTATGTTAAGTTTATCGCCGTTTGCTTTCATTAACGGAGTTCCTGTTGCCAGAGTTCCTCCAAGAACTTCAACACCCATGACACAAGGATTTGTTTGTCTGAAAATACAGTTTGCAAGAATTTCTACTTTTGCAGGTTTCATTAAATCTTTGAGTTGTTCTGTTTCGATTCTTTTCTTTTCTTCTTCTGCCCATACTTCATAGTCTTCGATAATATGATATATAACATCGTAAATAATAATTTTAACTTTGTCTGAGGATTTTTCTTGAGGAATATTAAATCCTAGAATTACTGAATGAAGAGGATCTTTGTCGTAATGACTTTCTGCTTCAGTTACATCTTTTTTATTTATTGGGCCAACACTTGCTTTTCTAATTTTGAAACCTTTTTCTTTTAGAAGAACACTTAGTGCTTCTAGACTTCCTATATTATCTGCTTTGATAATGATTCCATCTGTATCTGTTTCTACTTGAACTTCATCTATTTCTTTTTGTACGGTTTCTTTCGCTGCGTTGATTGCTGCATCGTTTTTTTCACAGCTCATAATTGGCATTCCACTAAGAACATCGTCGATGTCTGGTCCGCTAATTTTTACACCTGTTGCAGCAGTTACGCTTTTTACAGGTTTGAAACTTGATTTTAGATCTCTCATTTCATGATGGGGTTCTGGTTCGAACAATGCTCGTACATGTGTGACGATAGCTCCGTTCAATCCTCCGATGACAATTGTGTCTCCGGTTTTGAGGGTTCCGTTGTAAATAATAACGTCAAGTGTTTTTCCCATACCTTGTTCTTCTTTAACTTCGAAGATTGTTCCTTTTGCAGGACCATCTTCCTCAAGCATAAGATTATTCTCTAAATATTTTTGTGCAAGTGCACTTAATACCATTAATAATTCTGAAAGTCCTATGTGTGCTTTTGCACTGATAGGTATAATTGCGATTTGATTTGTGAAATCTCCAACCCGATCGAATCTTTCTGATGAAAGACCAAAGTTTTGATGAACTTGACCAACAAGCTCATACATTTTTTTGTCTATGGTTAATTTTGCTTGTGATTCTTGATCTTCAATCATACCAAGAATAGGTTTTGATTTATCTTCTGGAACTCTAAATCGAGGAATAAGATCTAATTTGTTAGCAGCGATGATGAAAGGAGTTTTTGCTGCTTTGAGAATTTCAATAGCTTCAATTGTTTGTGGTTTGAAACCTTCGTTGATATCAACTACAACAACTGCGATGTCTGCGAGGGCTCCTCCTCGTTTTCTCAGCGATGTAAACGCTGCGTGACCAGGTGTGTCAATGAATAATAATCCTGGAATTGTGAGTTTAACTCCGAGTTTGTCTAGAAGTTCTCCACTTTTTTTTCTAAGGGTTTCAGCTGGAACAATACTTGCTCCAATTGCTTGAGTTATTGCTCCTGCTTCTGTAGCTAGGATGTTCGTATCTCTGATTGCATCTAGAACCGATGATTTACCGTGGTCGACGTGACCTAATACTGAAACGATTGGACTTCTAATGCTACTCATAAAGGGATTGGAGAGAAAAGGTGTTTATAAGGATTTGGATGTATTTCAGATAAGCTTTTATTGTATGCTTCATTTTGCTCTTTTTACAATGGCAAGTTCAAACGCAGGAGGAGAACCTTCTGAAGATACTAGATTACCAGAAAAAGTTCAACAAATCCTTATTAGTTTAGGAACATTTCCAGCGATTCACAAATACGAAGAATATAATCACAGAGAAACTGGAATCATGGCTTACGCTTCATTCTATTATGATTTCCAAGCTAGAATGGATAGTGGCGATCCAGGTATTAATTTATTTTATTTATCTATGAATGGAAATGATACTGGTTGGAATGCTTTAGCTAATAATTTAAAAGATGAACAAGGAGTTGGATCTTTGAATATTGATATTTCTTTTCTTGTTGCAGATGCTTACAAATCTTCAGTTGAGTTATTCAAATTAACAAACACTGCAAATTTTGATCCTTATGGATTAATTGCAACTATTGGTATTTCTCCAGAAGCGATTACTAAAATGAGAGAAGAAAAAGGTGTTACTTTTAATCAGAAAGAAGCATATGCTGTTGTAAATGACTGGTGTGGAGTGTTTCTTAATTCTGTTAAAAAAAATTATAATAAAACGCCTTTCCTAAGTGTTGTTGTTGATCATACTTCTCCTATGGGTGTGAAGAATATAATTGGTAATAAGCTTGATTTCAACAAAGTCCTTAACTACAAAGGATAATTTTCTTATTTTTCTTCTTATTATTTGTTTTCTTCTCTCTTTCGCACCGCGTAGTATAAACTTTGTTCATTATTCGAGCTTTTCGTTCACTAACGTTCTCGAATCGTTCATTACATTCACGACGCTGCGAAATTTTATGTTCATCACAATTCCTAGCTCTACTAGTCGTGATAAAAAACTTTTCTACAAGGCGGTGCTTCTTACACTAATTTTAAATACTATCCTTTCTCCCATAACTAAATGGTTGTTGTGAAACGTAAGAAAAAAGCTATTTTCAATATTAAGAATGTAGCTATGACTCTCATTGGATTGAATGTAATCATGTTCATCATGCAGATGATTTTTGGTGAAGGTTTCACAAACGCACTTATGCTTGTCTCTGGAGATATTTTCATTCGACCTTGGATTTTAATTACATCTATGTTTTTACACGCAGGTGGAACTCACTTGTTGTTCAATATGTACGCTCTTCTTATATTTGGTCCTCTTATTGAAAAAAGAATAGGATCGAAAAGATTTTTACTTGCTTACTTTGTTTCAGGTTTACTCGCTGGTGGATTATATGCAGTCTTCAACACATTTGTAAGAGGAGCTCCGCAAATGGCTGCTGTGGGTGCAAGTGGAGCTATTATGGGAATTCTTGGACTTGTTATTATGCTTCTTCCTAATTTGAGAGTTCTATTTTTCTTCATTATTCCTATGAGTATGAGAACGGCAGGGATTATTTTTGCAGCTATTGATCTAGTCGGTTTTATTAGTGGTGGTTTTGGTATAGCTCACCTGGCTCACTTGGTTGGTTTGAGTGTAGGTTTACTCTTCGGTTGGTATCTCAAGAATAAGAAGCTTAAGTTTGCTCAGCAATTTGGTGGAGGACCAAAAGCCAGAATGAAAATGTATACTGTAGGAGGAGCTTCTAAGATGACTCCTAAGAAAGCATCTGGTAAGTATGAAGATACAATAGAATTACAAAAGGACGATCTTGATAATTACTTCAAATACGGTAGATTATAGGGATATGTTTATATATTATTTTTAATTCTTGTTGTCATGACTCATTTACCTGTAAAAGAAACGTTGTTAGTAACTTTAGCAATTATTAAGAAAAGTCACTATAATGATTTTTCTCCTGATTCTCCTCATAATGAAGAATATCTTATAGCTCAAAGAGCAGAACATAAACATAACGGTTTACGTTGGGAATTCCCTGGCGGAACAATGGAACCTGGCGAAGATCCTCGTTTATGTTTAGAAAGAGAAATTATGGAAGAACTTGGTATTGTTATTCAGGCTAATCGTATGGTTGAATATTCTTCTCATATTTATCCAAATAAAGATGGTAAATCTGCGCGTCAAGTTATTTTATTAGGATTCTTGTGTGATTTTATTTCTGGCGAACTTAGGCCTTTGGAAGATACCAAAGATTTCGCTTGGTGTAGAGCTCAAGACATGATCGAGAAATATGACGTTACAGAGGCTGATCATCCTCATGTTGATACTCTTATAAAGTATGATTTCAGTCAATAGAGCTAATAAGGAGAATATTTATAAACGAATAGCGGTTTCTCAACAAAACTATGGCAATACTACAATTACGATCAAATAGAAAATCAACAGGTGGACGTTACAAGAGAGTACTTGTAAAGCGACTAGCTCGATTAGGGCGATTACCTTCTTTGACATCTATTGGAAAAACTAAGGCTAAATCAGTAAGAACTATCGGTGGAAACTCAAAAGAGAAAACTCTTCGAACTGACAAAGTTAATCTTTACGATCCTACAGCTAAAACTCACGAAGTTGTTGAAATGAAGAACACTATTGATAATCCAGCAAATCGACACTATGTTCGACGAAATATTCTAACTAAAGGTTCTGTTATTGAAACTACTAAAGGTAAAGCTAAAATTACTAGCCGTCCTGGACAAGGAGCTACAGTTAACGCTACTTTAGTTTAATAAGGCTAATTAGTCTTTATTTTCTATTTTTACTTCTATTTCTTCCTTATTTATATCTTGTTAATCTTTAAATAGTAACAAGCTTTTTCATCTTTTATGACGGGGAGATATTTGCCTAATGTAGCTACAAAAGCATTGTCATTGCTTGTTTTGGCCAGTTTGTATTTAGGTCTAGCTACAGAATTAAAAGCCCAAGTTTATCAAGACGATCCTATTCCTGTGTTTGTTAATTCGCAGGATCAAAACAGTGATAAATTCATTGATAAATTAGAGTTCTATACTTATACTGATTCTCTAATTACTTACAAATTGCAAGAAGTTATTGCGCCGGATAGACCTTATGGTTATTCCTATGTTGAATATTCTTTACAAACAAAATATGTTTATGATTTAGATAATAATAAAGTAACTGAAATTGTAAGAAAAGAAGACGGTCTCAATCCTTCCACAATAATCAGTCAAAAAACAGTCGCAATAACAGAAAATCATAAAAGAGATTTGTATAATACTTATTTTTACACATCATATCCTTCGCGAATGTTTACTGATTTTGATGATTTTAATTTCAAAAAACTTCAAGTATTAAAATATGATTCCTCAGGAGATGCTGTTCCTTTAACTAAAAACGTTGATGATGATAAAACTCTTGTCGCTCTTGGAGCTGAACCATATTATACTAATGAGGAAGAATATGCTATTAAAACAAGTTCAAAAGATTATGATGGTGATGGAAAACCTAATAGCGTAAAAATTTCTTACGTAAATTCAGTCGGCCTTGAAATGTGTTCTATTACTCGTATGGATGGGCAAGATAATGATGGTTTCGTAAGTTATGATCTTATTTCTGTTAATACTTACAATCAAGACGGAGTTTTACAAGAAACAGAAACAAAATTACATTTTTTGAATGGGGTGCTAGATTAAAATGGCATTAGAAAACATAAAAAATTATTTTAGAAAACAAACAGCACAATCTATTGTTGGCTCTGTTATTTTTCTAGGGCTTCTTGCTGTTCCGTTTATTCAAAGTTGGAATTATTTTTTCTCAGATAAAAATGCTTGTATTTGCGATGACTTAGAATTAGTTCCTGCTACGCCTGTTAAAGATGTGCTTGTAGATACTCTTTATCGAGATGTTGATCATAGTGGTAATGGCATTAGCGATGCTCATGTTACTGAGTGGAGAGGGGCTGATGATAGAACTCTTTACATGAGAGTTCAATATGATAAAAATGAAGATA